>DATILF010000282.1:0-9279 GCA_035476755.1 Ramlibacter sp.
GGTGAAGGACATCACCAGCCTGATCCCCGACTACATGGTGATGGGCGAGCGCGGCATGGCCGACATGGCGGAGATGGAAATGCCCTTGCCCGACAACACCGTGCCGATGATGACGGGCGAAGGCCCGTTCGGCTCGGTCGAAATGGGTGGCATGTTCTCGATGGTGAAGGTGCGCCGCGACCAGAAGCCGGGCGACTACCGCAACCCCGGCTGGTTCCAGCATCCGCCGGGCACGGTGGCCTATGAGTTCAATGGCAGCCTGCCGTCCCCCGCGCGTTCCGGCTCCGGCGGCGCCGCCGCCATGCCGGCGCTGGCCAGGCCGAAGAAAGACATCGAAGTGCAGATCCGCAAACCCAACGGCCAGGGCGGCCATCATTAGGAGAGACTCATGACAAGGAAATCACAGATGAACCGATGGACCGCATGGACGCTGGCCTTGCTGGTGGGCGTGGCCGGCCCCGCCCTCGCGCATGAAGCGAAAGGTGGCGCGGCCCCGGCCGCACCCCTCAAGAAAGAGCAGAAGGACTGGGGCATCGCAGGCGATGCCAAGGCCGTGACCCGAACCATCCAGGTCGAACTGACCGACCAGATGCGCTTCAAGCCCGACCGCATCGCGGTGAAAGAAGGCGAAACGGTGAAGTTCGTCGTGAAGAACCGCGGGAAGATGCTGCACGAGATGGTGCTGGGCACGCGCCAGGAACTCGATGCGCATGCCGCCGTGATGTTGAAGCATCCGAACATGGAGCACGATGAGCCGTACATGACCCATGTCAAGGCCGGCGGCATCGGCCAGATCGTGTGGAACTTCAACCGCCCGGGTGAATTCCAATTCGCATGCCTCATCGCGGGGCACTACCAGTCCGGCATGGCCGGAACCATCCAGGTCACTCAGAAGGGGGAATGAACATGAACATGCACCCACCCTCCACGCATGCCGGCGCGCGCCGCAGGGCCGTCCTGCTCGGCGCGGGTGCCTGGCTCATGAGCGCACGGGTTTTCGCGAAATCCGGGCCGGCGCCATTCGCCGAGGTCTGGAAGGACCCCCACTGCGGCTGCTGCAAGGACTGGGTGGCCCATCTGCAAGCCAATGGCTTCACGGTGAAGGTCAACGACAGCGGCAAGGACGCCATGCAAAAGCGCCTGGGCGTGGCGCCGAACTACGGCTCCTGCCACACGGCGCTGATCGGCGGCTATGCCATCGAAGGGCATGTGCCTGCCCGCGAGATCAGGCGCCTGCTCCAGGAAAGGCCCCAGGCCATCGGCCTGTCGGTGCCGGGTATGCCGGTCGGATCGCCCGGCATGGACACCGCGCTCTACCAGGGCCGCAAGGACCCCTATCAGGTGCTGCTGCTCACGCGTGACGGCAGCGCCAAGGTTTACCAGAAGTACGAAGGAAACAAGTCATGACCCAGCGTGTCACCACCCTGACCACTCCCACTGCGATCCCCATCGCCCGCCCCATCACCGCCCGGATCCTTCAGGCCGCGCTCGCCGCGCTGTTGGTGGGCGCAGCGCTCATCGGGGCGGTGCAGGCCCAGACCGCCGGCGCGGCCCTGGACAGCGCCATGACCGAAGGCGAGGTGCGCAAGGTGGATGCGGAGAATCAGAAAATCACGCTCAAGCACGAGGCGATCAAGAATCTGGATATGCCGCCCATGACCATGGTGTTCCAGGTGAATGACCCGGCCCTGCTGGGCAAGGTGAAAGCGGGCGACAAGGTGCGCTTCAAGGCCGCGCACGAAGGCGGCAAGTACATTGTGACGGGCCTGGAGGCCCGTCGTTGACGTGCGGCATCACGGCGCCGGCGGGTAGCCTTCTTCCGTCAGGGCTTCCACCAGCTTCTGGCGGTCGGCGCTCGATTCGACCCTGACTTTCTTGCCGGCCAGATCCACCTCGATGCGCGCCTGCGGGTCGATGCGCTGGATGGCCTCGGTCACGGTGCGCACGCAATGGCCGCAGCTCATGGCCTGCACGTCGAATTCAATCATGGGGTTCTCCTGGCGTTCGGTGAATGGTTCCCCGACTTTGGGGATTGTCACCCTGGGAAGGTCAATATCCCGGCAGATTACCCCAGAGGTTTCAGGGGATTGCATTTGCCGGGCTTGACCCTACCATGATGGGAAGGTTGACACTTCCTTCCAGGGCCGGACCTCCCGCCGGCCGCGACAAGAGGACCCCATGAACAACACCGCCATCCTGAAGCCCGATCTGCTCGCCGCCACCGACTGGAGCTTTCCCGTCGAGGGGATGACCTGCGCCTCCTGTGTCAACCGTGTTGAAAAGGCGCTGTCGGCGCTGCCCGGTGTGCGGGAAGCCAGCGTCAACCTTGCCACCGAGGTGGCCACCGTCAAGGCGGACCCGGCAGTGGGGCTGGCGGCCCTGCGCGGCGCGGTCGAGAAGGCGGGCTACACCGTCGGCGAGCAGACCGTGCGCCTGGGCATCGAGGGGATGACCTGCGCCTCGTGCGTGGCGCGGGTGGAAAAGGCGCTGAAGAAAGTGCCGGGCGTGGACACCGCCCTGGTGAACCTTGCCACGGAAACGGCTGAGGTTCACCTGCTGGGCGGCGTGGATGAGGCCGCGCTCACCGCGGCCGTGGAAAAGGCCGGGTACCAGGCGAGCGTGCTCACCGAGGCCGCGGGCGGCGCCGCCCGATCGGCCGCCCGGGGCAACGAGGCCTGGCCCGTGATCGTCGCGGCGCTGCTGTCCCTGCCGCTGGTCATTCCCATGATCGGCATGGTGTTCGGCGCGGACTGGGCGCTGCCCGGCGGGTGGCAGTTCGCGTTGGCCACCCCGGTGCAGTTCTGGCTGGGCGCGCGCTTCTACCGGGCGGGCTGGAGGGCGTTGCGCGCGCGCACGGGCAACATGGACCTGCTGGTCGCGCTGGGCACCTCGGCAGGCTACGGGCTGAGCGTCTACCTGCTGCTGCGCCATGGCGGGCACGGCATGACGCACCTCTATTTCGAGGCTTCGGCCGTGGTGATCACGCTGGTGCTGCTGGGCAAGTGGCTGGAAACCCGCGCCAAGCGCCAGACCACCGAGGCGATCCGCGCGCTCAATGCCCTCAGGCCCGAGACGGCGCGCGTGCGCAGGGGCGACGGCCAGGAACTGCAACTGCCCATTGCGCAGGTGCGCCGCGATGACGTGGTGGTAATCCTGCCGGGCGAACGCGTCCCGGTGGATGGTGTGATCCTGGACGGCGCGAGCGAGATCGACGAATCGCTCATCACCGGCGAGAGCCTGCCGGTGGCCAAGCACGAAGGCGACAAGGTGACCGGCGGCTCGGTGAATGCGCAAGGTCGGCTGATCGTGCGAACGACGGCGATCGGGGCCGAATCCACGCTGGCGCGCATCGTCCGCCTGGTGGAAACCGCGCAGGCCCGGAAGGCGCCGATCCAGCGGCTGGTGGACCAGGTGAGCGAGGTTTTCGTGCCGGTGGTGATCGTGATCGGGCTCGTCACGCTGCTGGGCTGGGGCTTTGCCACGGGCGACTGGGAGGCGGCCGTCCTCAATGCCGTGGCGGTGCTGGTGATCGCCTGTCCCTGTGCCCTGGGGCTGGCCACGCCCACGGCGATCATGGCGGGCACCGGCGTCGCCGCGCGCCACGGCATCCTGATCAAGGACGCCGAAGCGCTGGAGGTCGCGCACAAGGTGACGGTGGTCGCGTTCGACAAGACCGGCACGCTGACCGAAGGCAAACCGCGCCTGGTGGCCGCCGAAGCCGCGCAGGGCGATCGCACCTCGCTGCTCGCGGCGAGTGCGGCCCTCCAGGCCGGCAGCGAGCACCCGCTGGCGCGCGCGGTGCTGGAGGCCGCTGCCCGCGAAGCCATCCCTGTTGCGCCTGCGGCCCGGCTGCGCGCCATCGCCGGCCGGGGCGTGGCCGCCGAGGTGGGGGGGCGCGAGCTGCGCCTGGGCAGCACCCGCCTGATGGAAGAACTTCAGGTCGACCTGCAGGCCCTGGCGCCGCGCGCGGCGCAGCTGCAAGGCGAAGGGCGCACGGTCTCGTGGGTGGCCGATGTGACCGGTGCGCCGGTGCTGCTGGGCCTGCTCGCGTTCGGCGACACGGTCAAGCCCACCGCGGCGGCGGCCATCGGCAAGCTGCGCGCGGCGGGCGTGCGTTCGGTGCTGGTCACCGGCGACAACCGCGGCAGCGCGCAGGCCGTGGCCGCCCAGCTGGGCATCGACGAAGTACGTGCCGAGGTGTTGCCCGAGCACAAGGCCGGCATCGTGGCGCAACTCAAGACCGGCAATGTCACGGTGGCCATGGTGGGCGATGGCATCAACGACGCGCCGGCGCTGGCCGCGGCCGATGTGGGCATGGCCATGGCCACCGGCACCGAGGTGGCCATGCACGCGGCGGGCGTGACGCTGATGCGCGGGGATCCGGCGCTCGTGGCGGATGCCATCGACATCTCGCGGCGCACCTACGCCAAGATCCGCCAGAACCTGTTCTGGGCGTTCATCTACAACGTGGTCGGCATTCCGCTGGCCGCCTTCGGCCTGCTCAACCCGGTGATCGCGGGGGCGGCCATGGCCTTCAGCAGCGTGAGCGTGGTGACCAACGCGCTCATGCTGCGCAACTGGAAAGGAAGTGCTCGATGAGCAGCGACATGGCCTCGGGCGCCGGCCCGTTCAACGTGGGCGAGGCGGCGCGCCTGTCCAACGTTTCGGCGAAGATGGTGCGCCACTACGAGTCGCTGGGCTTGCTGCCGGCGGTGTCGCGCACCGATGCGGGCTACCGCCAGTACACCGGCAAGGAAGTGCACACGCTGCGCTTCATCCGGCGCGCGCGCGACCTCGGATTCAGCATGGCGGAGATCGCGGAACTCCTCAAGCTGTGGCAGAACCGGCGCAGGCCGAGCGCCAGCGTCAAGCGGATCGCCTCGGCGCAGATCGCCGCGCTCGACGCCAAGATGGCGGAGATGGCCGCCATGCGCAAGACACTGCAGCACCTGGTCCATTGCTGCCAGGGCGACGATCGTCCGGAGTGCCCCATCCTGGATGAACTGGCCCACGAAGGCCGCAGCGACCATGCGCACGAGCCCGGGTCGGGGCGCTGACTGGCGCGTGCCTGGCCAGCGCGGCTGTTTGAAGGCGTGATGCCGGGAAGGCCGTAGGCCGCTTCCTACCGCTGGACGCGTCCTACCGGGGCACCCGCTGACAGCCTACAACGCGACCCGCCCATCCGCCCTACAGTTGCGCATGGCCCGAAAGCCCCCACCCTCGATGATGGATCGCAGGCAGCCCGCGAACAAGGAACGCTCCAACGACGCCGACCGAAGCGGCACGGACCGTCGTTTGCGCGAGCGCCGTTCCGGGGAAGGGTCGGCGAGCGCGCTTGCCAATCTCAGGAAAATCGAGAAGGATCGCCTGCGCACGCGGCTGATCGAGGACGACGACTCGTCCAATTGAAGCGGGGGCTCAGCGGATACCCCGCGCTGCCTGGGCCCGTTTCGCGCGGGCCGCACGCAGGGGCGCCGGATTCGTGACAATCACGGGATCCAACCACAAGCCCAGCAAGGCCATCCCCCATGCAGGAACACAGCTGCGACCTGTTCGTCATTGGCGCCGGAAGCGGTGGCGTGCGTGCCGCTCGCATGGCTGCGCAACGGGGCGCTCGCGTTGTCGTGGCCGAGGCCGCCGCGCTCGGCGGCACCTGCGTGAACGTGGGTTGCATTCCCAAGAAGCTCTACAGCCACGCGGCCCACTATGCCGATGACTTCAGGGATGCGGCGGGCTTCGGCTGGGAGGTCGGCGCGCCCCGCTTCGACTGGGCCCGCCTGAAAGCCAACCGCGCTACCGAGATCACCCGCCTGAACGGCGTGTACGAGAACCTGCTGCGGCATGCCGGCGTGCACGTCTTGAACGGCTGGGCGCAACTGGTCGATCCGCACACCGTGCAGCTGCAGCTGGCCGGCCGCAAGGAGCGATTCACCGCCAAACACATCCTGGTGGCCACGGGCGGGCGGCCCACGGTGCCGCGCTTTCCCGGCTGCGAGCACGTGCTGACCTCGGACCACATGTTCGACCTGGAGCCCTTCCCGCAGCGGCTGGTGGTGGTCGGCGGTGGCTACATCGCTTGCGAGTTCGCGTCCATCTTCAACGGGCTGGGCGCGAAGGTGACGCAGCTGTACCGCGGCGAACAGGTGCTGCGCGGCTTCGACGGCGACGTGCGCCGGTTCATCGCGCAGGAAGTGCGCAAGCACGGCGTGGACTTGCGATGCCACATCGACGTAACCGCCATTGAAAAGACCGCGGACGGCCTGTCGGTCTCGCTGACCGATGGCAGCGCCGTGGCGGCCGATGCCGTGCTGTATGCCACGGGGCGCGTGCCCAATGTGGCGGGCCTGGGCCTGGAAGCGGTGGGCGTGGCCCAGGGCAAGGACGGCGCCATCGAGGTGGATGCGCACTACCAGACCTCCGTGCCCTCCATCCACGCGGTGGGCGACGTCACCGCGCGCGTGCAGCTCACGCCGGTGGCGCTGGGCGAGGCGATGGCGCTGGTGGACCGGCTGTTCGGCGCCGGGCAGCGACAAATGGGCTACGACTTCATCCCCACGGCGGTGTTCACGCACCCCAACATCGGCACCGTGGGCTACCCGGAGAGCGAGGCCCGCAAGCTGTTCGGCGATGTGCGCGTCTATCGCTCGGAGTTCAAGGCGCTCAAGCACACCCTGAGCGGCAGCACCGAACGCACGTTGATGAAGCTGGTGGTGGATGCGGCCACCGACCGCGTCGTCGGCCTGCACATGGTGGGCGCCGATGCCGGCGAGGTGGTGCAGGGCTTCGCGGTGGCGATGAAGGCCGGCGCCACCAAGGCCGTGTTCGACAGCACCATCGGCATCCACCCCACGGCCGCGGAAGAGTTCGTCACGATGCGCGAACCGGCGGCGTGAAGTGCGCTCTCAAGCCAGCAAAGCCACATTCCCGCCTGCCGCTGTCGTATTGACCGTCAAGGTCTGCTCCGCGCAAAACCGGTACAGGTAGTGGGGCCCACCCGCTTTGGGGCCGGTGCCTGACAGGCCTTCCCCGCCGAACGGCTGCACGCCCACCACCGCGCCAATCATGCTGCGGTTGACATAGACGTTGCCGATGTGCGCCCGCGCCGCCAGCGCCTGCGCGCGGCTGTCGATGCGGGTCTGGATGCCCAGCGTCAGGCCGTAGCCCAGCGCATTGATCTCGTCGATCACGGCCTGCGGGTCGCCGCGCCAGCGCACGATGTGCAGCACCGGCCCGAAGATCTCCTGCTTCACGTCGGCGATGCTCGCGACTTCGAATGCCTGGGGCGGGATGAAATAGTGGCGCCGCCCCGGGTTGTCATTTGAATTGTCATCCCGGGCTTGACCCGGGATCCACGTTTCGCGTGCCGAGGTGGATGCCGGATCGAGTCCGGCATGACAGACCGACGCCCCCGGATCGGGGTCCGGGGCAGGCTCCTCCAGTCCGGCATGACAGAGCGCACGCGCCGTCTCGCGAAGCCGCAGCACATGCCTGCGAATCCCCTCATAAGCCTCTTGATCAATCACCGGCCCCACGTCGGTGGCCAGCCGCGACGGATCGCCCGTCACCAGTTCCTTCGCCGCGCCCTGGATCATCTCGATCACGCCGTCCGCGATGCCCTCATGCACGCACAGCAGCCGCAGCGCCGAGCACCGCTGGCCGGCCGAGCGAAAGGCGCTTTGCACCACGGCGTCGGCCACCTGCTCGGGCAGGGCGGTGGAGTCCACCAGCATCGCATTGATGCCACCTGTTTCCGCGATCAGCGGGATGATCGGACCGTCCTTGGCCGCCAGCGCCTGGTGGATGATCCTGGCGACCTGGGTCGAGCCGGTGAAGACGACACCGGCGATGCCAGGCTCGGCCACCAATGCGGCGCCCACGGTCTCACCCGCGCCATGCAGCAGTTGCAGGGCGTCCTGCGGGACACCGGCGCCATGCAGCAGCTTGACGGCTTCCATCGCGATGGCCGGCGTCTGCTCGGCGGGCTTGGCCAGCACCGTGTTGCCGGTGGCCAGCGCGGCGGCGACCTGGCCGGTGAAGATGGCCAGCGGGAAATTCCAGGGGCTGATGCAGACCCAGGGGCCGCGCGGCGTCAGGCGCAGCTCGTTGCCCTCACCCGTCGGACCGGGCAGCGCGATCGGCTGCATGATGCGCTCGGCCTCGTTCGCGTAGTAGCGCAGAAAGTCCACCGCCTCGCGCACTTCGGCCACGCAGTCGCCCCAGGTCTTGAAGGCTTCCTGGACCAGCAGCGCGCACAGGTTGGGCATCTGCGCCTCCATCGCGTCGGCGGCGCGGCGCAGCACGGTGGCGCGCATCGCGACCGGCGTTGCGCGCCAGCCGGGGTAGGCGGCACAGGAGCGCGCTACGGCGTCGGCCACGCGTTGCGGATCGAAGGCAGCCATGGCCGGGACTTGCACGGTCTTGTGGGCGGCGAGCAATGGCGCGCGCATGCTTTCCACCGCGAGGTCCAGGCCGATGCTGTTCTTGCGCGTCGCGCCAAACAGCTCGGACGGCTGCGGCAGTGACGGCGCCGGTGCCAGCCGCAGCGGCGAGATCAGCAACTGGTCCATACCCACCGACTCATCGGCCAGCTGGTGCACGAATGACGAGTTGGCGCCGTTCTCCAGCAGCCGCCGCACGAGGTAGGCGAGCAGGTCGCGGTGCTGGCCCACCGGCGCGTAGACGCGGCAGGCGATCTGCGGGTTCTTCAGCACTTCGCGGTAGATGCCCTCGCCCATACCGTGCAGTCTTTGCAACTCGAAGTGGGAAGAAGTCCGCGATGCCATCTGCAGGATGGCCGCGATGGTGCCGGCGTTGTGCGTGGCGAACTGCGGGTAGATCACGTCCTGTGCCTCCAGCAGCGCGCGGGCGCAGGCCAGGTACGAGATGTCGGTGTGGTGCTTGTGCGTGAACACCGGGTAGTGCGGCAGGCCCATCTCCTGCGCGCGCTTGATCTCCGCATCCCAATAGGCGCCCTTGACCAGGCGGCACATGAGGCGCAGGCCGTACCTGCGCGCCAGCGCGGCCACATGGGCGATCAGTTCCAGCGCGCGCGTCTGGTACGACTGCAGCGCCAGCCCGAACCCCTGCCACCCAGGGTGCACGCGCGCGACCTGCCCGGCCAGGGCCTCGAACACGTCGAGCGACAGCTCCAGCCGGTCCACTTCTTCGGCGTCGATGGTGAGGCCGATGTTGGCGCGGGCGGCCAGGTCGCACAGGGTCCACACGCGCGGCACCAGTTCGGCCAGCACCCGTTCGCGCTGCGCGTCCTCGTAGCGCGGG
>DATILF010000283.1:0-2578 GCA_035476755.1 Ramlibacter sp.
GCGCCATGCCCTGCCTCGGGCTGCTCACGCTGGACGATTTTTCGCGTGAGGCCGAGGGCCTTAACATCATCACCAGGATGCAAGCATGACCCCGCCCTCCCTGTACGAACGCATCATGGGCGACAGCTTCGCGCGCCTCGCCCCGGCGGTGCAGGCCTTTCACCGCCTCGCCGGCCGCCATCACCTCGAAGGCCTCGTGCAAACGCAGGCGCCGGTCAACCTCGCGGCCCGACTGCTGGCGCGCTGCCTGGGGGCACCGGGCACGTCGGGCAGCGGGCCGATCCGCTTCGAGCTGGACGCGGGGCCCGAGGCGGAAACCTGGACCCGCCACTTCCCCGCGAAAACGATGACGAGCCGCCTCGAGCGGGTGGATGCCCGGATGGTGGAAAACCTCGGCCTGGCGCGGCTCACGTTCGAGCTGCAGGAGGCGCAGGGCCGGCTGGTCATGCGGCTGCGGCATCTGCGCTTCCTCGGCATTCCCTGCCCGCGATGGCTGATGCCACGCATCGTCGCCATGGAGAGCGGCGACGCGGACCGCCTTCACTTCGATGTGCAGGCGTCGGTGCCAGGCATCGGCCTGGTGACGCGGTACAGCGGCCACCTGGCCGTACCGTCGCGAGCACGCCCATGATCGTCGTGTTCGACGCCCAGTGCCTCCTGTGCAACGGGTGGGTCCAGTTCCTGCTGAAGCGGGATCGCCAGGGCGTGTTTCAGTTTGCATCCATCCAGGGGGAGAGCGGCCGTGCGTTGCTCGCCCGATCCGGGTTGAAGGTGGACGGCCTGCAGACCCTCCTGCTGGTCGACGGCGATCGCTCCTGGCAGCACACGGCGGCCATCCTTCGGGTGTTGCATGCGCTGGGCTGGCCCTGGCGGCTGGCCTGGGTGGGCTGGCTGATGCCCGCCCCGGTGCGCGACATGGTGTACCGATGGTTCGCGCGCAACCGGTACTGGCTGTTCGGCCGCACGGCGACGTGCTGGATGCCCCCGGCCGGCAGCGCGGCGCGCTTTCTCGACTGACCGGCGCGCCCCCTCGGGGGGCAGCGAACAAAGTGAGCGTGGGGGTCTCTCAGCCCTTGAGTCTATGTGGACAACTGCGCCAACACACGTTCCGCCGTGACGTCGTTCAGGCAGCGCGTGTGGCCCAGCGGGCATTCGCGCTGGAAGCAGGGCGCACAGTCCAGCGGCGGCTGATAGGCCGGGTCGTCCTTCAGCCAGATCACACGCGCCTGGTCGTTCAGGGGCGGCGTGTGCCGCGGGCTGGACGAACCAAACACCGCCACCTGCGGCACATCGAACGCGGCGGCCACATGCATGAGGCCGGAGTCGTTGCTGATCACCGCCCGGGCCGCGGCGATCAGCGCGAAGGCATCCATGAGCGATGTTTTTCCGGCCAGCGAGATGCAGCGGCCCGCGCCGGACGCGGCTACGATCTCGTCGCAGAGCGCGGCCTCCTTGCCCGATCCCAGCAGCACCGCGGGCGCCTCCAGCCTTTTCGCGAGTTCAGCGAAATGGCGGGCCGGCCAGCGCTTGGCCGGGCCGAACTCGGCGCCGGGCGCGAACACGTAGTAGGCACCCGCCTGCAGGCCCTGGGTGGCCAGCGCGGATGCGACTGGCGCCGCATCGAGCCGCAGGCGGGGCCGGTCGTTCTCCAGCCCTTCGCGCTCGCCGCTGAGCGCGGAGTAGAAGGCCACCATCGGCGGCTTGTTCTTCGGGTTCTTCAGGCGATGCGTGAGCAGGCCCACGCGCGCCTCGCCCAGGTAACCCACCCGCTTCGGGATGCTGGCCAGGAAGGGCAGCAGCGCGCTCTTGAGGGAATTGGGCAGCACGTAGGCCGAGTCGAACCGGCCTTCCACCTGCCGGGCAATGGCGCGCCGGGCCTTGAACTGCAGGCCGCCGTGCTGGAACGGAAATTCGATGACCTCGTCCACCTGCGGCATGGCGCGGTAAACCGGCGCCACCCACGGCAGCGCGCCGACCGCCAGCCGCTCACCCCGTGCGTGCAGGCGCCGCAGTAGCGGCTCGGTCATGACCGCATCGCCGATCCACTGCGGGGCAATGATGAGGGATCGGGTCAAAGGCTGTCATTGCGGGCTTGACCCGCAATCCACGGTTGGCGCGCAACGATGGATGCCGGATCAAGTCCGGCATGACAAATTTCAGTGCCCACCGCCAAAGTGCTCGCCCTCTTTGAGCCTGTACACCGTGCCGCAGTAGGCGCACTTGGCTTCACCCGTGTGGGCCACGTCCAGATAGACCTTCGGATGGGTGTTCCACAGCTTCATGTCGGCCAGCGGGCTGGGGCAGAACACGCCGCCGCTGCCGTTGAGGTCCTTGGCGAGCAGTTCGACGACGGCTTGCTTGCGCACAGGGGTGGTGGTCATGCTCAGACCTTCGTCAGCCAGTGGGCGTACTTGGGATTGCGGCCGTTCACGATGTCGAAGAACGCGCTCTGGATCTTCTCGGTGATGGGGCCGCGCGAGCCGGCGCCGATCTCGACGCGGTCCAGTTCGCGGATGGGCGTCACTTCGGCGGCGGTGCCGGTGAAGAAGGCCTCGTCGGCGATATAGACCTCATCGCG
>DATILF010000284.1:0-1608 GCA_035476755.1 Ramlibacter sp.
GATGGCCGCACGGACAGTGGCGAGCTGATGAAGGTGGTGAAGGACTTCAGCCGTGAACACCACGTGTTCGACATGTCGGCCGTGGCGCGCGAGAGCGGCACCATCGTGAGCGCGGTGATGCTGGGCGCGGTGGCGGGCAGCGGGCTGTTTCCCTTTTCGCGGGACCAGTTCGAAGCGGTGATTCGCGCCAGCGGCGGCCAAGCCGCGCAGGCGAGCCTGCGCGGGTTCGGGCGCGGGTTCGAGCGGGTGAACAAAGCCTTGGGCTCGATGCCGGAATCCACGCCGGCACGCGACGATGGATTGCAGGTCAGGCCCGCAATGACAGCCTTTCTCGAGTTCCCATTCCCTACCCACGACATGCTCGCCCTCGGCCACGCCCGCATGCTGGAATACCAGGGCCGCGCCTACGCCGACCTCTACCTGCGGCGAATGCAGCAAGTGCTGGCTGCCGAGAAAACCGCCGACCCGACGGGCATGCACAACTTCGCCACCACCCGCGAAATGGCGCGCTGGCTCGCCCTGTGGATGGCGTTCGACGATATCGTGCGCGTGGCGGACCTCAAGAGCCGCAGCCTGCGCTGGGAGCGCGTGAAGCGCGAGGTGAAGGCCGGCGACGCCGACCTCGTCAAGGTGTACGACCACTTCAAGCCCGGCATCCCGGAGTTTGCCGCGCTCGCGCCCGCAGCCATCGCGACCCGCCTCATCGCCTGGGACCGTAAGCGCGTCCTGAAGGGCAAACTGCCTTGGGCCTTGCCGCTGAAGATCGGCACGCACAGCATCGCCGGCATGCTGGCCCTTCGCACACTGGTCGGCCTGAAATGGCTGCGCGTGCGGGGCAGCCGCCATGCCAGCGAGCAGGCCATGATCGACCAATGGCTGGCGGGCGTGATCGAAGGCACTCGCCGCCACTGGCAGCTGGGCCACGAAGTCGCCCTGTGCGGGCGGCTGATCAAGGGCTATGGCGCAACCAACGAACGCGGCAAGGAGAACCTGCTGCACGTGCTGAACCACCTGGCGCAGGGGCCCCACGCACAAGCCAGCGCGAACGCGATTGCCGCCGCACGTGAGGCCGCACTGGTCGATGACGCGGGCAAGGCGCTGGACACCACCCTGGTGCAACACGGCGCGCCGGCGCGCCCGGTGAAGGAGCAACCCATCCGCTTCGTTCGCACAACGAAGGGACACAAAGACCCGAAGCCCTGCACAACCAAACCCTGAACGGAGACACACATGACCTTGTCCCATCGCCGCCGCTTGCTTGCGAGCGCCCTGCTCCTCCTGGGCCTGGCCGCGCCCGCATCGTTCGCGCAATCCTGGCCCGGCAAGCCGGTGCGGGTGATCGTCAACTTCCCGCCGGGCGGCGCCGCCGACCAGCTGGCGCGCGCCATCGGCCTGCCACTGCAGGAAGCCCTGGGCCAACCGGTCGTCGTGGAAAACCGCGCCGGCGCCAACGGCAACATCGGCGGCGAAGTGGTCGCCAAATCGCCGGCCGACGGCTACACGCTGCTCATGAGCTCGGGCGGCATGGTGTCGGTGAACCCGCACATCTATCCCCGCATGGCCTTCGACCCGGCCAAGGACCTGGTGCCCGTGGCCTCGGCCGCACGC
>DATILF010000285.1:0-1732 GCA_035476755.1 Ramlibacter sp.
GGCTGCACGTGTCTTCGGCGCCGACGGGTACCGCGACCACCAGGCGTTCGGGTTGCTGGCGGCGCAGGGCCTGCACGGCCGCGCGCATGGTGGAGCCGGTGGCCAGCCCGTCGTCCACGACGATGACCGTACGACCGGCAATGTCCAGCGCCGCGCGCCCGCCCCGGTACAGCTGCTCGCGCCGGATCAGCTCGGCCTGTTCTCTTTGCACTACCTGGGCCACTTCCTCGGCCGATACCTGGATGCCCGGCATCGGGTTCATCACACGGACACCGCCGCTCGCGATGGCGCCCATGGCGTATTCCTCGTGTCCCGGGAAACCGAGCTTGCGAACGACGAACACATCCAGCGGCGCCTGAAGCGCATGGGCTACCTCGAAGCCGACGGCAACGCCGCCGCGCGGCAGCGCCAGGACCAGCAGATCGTCACGGCCCCGATAGTCCTCCAGCCTGGATGCAAGGACCCGGCCGGCTTCGCGCCGATCGGGGAAGGGCAGGCGAGGCGGGGCGGGCCTCATGATTCATGCTCTGCGGTGGCCAGGTGCTTGACGAACCAGCCTGTGGCGGCTTCGCTCACCTGCTCCAGCGCGCCGCGCTCCTCGAACAGGTGGGTGGCGCCGGGGATCACCACCAGACCCTTGTCGCACTGCAGCCGCGCCAGCGCCTCCTGGTTGAGTTCAATGACACCAGGGTCAGCGCCGCCCACGATCAGCAGCGTCGGCGCCGTCACCGCGGCGAGTGCGGCCGAGCCCGCGAGGTCGGGTCGCCCACCCCGGGAGACGACGGCGGCAACCCGGTCGCCCAGCCTCGCCGCCGCGATCAGGGCCGCCGCGCTGCCGGTGCTGGCGCCGAAGTAGCCGATGGCCAATCCGCGCAGTTCTGCCTGGCTGGCCACCCAGGCAGTGGCATCCTGCATGCGGCGGGTGAGCAGGGGGATGTCAAAGCGGTGCTGGCGGGTGTGCAGGTCCACCTGCTCTTCCTGCGCCGTGAGGAGGTCGAACAGCAGCGTGGCGATTCCCGCTTCCTGAAGCCGGTGCGCCACCTGCCGGTTGCGCGCGCTGTGCCGGCCGCTGCCGCTGCCATGAGCGAACAGGACCAGGCCCACGGCGCCGGCGGGCAGCGCCAGATCACCATACAACCAGGCTTCGCCCGAAGGAATGCGGACTTCTTGCGGGAATCTGCCAGCGTGCTCGAACGTGCTCATCGCGGCCACCAAAGAGCTTCACGCTAGGCGTTGCCCGGGATTTGTGCTGTCGGCGCAGGGCCAATTCGATGTAGGAAAAGGCCACGGCCGAGCGCCGGAACCTGGCGAGAACCCTACAATGCCCCGTGCCGGGCCACCAGCCCGTCTGTGCTTTGCGCCTGGCTTGGGCCTGTTCTGGGATTCACGCGGGCGCGTTCCATTGCCTCAGACGAGTTTCTTGACGAAGACCATGCTCTTGCGGTCCCAGTTGTATTTGCGCTTGCGCGCTTCGGGCAGCCAGTCGGGATCGACCTGGACGAAACCGCGCTTGAGGAACCAGTGCATCGTGCGGGTGGTGAGCACGAAGATGCTCTCCAGCCCCATGGCGCGGGCGCGTTGCTCCACGCGTTTGAGGATCTTTTCGCCGTCGCCCTGGCCCTGGCTCTGGGGCGACACCGTCAGGGCGGCCATTTCCCCGGTGCGGGCCTCGGGGTAGGGGTAGAGGGCGGCGCAGGCAAAGATGACGCCGTCGTGCTCGACGATGGTGTAG
>DATILF010000286.1:0-4735 GCA_035476755.1 Ramlibacter sp.
GTGTGCCGCTGTCGCGCTGGCCGTTTGCCTCGCAGTACCCGGCCTTCCCCATCGCCGTGGGCTACGCGCCGGTGGACGTCATCGTGGCGGTCACCAACGCGGGCCCGCTGGGTGTGGCGGTGAGCATCCTGCCTGACGCCGAGTTTCGCGAGAACCAGGCGCGTAGCGCCAACCTGTCGGGCCTGGTCATGGGCCTGGGCGCGATGGTGACGCTGGTGTGCCTGCTGGGGGCGCTGTCCCAGCGCCAGCGCGCCAGCTGGATCCTGGCGGCCGTGAGCGGCTTCGCCCTGTTCACGGCGGCCTGCCTGAACGGCTACATGGCCGTGTGGTTCACGCCGGAAGCCGCCGGCTTCAACAACGCTTCCAAGCAATTCACCGGCCTGGTGCTGGCCGGGCTGATGGTGACGCTGATCGCGGAGTCGCTGGACAGCCGCTACGTCGGCCGGGCCGAGCGCGCGCTCGGCCTGATCGCGCCGGTGTTGTGCCTGGCCTTGGCGATCGCGCAGGTGTTGTGGCTGCCCGAGTCCTGGCGGGCGGGTGGAACGGCCGTCGTCGCCGTGCTGACAACGGCGAGTTGCATGGCGCTGTGCGGCCTCAGCGCGATCCGGGGCGGCCGCTACGTGGTCCTGGTGGCCGGCGGCGTGGCCTGCCTGACGCTGGTCTGGATTGGGGCGCTGGTGTTTCGCGACTTCACAGGGGGCCTGGACATCCGTTCTGCGCTGGTCGGCATCCTGCTGTACGCCACGTTGCTGCTGATTCGCCAGGCGCAGATCCTGCGCGAGCGCTACGGGCGCGATGTCCTGGGCCGCGCGGCGGTGAGCGCACACCGCGATCCCCTGACGGCGCTGCTGTCCTATGCCGGCTTCGAGCTGGCTTACGACGAGATCCTGTTGCGCCAGGAGGCGGGGGCGCGCGCCAGTTCGATGATGCTGTTCGTGCTGCCGGGCCTGGCGTCAAGCGGCCTGGAGTACGGCTTCGTCGCCACCGAGCGCGCCCTGGTGCGATTCGCCGCCGCGCTGCAGTCGGCGCTGGGCAACGCCTGGTCGATCGCCCGGTTGAGCGAGACGCAGTTTGCCTGCATCAGCACGCAGCCCTACGAGGAATCCGAGGTCAGCGCCTGGGCCACCAAGGTGCTGGCGCGCTGCTCGCGGATCTCGCGCCCGCTGGCGCCGGTGGCGGATTTCGACCTGCGCATCGCCTGCCTGCACCGCCTCATGGAGAGCGATGGCCTGGGGCGCACCTTGAAGGCGCTGGAACGCGCGACCCGGACCATGGAGGAGAGCAAGCGGATCGCGATCGTTTGACAGGTATTTTCGCGCGGCCAGCGGCGGGGTGGGCCCGTAAAATGAACCATGTTTGTCCATTTGCGCCTGCACACCGAGTTTTCCATCGTCGATGGCACCAACCGCATCGACGAGGTCGTCAAGGCGGCGGCGGCCGACCACCAGCCGGCCCTGGGCATCACCGACCTGAACAACCTGTTCGGCGGCATCAAGTTCTACAAGGCGGCGCGCGGCGCCGGCGTGAAGCCGATCGTCGGCGCCGAGATCCTCCTGCAGGGCCTGTCCAAGGACGCGGCGACGCTGTCTCGCATCATCGTGCTGGTGCAAAGCCGGCAAGGCTATCTCAACCTCTGCGAACTGCTGGCGCGCGCCTGGACGAAGAACGTCGTGAAGGCGCAAGGCGTGTGCAAGCTGGACTGGCTGCCGGAACTCGGCCAGGGCCTCATCGTGCTCTCGGGCGCGCAGGCCGGGCCGGTGGGGCAGGCGCTGGTGCAGGGCGACGCACAGCGGGCCAGCGATATCGCGCTGCAGCTCGCCTCGATCTTCCCGCACCGCTTCTACGTGGAGCTGCAGCGCGCCGGCCGCCCCGACGATGAATCTCATGTCGCCGCGGCCGTGCAACTGGCGGCCCGCCTGAACCTGCCGGTAGTGGCCACGCACCCGGTGCAGTTCACGCAGGAAGACGATTACGAGGCGCACGAGGCGCGCGTGTGCATCTCCGATGGCGAAATCCTGGGCAACCCGAGGCGCGTGCGCAAGTTCACGCGCGAGCAGTATTTCAAGTCGCAGGCGGCCATGGAGCAGCTCTTCGCGGACGTGCCCTCGGCGATTGCCAACACCCTGGAAATCGCCAAGCGCTGCAACCTGGTGCTGGAACTGGGCAAGCCCCGCCTGCCGGATTACCCCACGCCCAACGGGATGCCGATCGAGGAATATTTCCGCTTCGCATCGCACGAGGGCCTGAAGGAGCGGATGCTGCACCTCTACCCGAACCCGGCGCAGCGCGACAAGGAGATGCCGCGTTACGTGGATCGCCTGGAGTTCGAGATCAACACCATCCTGAAGATGGGGTTCCCGGGCTACTTCCTGATCGTGGGCGACTTCATCAACTGGGCCAAGAACAACCGCTGCCCGGTGGGGCCGGGCCGGGGCTCGGGCGCGGGCTCGCTGGTGGCGTATTCGCTGAAGATCACCGACCTGGACCCGCTGCAGTACAACCTGCTGTTCGAGCGCTTCCTGAACCCCGAGCGGGTGTCCATGCCCGACTTCGACATCGACTTCTGCCAGTCCAACCGCGACCGCGTGATCGACTACGTGAAGGACAAGTACGGCAAGGAAGCGGTGAGCCAGATCGCCACCTTCGGCACCATGGCGGCGCGCGCGGCCATCCGCGACGTGGGGCGTGTGCTGGACATGAGCTACACCTTCTGCGACGGCATCAGCAAACTGATCCCGAACAAGCCGGGCCAGCACATCACCATCGACGGCGCCATCAAGGCCGAGCCTATCCTGGCCGAACGGCTGGAAAAGGAAGACGAGGTCAAGACCCTGCTGGGGCTGGCGCAAAAGCTCGAGGGCCTCACCCGCAACGTCGGCATGCATGCGGGCGGCGTGCTGATCGCCCCGGGCAAGCTGACCGATTTCACGCCGCTGTACCAGCAGCCCGGCAGCGAGTCGGCGGTGAGCCAGTACGACAAGGACGACGTGGAGGCGGCGGGCCTGGTCAAGTTCGACTTTCTGGGCCTGGCCACGCTCACGATCCTGGAGATCGCCAAGGAGTTCATCCAGGCCAGGCACAAGGGCCAGGAGAACTTCGCGTTCGAGAACATAGCGCTGGACGATGCGCACACCTACAAGCTGTTCACGGACGGCAAGACCGAGGCCGTGTTCCAGTTTGAAAGCCGCGGCATGCAGGGCATGCTGCGCGACGCCAAGCCGACCCGTCTGGAAGACCTGATCGCGCTCAACGCCCTGTACCGGCCAGGGCCGATGGACCTGATCCCCACCTTCGTGGCGCGCAAGAACGGCCGCGAGCCCGTGGAGTATCCGCATCCGCTGGTGGCGGAGATGCTGTCGGAGACTTACGGCATCATGGTGTACCAGGAGCAGGTGATGCAGACCGCGCAGATCCTGGGCGGCTACTCGCTCGGCGGCGCCGACCTGCTGCGCCGCGCGATGGGCAAGAAGAAGGCCGAGGAGATGGCCGAGCACCGGCAGATCTTCCGCGACGGCGCATCGAAGAACGGCATCGGCGAGGAGAAGGCCGACGAGATCTTCGACCTGATGGAGAAGTTCGCGGGCTACGGCTTCAACAAGTCGCACGCCGCCGCCTATTCGCTGCTGGCCTACCACACGGGCTGGCTCAAGGTGCACTACACGGCCGAGTTCTTCTGCGCCAACATGACCGTGGAAATGGACGACACCGACAAGCTGAAGGTGCTGTTCGAGGATGCGCAGAAGAACTTCGGGCTGACGTTCGAGCCGCCCGACGTGAATCGCGGTGTCTACCGCTTCGAGCCCATCTCCGACAAGGTCATCCGCTACGGCCTGGGCGCAGTCAAGGGCACGGGCCAGCAGGCCATCGATGCCATCGCCCGGGCGCGCGAGGAGGGCGGCCCGTTCAAGAGCCTCTACGACTTCTGCGTGCGGGTGGATCGCACACGGCTGAACAAGCGGACCGTGGAGGCCCTGATCAAGGCGGGCGCCTTCGATTCGCTGCAGCTCAATCGCGCTTCACTGATCGCCTCGGTGGATCGCGCCTTCGACTTTGCCAACGCCACCGCGGCCAACGCCAACCAGGGCGGCCTGTTCGACATGGGTGACTCCCATGCGGCCAGCACGCAGGAGCCCCCGCTGGTGGAAACCACGCCCTGGGGCGTGAAGGAGCGGCTGACTTTCGAGAAGACCGCCGTCGGCTTCTACCTGTCGGGGCACCTGTTCGACGAAGTGACCCTGGAGGTGCGGCGCTTTGTCAAGCGCAAGATCGAGGACCTGATCGACACCCGCGAGCCGCAGCTGCTGGCCGGCATCGTCAACGACTTCCGGGTCATCAATGGCCAGCGGGGCAAGCTGGCGCTGTTCAAGCTGGACGACAAATCCGGCACGATCGAGGCCACGGCCGACGAAGGCGTGATCAATGCGAACCGGCACCTGCTGAAGGATGACGAGCTGATCATCGTGATGGCAAAGCTGCAGCCCGACCGCTTCACGGGCGGCTTTCGCCTGAGCGTGAACCAGGTCTGGGACCTGGCCACCGCGCGCTGCCGCTTCGGCAAGTTCCTGCGCGTCGCGGTCAATGGCAAGGCGCCGGACATCCGCCGCCTCTTGAACGAGTTTCCGCCCAAACGGGAGGTGTCGGACCAGGGCGAACTGGTGCGCGGCCTGAATGTGCGGCTGTCGCTGCGGCGCGAGGGCGCCGTGGCGGAACTGCAGCTGGGCGATGAAGCGCGCTT
>DATILF010000287.1:0-3184 GCA_035476755.1 Ramlibacter sp.
CATCATGGCGCGCGACGCCGACGGCGGCATCAACGTCGTCGAGAACGTCTGCGCCCATCGCGGCATGCGCTTTTGCCGCGAACGCCACGGCAACCGCAAGGAATTCGTCTGCCCCTATCACCAATGGAGCTACACGCTCAAGGGCGATCTGCAAGGCGTGCCGTTCCGCCGCGGCGTCAAGCAGGAGGGCAAGGTGGTGGGTGGCATGCCGGCCGACTTCGAGACCAAGGAACACGGCCTGACCAAGCTGAAGGTCGCCACTCGCGGCGGCGTGGTGTTCGCGTCTTTCGATCCTGATGTGGAGCCCTTCGAGCAGTTCCTGGGCCCGGACATCCTGGGCTACTTCGATCGCCTGTTCAACGGCCGCAAGCTCAAGATCCTCGGCTACAACCGCCAGCGCATCCCGGGCAACTGGAAGCTGATGCAGGAGAACATCAAGGACCCGTACCACCCGGGCTTGCTGCACACCTGGTTCGTCACCTTCGGCCTCTGGCGCGCGGACAACAAGTCCGAGCTGAAGATGGACGACAGGCATCGCCATGCCGCCATGATCTCTACACGCGGGCAGGCCGGCAAGGCCGGGCAGGTCACGCAGGTGTCCAGCTTCAAGGAGAGCATGCAGCTGAACGACCCGAGCTTCCTGGACATCGTGCCCGAGCCCTGGTGGGGCGGGCCGACGGCGGTGATGACCACCATCTTCCCCAGCGTCATCCTGCAGCAGCAGGTCAACAGCGTCTCGACGCGGCACATCCAGCCGAACGGCCACGGCTCCTTCGACTTCGTCTGGACCCACTTCGGTTTCGAGGACGACGACGAGGAGATGGCGCAGCGCCGCCTGCGCCAGGCCAACCTGTTCGGCCCGGCGGGCTTCGTCTCCGCCGACGATGGTGAGGTGATCGAGTTTTCGCAGCAGGCCTTCGAGAGCAAGCCGTTCCACCGGACCCTGGCGGAGCTGGGCGGGCGCGAGGTGGGCAACACCGACCACATGGTGACCGAAACGCTGATCCGCGGCATGTACGAGTACTGGCGCGAAGTGATGGAAGAAGAGATGACAGCCCCCACGCTTGTCACTTCGTGTACTGCGCTGCCCCCCGAGGGGGCTTCAGCCGCCTCGGGGCGGCCCAGCGGCGTCTGAGCCATGAGCACGACCATGAACTTCGAAGACTACCTGGCGTTGACCCAGCTCTACGCCGACTACGCCATTGCGGTGGACAGCGGGCAATGGGACCTCTGGCCCGACTTCTTCACCGACGACTGCATCTATCGCCTGCAGCCGCGCGAGAACTTCGAGCGGGGCTTTCCACTGGCCACGCTGTCGTTCACCAGCAAGGGCATGCTCAAGGACCGCGTCTATGGCATCAAGGAGACGCTGTTCCACGACCCCTACTACCAGCGCCATGTGGTGGGCAGCCCGGCGATCCGCAAGGCCGAGCCCGGCCGCTTCGAGTGCGAGGCCAACTACGCGGTGTTCCGCACCAAGCTGTCCGACACCTCGACCGTCTTCAACGTCGGCCGCTACATCGACGTGGTCGTGCGCACGCCTGCGGGCCTGAAGTTCGCCTCGCGCCAGTGCATCTACGACAGCGAGATGATCCCCAATTCCATCATTTACCCCATCTGAAGCACACCATGAGCAACAGCAACTGGATCGATGCGCTGGCAGCCTCCGACCTGCCCGCCGATGACGTGATCGGCATCCCGGTGGCGGGCCGCGACATCGCCTTCTACACCGTCGGCGACGCCGTGTTCGCCACCGACAACATCTGCACCCACGGCCAGGCGCGCCTGTGCGACGGCTTCCTGGACGGCCACGAGATCGAGTGCCCGCTGCACCAGGGCAAGTTCGACGTGCGCGACGGCAAGCCGTTGTGCGAGCCGGTCACGGAAGGTGTGCGCAGCTATCCCGTGAAGATCGAAGGCAGTCGCGTCTTCGTCAACCTCGACTGATTTCAGGCGCCTAGCGCGAACTGTTGCGCCACAAAGTCGCGCATCCATTTGTTGGCAGGATCCCGGTGGTAGCGGTCGTGCCAGTAAAGGCAAATCTCGAACTCGGGCAGCGGCAACGGATGTGGCCGAATGATCAGCGGGTAGTGAACCGAGAGCGTTTCGGCCAGCACCGCCGGCACCGACCACAGCAGGTCGGATTCGATCACGAAATGCGGGGCGCCCAGGTATTGCGGCAGCCGCACCCGGATGCGGTGGCGCGCGCCCGATTCGACCAGGGCCCGCTCCAGCTGCGAGTGACCGCTGCCTGAGTGCTCCACCAGCAGGTGCTCGCCTTGTGAAAAGCGCTCGGCGGTCAGCTCGACATCCGCCAGCGGATGGCCCGATCGCATCACGCACACGTAGTGCTGCTGGAGCAGGTGGCGCCGGTGGATGCCGGCCTCCAGCGCTGGCAGGAAGCCCAGGGCGAAGTCGATCTGCCCGCTGGCCATTCCTGCAACCGTCTCCTGGATCGGGCAGAACACGGACCGCAGCCGGATGCCGGGCGCGGACCGGCCCAGCTCGGTCATCATCTGGGGAACTCGCACCACTTCGCTGATGTCGCGCATGCGGACCGTGAACATTCGGCGCGCCGTCGCGGGATCGAAGCGGGCGCGGTCCGCGCCCGTCTTGCGCACCATCGCCAGGGCGTCGAGCAACTGCGGCGCCAGATCGGTGGCCAGCGGCGTCGGCTCCATGCGCCGGCTCACCAGGGTGAACAGCTTGTCGTCGTATTCCTCGCGCAGGCGCTTGAGCGACCCGCTGACGGCGGCTTGCGTCAAGCCCAGCCGCTCGGCCGCGCCCGTGACGGAGCGATCGCGCCATAGCGCCTCGAAGACAAACAGCAGGTTCAGATCTTTCACCGCTGGAAGTATAGGTGCCATCTATACGAACGAATCACTGAATCGGTATGGATTTACCGCCACCGGCCCCTCAGAATCGCCCCTAATTACTACAAGGAGACAAGCATGGGCCAACCACCCGGCTCCCCTGTCATCGGAATAGTCGGCATCGGCCGGATCGGCCTGCCCATCGCCATCAACCTCCTGCGCGCCGGTTTGCGGGTTGTGGGGTTTCGCCGAACCGACCGCCAGGCCTTCATGGACGCTGGTGGGGTGGCGCTGGACTCACCCGCCGAAGTGGCCGCCCAGGCCGACATTCTTCTGCTCTGCCTGCCCGGCACGGCGGCCCAGGCCGATGC
>DATILF010000288.1:0-7383 GCA_035476755.1 Ramlibacter sp.
CACCCAGGCGTGCGAAGCATCGGCGCCCACCAGCCGCGCCCGTCCCGGGGGCGGCTCGGTCAGCATGTAGCCGCTGACATAGCGCGCGGGCAGGCCCAGGCTGCGCAGGCAGGCCAGCATGATGTGCGCGAAATCCTGGCACACGCCCTTGCGCAGCGCCAGCGCCTCCAGGGCCGGCGTGCTCACGTCGGTGGCTTCGCTTTCGTACTCGAAGTCTTCGTGGATGCGGGCCATGAGCTCACGGGCCGCCTCGATCAGGGGCCGGTCTGGCGTGAAGCTCGGCCTGGCGTAAGCCAGGAAGTCGGCATGGCGCGGCACGTAGGGCGAGGCGAAAACGAACTCGGCCGCGGGGTCGTACGCAGCTCCGCGGTGGTAGCGCAGGCGTTCGCGCACCTGCTCCCACGCCATGTCGCCCGGGCTCGATGCCGCGGCGCCGGTGCGCACGGTGCTCTCGGCCACCACCCAGAGTCGCTTGTGCCGGGTCTGAAGGCTGAAGAAGGCGCGCGTGTTGCCGTAAACGTCGGTCGCTTCGCTTTGCTGGGCCGGCGCGGGATCGATGGTCAGGCGGTGGCTCAGCAAACGCTGGCGCGCGGTCTGCGCCGGCTTGAGGTGCGCCATGTGCTGCGCCGTCTTCACCGCCGGCGAATAGTCGTAGCAGGTCTCGTGGAGGACGTGTAGCAGCATGGGATCAGACGCCGCCGGCTAGGCACCGACGCTGTGGCGCGCGTCGCCTGAATGCGTGAAATAGCGGGCGCTCAGGTCGTCGGAAAGCTTGTAGGCCGCATCGGTGCATTGCTGCAGCAGGTCCAGCAGGCGGCCATAGCGGCCATCGGCATCGCGCTCGCACATGGCTTCGAGCGACCACTGTTGCGGATCGGGCACCGTGAGGGCGATGTCGGGCACTTCGCCGGGGGCGCTGCCTGCCAGTTTGGCAAGCCGGCCGCGCAGCGTCTGCGCCACCCAGCCGAGCGAGCGCGGGTTGTCGCGGTCGAGCACCAGCAGGTCGAGCAGGGCGGGAATGTCGTGGCGCTGCTGGTATTGCGCGTGGAAGGTGATGGTGCTGTCGAAGAGCGCCACCACGGCCTCGAAGCCGCCTTCGTCGTGCAGCGCGCCGGTTTCGAAAGCCCAGCCGAGGGCGGCCGACAGGAAGCCCAGGCGTTCCAGGTGGCGGCCGCTGGACAGCAGGCGCCAGCCGTCGTCGCGCGTCATGCGGTCGGTCTGCGCGCCCGTCATCGCGGCGGTGTGGCCGGACAGGGTCTCGAGCACGCGCAAGGCTTCCACGGAGGAATAGTCCCCGTCTTCGGCGAGGATGGCGCAGCCGCGGAAGAACTCCTGCTCGGCACGCACGATCACGTTCCACTGCTCCTGCGACAGCCGCTCGCGCACGGCGGACGCCGCATTGCGAAGCGCGACCAGGTTGTAGCCAACGCTGGTGGCCTTGTCGGTGTCGGCGAGCGCCGCGATGAGCGATCGCTCGAACACGCGGCGCGCCTGCGTGGCGGCAGGCACCGCCGGCAGCAGCAGGGCGTTGTCCACGGCCATCTCGCTCAGCCATGCCAGCAGCGGCTGCGAACCCTGGTCCTCGCCATTCAGGCTTTCGAGCGTGAGCCGCGCGAGCCGCGTGGTGTTTTCGGTGCGCTCGGTATAGCGGCCCAGCCAGAACAGGTTCTCCGCGGCGCGGCTGGTGGCGCTGCGGTTGCGGTGCGCGATGTCCACGGCGGGCTGGTCGTGGTGCAGCAGGCTGGTGGCATCCACTTCGCCATCGGTCAGCACCCAGGTGTCCGCGCTGCTGCCCCCGCGCTGCATCGATGCGATGTCCAGCGTCGCGTTGGCGATGCGGGTCAGTCCGCCGGGCAGCACGCGCCACGACTGCGCGCCGTCCGACACCGCGAAGACGCGCAGCATCAGCGAGCGAGGCAGGATGCGGTCGCCTTCCAGGCCATGCTTCCAGGTCGGCATCTGCGACAGCGGCAAGTAGGCTTGCACCGTGTGTTCCTCGGCCTCGCGCACGATGCGGCCGGCCCATTCGTCCAGTTCGCGCCGCGACAGCGACTTGCCCAGCACGGCCCCCGAGCCTGCGCCGCCGTAGGTAGGCTTGATGACGCTCTGGCCGAGTTGCGGCAGCACCGCTTCCATGGCGGCGCGCTCGCCGCACCACCAGGTGGGCAGCGACGGGAGCTTGAGCTCCTCGCCCAGCAGGTGGCGCGACAGGGCGGGCAGGAAGCCGAGCAGGGCCGTGGACTCCAGAAAGGCCGAGCCGGGCGCATTGGCCATCAGCACGTTGCCCGCACGGATCGCCTGAAGCAGTCCGGGCACGCCCAGGCGCGAGTTGGAGCGCAACTCCAGCGGATCGAGGAATTCGTCGTCCAGCCGTTTCAGGATGCCGTGCACGGGCTCGAGCCCCTGCAATGTCTTCAGGTACAGCCGCTGGTCGCGCACCGTGAGGTCGCTGCCTTCCACCAGGGTCAGGCCGAGGTAGCGGGCGAGATACGCATGTTCGAAGTAAGTTTCGTTGTAGGGGCCGGGGGTGAGCAGCACGATGCGCGGGTCCGCCGTGGTGGGGCACAGGGCCCGCATGCCTTCGACCAGCCCGCGGTAGGTGGCGGCCAGGCGCTGCACCTTCATGTCGCGGAACGCCTGGGGGAACAGCCGCGAGATGATGAGCCGGTTCTCCAGCAGGTAGCCCAGGCCGGAGGGCGCTTGCGTGCGCTGGGACACCACCCACCAATCGCCATGCGGGTCGCGCGCCATGTCGAACGCCGCGATGTGCAGGTGCACGCCGCCCGCGGGCCTGACGCCGTGCATCGCGCGCAGGTAGCCCGGGTGTCCCTGTACCAGGGCCGGCGGCAACAGGTTCCTGGCCAGCAGCTGCTGGGGGCCATACACGTCGGCCATGATGCGGTCGAGCAGCTTCACACGCTGCAGCACGCCCGTTTCGATCTGCTGCCAGCTCGCCGGGGTGATGGCCAGCGGAAAGAGGTCCAGCGACCAGGGGCGCTGCGGCCCGTTGGCGTCAGCGTACACGTTGTACGTGATGCCGTTGTCGCGCACCTGGCGCTGCAGGTTGACGGTGCGCCGGTTCAGGTCGGCGAAACCGTCGTGCCCGATGGTGTCGAAGAACCGGCTCCAGGGCTCGGACGGCAGGGCGTGCGCGTCCACGGTACGCCGCGGTGCCACTGCGTCCTCGGCGGTCGCGGATACGCCGCCCCGAAGCTCATCGAAGTGACCGGGTGCGGCTGGCGGCGCCAAGGCGGCAGCCAGCGCCGCAGGCGTCTCCTCGGAATCTTGCCCGAAAAGTGAATCAGCCGTGTCGTTGTGTTTGTCCACGTCACGATATTGTCACACCTATACGGCCAGTTCCGAGCCCGCGCTCGGCTTCGCCGCCCACACGCAGGCCATCAGGCGGGCCAGCTCATGCACATGTTGCATGCGAGCTACGCGCTGGCGCATGCGAGGCACCCCAGGTGACGCACAATCACGCATGCAAGAGAAAGACCCGCCGGCCCCGGCCGCTTCCGCCGCGCCGGCCATGGCCACCTCGCGCGCCCCCCGTAATCCTTCCATCGAGCCGCTGCTGCTGGCGGCGGCGCGCGTCGTGACCTACCTGGGGCAGACGCTCCTCACCAATGCCAGCGGCTTTTTCTTCGAACGGGGCGACCGCCTGTTCCTGGTCACCAGCCGGCACGTGATGATCGACGAGCCCAGCAAGCACTACCCGGACCGCATCGAGATCGAGATGCACACCGATGCGTCCAACATGGCGGTCTCCACCGGGTTTTCGATGCCGCTCTACCAGGGCGGCAAGAGCGTGTGGCGCCAGGGCACCGATTCGGGCGGCGAGGTGGACGTGGCCGTGCTCGAGATCCAGCGCCAGGCCCTGCCGCGAACCAGCGTGTACCGTGCCTTCACGCCTGAGCACCTGGAGGATTCCGGCAACCCGGTGGAACTCGGCGCGTCCTTGCTGGTGGTGGGCTTTCCGCTGGGCTTCCACGACGCCCTGCATCACCTGCCGGTGGTGCGCCAGGCGGTGAATGCCTCGCCGTTTGGCCTGCGCTTCCAGGGCAAGGGCTTTTTTCTCACGGACGCGCGCACGCACCGCGGCACCAGCGGCGCGCCCGTGGTGATGCGGGCTCGCAGTGGCGAAGCGCTGGGGGACCTGCCGTGGAAGCTGCTCGGCGTGCACTCCGCACGCATGGACGTGGGCACGCGCGACTTGGCGCAGGACGAGGCGTTGGGCCTGAACTGCGCGTGGTACGCCGATATCCTGCTGACGCTCACGGCGCATTGAGGGCGGATCGCGGCCTCAAGCCCAGCGGGGCGCCAGGGTGAAGCGCGCCTGCAGCGTCTCGCCAGGTGCGAGGCGCGCGCCGCCGACGTCCCGCTGCGGATGCGCCGGCATCAGGTTGAGCCAGTCGGTGCATTGGCTCACGGGCTCGGCGCAGAAATGGTCGGCCCCGCGCGGGCAATACAGCACGAAGTAATCCAGCGGGGCTTGGGCGCGCAGGTCCAGTGAGCGCCCGGCGCCGACGCCGTCGGCGGGCCATTCGATGAAGATGCGGTGGTCCCATCCGACGAAGTTGTTGTCGAGATCGAGGCTCGACAGCACCACGCCTTCGCGCAGCTGGCGCACCGCGTCGGTTTCGGCCAGTCCTGTGGGCATGACTTCGCTGTCGGCCTGCCACATGGCGGCCGTCCTGCTGGTCAGGCGCGTGCCGGGCGTGTGCGGAAAGTACGGATGGTGGCCGATGCCGGCGGGCATGGCCGCATCGTCTTCGTTGGTCACGGACATCACCACTTCCAGCTGGCAGTCGTGCAGCGCGAACGCTTGGCGCGCGCTGAAGTGCCAGGGCCATGCGCCGCTGGCGGGCACATCCAGGGTCAGCGTGGCATGGGCATTTCCTGCCTCCGCCACGTGCCAGGGGCGCTGCCAGCCGATGCCGTGCAGCGGGTGCGGCGAGTCCACGGCCGGATGGTTGGGCGGGAAGCGGATTTCGCGGCCCTCGAAACTGGCGCGGCCGTCGCGGATGCGATTGCAAAAGGGCACCAGCGGGAAGCTGCCCATCGCGAGCGGATCGCAGCGGGCCAGGCCCTCCACGGTGGCGGGCCGCAACCAGTCCACCTGGCGACGTGAGCCACCGTCGTCCAAGCTGCTGTAGAAGCGCGCGATCGAGCCGCCGACAGCCGGCGCGATGTCCAGGTGCAGAGGGCCGGCCGCGAGGCGTAGCAGATGTTGATCGTGCATGGATTCGGTCGTTCGGGGCGTGCAGCGAGTGTAGGCACGTGATCCGGCGCACGCGCCCTACCACAGGCATCAGTTGCCGCAAGTTGTTGCGCGGCATGAAATGACGGCGAAATGTGCTAGCAAATCAGCGTGTGCGCACAACGCCCGGCAACTGCCCGTTTGGCAGGCATGCCCCATCCAGCCCGCATGGATGCTGGGTGCGCGCGGGCCCTCCCGCACTAACCAACAGGGTTATCCACAGTGGCGGTGGATATCAACCGCGGGCCGGACGGCGCAAATCGAGCGTGAACGGAAATTCCCGGCTGCCCGGCACGTTGACCGTGGCCGGTGGCACGTCGAGCTGGCCCGGCGTGTGGCCCATGCGGAAGAACCGCGCGAGCCGCCGGCTTTCGGCTTCGTAGGAATTGACCGGAAAAGTTTCGTAGTTGCGCCCGCCCGGGTGCGCCACGTGGTATTGGCAGCCGCCGAGCGACCGCTTCATCCACGTATCGACGATGTCGAAGGTCAGCGGTGCGTGCACGCCGATGGTGGGATGCAGTGCCGAGGGCGGCGCCCAGGCCTTGTAGCGCACGCCGGCGACGAATTCGTCGGCAACGCCCGTGGCCTGCATCGGCATCGCCTTGCCGTTGACGGTGATCACGTAGCGGCTGGGGTTCAGGCCGGTGGCGCGCACTTCGATGCGCTCCAGCGACGAGTCCACGTAGCGCACCGTGCCGCCGCCCGAGCCCTCTTCGCCCATCACGTGCCACGGCTCCAGCGCATTGCGCAGCGTGAGCTCGATGCCGTGCGACTGCACCTGGCCGACCAGCGGGAAGCGGAATTCGAAGTGGGGTGCGAACCACGACGCATCGAAGGCATAGCCGGCCTCGCGCATCTCGGCGAGCACGTCATCCAGGTCCATCTTCACGAACGTGGGCAAGAGGAATCGGTCATGCAGCTCCGTCCCCCAGCGCGTGAGCGGCGCGCGGTAGGGCTGCTTCCAGAAGCGGGCGATGAACGCGCGGATCAGGAGCTGCTGCGCGACGCTCATGCGCGCATGGGGCGGCATTTCGAAGGCGCGCAGTTCGAGCAGGCCCAGGCGGCCGGTGCTGGAGTCGGGCGAGTACATCTTGTCGATGCAGAACTCGCTGCGGTGCGTGTTGCCGGTGACATCGACCAGGATGTTGCGCAGCGTGCGGTCCACCAGCCACGACGGCATGGCCTCGCCATGCAGCGCGCGGCTGCGGTCGATCTCCTGCAGCGCGATCTCCAGTTCGTAGAGCTGGTCGTTGCGCGCTTCATCCACGCGCGGCGCCTGGCTCGTCGGGCCGATGAACATGCCCGAGAACAGGTAGCTCAGCGACGGATGGTTGTGCCAGTACAGCAGCAGGCTGGCCAGCAGCTCGGGCTTGCGCAGGAACGGCGAATCCGCTGGCGTGGCGCCGCCCAGCACGAAGTGGTTGCCGCCGCCGGTGCCGGTGTGGCGGCCGTCGGTCATGAATTTTTCCGCCGACAAGCGCGTTTCGAACGCAACCTGGTACAGGAACTCGGTGTGTTCCACCAGTTCACCCCAGCTGTGCGCCGGATGGATGTTGACTTCGATCACGCCGGGATCGGGCGTGACTTGCAGCAGTTTCAGGCGCGGATCACGCGGCGGCGCGTAGCCTTCCAGCACGATCTTCACACCCAGTTCCTGCGCAGATGCTTCGACGGCCGCAAGCAGGTCCAGGTAGTCCTCCACGCGCGCCAGCGGCGGCATGAAGACGTAGAGCACGCCGCTCTTGCTGCCCACCTGTTCCGCCTTCGGCCCGTTGGAGCGGCGCGGGTCGCGCGCTTCCACGCACAGGGCCGTGCGGGTCAGCCCCTGCGCGGACTTGTGACGGGCCGGCGGCGTGATGGCCTCGACCGATGCCGCATCTGCGAGTGCGGGCGCGGGCACGGGGCTGCCCAAGGCCGAAGTAGTGGCGGCGGGTTTGAAGCCGATGTCAGCCGTGGCGCCAGCGCCCTGCATGCGGCGCGGCGGCTCAGGTTGGGGCCCGGTGCCGGTGAGATAAGGCACCGTGGTGCGGCGGTTGTCCGCGGCCGCGCGTTCTGCGTAGCGAGCCTGCGTCTCGGCCGAGGCGGGCAGGGTGTCGCGCGGCGCCATCGGGTCGCGTTCAATG
>DATILF010000289.1:0-2163 GCA_035476755.1 Ramlibacter sp.
TCAGCCCCTGTGGTGGCCGCCCTGGCCGCCGTGGCCCCGGCCGTGACCGCCGGCGTGGCGGCCCCCGCGCGAGGTCTCGGCATCGAACACCTTCTTCTGCTCGGCGGTGAGCACGCCGTAGAAGGTCTTGGTGGCTTCACCGCGCTTGTCCATCTCGGCCAGGCGAGCGGTGCGCAGGGTGCGCATGCGGTCGATGCGCTCGGGCGTGCTGAGCTTCTCCATTTCGGCGTGGTCCGGGCGCTGGTGCGGCGTCGGCTTCAGCGCGGCGGTGTAGCTGTTCCATGCGGCTTCCTGGCCGGGCGTGAGTTGCAGCTTCTGCTTGAACGCCGCCAGGCGCTGGGTCATGTGCTCTTGCATGCGGGCCATGCGCTCCTGCATCTTCGCGGGGTCGCCATGGGCATGGCCTTCGCGGCCCATCATGGGCGCGCCACCCGTGCCGGAACCGGCCGGCGGCGTTTGCGCACCGGCCGACAGGCCGAGGGTGGCCAGCAGGGCGGCGACGACGAGGGGCTTGTGGGCGAATTTCATCGAGGAGTGTCCTTTCAGTAAACCTGGGCCCGACATTGGGCGGCAGGTTGAGGGCCAGTGTGGCGGGCGCCTGTATCTGCGGGATGGCGGATTCGTGGCTGATGTGTAAAGTCGTAGCCGCTCGAGTTGGGCTGCTTTAGCGCGATGTGGCTTGCCCCCACCCCAGCCCTCCCCCAGAGGGGGAGGGAGCAGGAGATGAATCCCTTGACGCAACCGGCTCGGCCCAGGTGGGCGGCCACGCCAGGGTGGCCATGTCTTCGGCCAGCGCGAGCTTTTGCTTGCGGGTGAGGCCGCGCATTCCCAACACAACCCACTGCGCGCGCGCCAGGTCGATCTGGCCCGTATCGGCCCATTGCTGCGCTTGGGCCACCGGGTTGTGCAGCATGGCCGCCAGCCACGCGGCCTGGCCCGGCGACAACTCATGCGCACGCACGCCAAAGTAGTGGACCGCCGCTGATTCGGCGCCGCACAGCTGAGCACCCCAGGGCGCGTTGTCCAGGTAGAGGCGCAGGATGCGCGGCTTGCCCAGCGTGCGTTCCATTTCCACCGCATAGAGCACTTCGCGCAGTTTGCGCACCGGGCTGCGCTCGTCGCCGGTGACGAGCAGTTTCGCCAGTTGCTGCGACAGTGTGCTGCCGCCGCGCGCGATGCGATGGGCCTGCTGGTTGCGCGTGAGCGACGCCGTGAGCTCGGCCAGGTCGTAGCCGCCATGCTCGAAGAAGCGCTGGTCCTCGGCGGCCACCACGGCGCGTGCGAGCCAGCTGTCGCCGGTGAGCCGGCTGCCGCGCTTGCCGATCGAGCAACTGGTGCGCGCGCCCGCGAGTGCCTCGGTGCCCAGCCCACTTACTTCGAAACCTTCAACGCGCGGCGACACCGTGAGTGTTCCCGCCGGCAGGCTGAGCTGCGCGTCGAGCGAAAACTCGCCGCTGATGTGCGCGCGGGCCAGTTCGGGAATGTGCGGCGCGAAGAGCGCATAGCCCTGTGCCAGCGGTGTGGCAGGGATGACCAGGCGAAGGCGCAGGCGGCCCTGGCTCAGCGCGCCCTGCCAGGTGCCGTGCACGCCGCCGGACGCCACTTCGCCCGACAGTTGCTCGCCCAGCCGCCGCACGGTGGCGTTCACCTCTTGCAGCTGCAGGCCCGACTGCCCGAGGCCGGGCGGCTGCAAGGTGCACGGGGCGCAGCGCAGCTGCAAAGCACGGCTTTGCGAATCCCAGGCCAGGTGCAGGCGCCCGTTCGATGAAGGAATCTCGCGTCCATTCAACAAGGGCCCGCCCCAGGGGGACGTGGCCAGGCGGATCAGCGATGGCACGCCCGCCTGTAGTTCCAGCGGGCCCACGCGCAGCGGCAGCGACCACTCACCGGGCAGCGGCGCCAGCACCGCCCGCGCGGTGTACCAGGCGCCCGCGAACAGCGCCGCGGCCGACAGCACCAGAGAGGCAAGCACGATGGCGATGGTTTTCATAGCGGACTCGCAACGGTGATGGCTTGCCACGGCCCCTGCGATTGGCCGAGCAGTGCGGCCCAGTACCAGGCCGAGGCATCGGTGAACCCTGCGCCCTGGGCGTCCACGATGCGTTCGCACACGCGCAGGCGCTGGCCGCCGCGCTCGGCGTCGAAGCAGCGCCAGAGCCGGCC
>DATILF010000290.1:0-2867 GCA_035476755.1 Ramlibacter sp.
CAACTCCAGGAAGCGCCGGAGCGTGTCGCCTGTCATGCCGACCGATTCGAGACTGAGCTTGCTCTCGCTCTTGTCCAGCAGGCGCAGCACCGCGCGTTCGCCGTGCGCGCTGGGCAATGTGGACACGCGCACGTCCACGGCGCGGGTGCCGATGCGCAGCGAGATGCGGCCGTCCTGCGGCAGGCGCTTCTCGGCGATGTCGAGCTCGGCCATGATCTTCAAGCGCGAGATCAATGCCGCGTGCAGCGCGCGATTGGGCTGCACCACCTCGCGCAGCGTGCCGTCGACGCGGAAACGCACGCTCGAATGGCGCTCGTAGGGTTCGATGTGGATGTCGCTCGCGCCGTCGCGCGCGGCCTGCGTCAAGAGCGCGTTGAGCATGCGGATGATGGGCGCGTCGTCGCTGGTTTCCAGCAGGTCCTCAACGGCGGGCAGCTCCTGCATCATGCGTGACAGGTCGGCGTCGTTCTGCACCTCGCTCACCACCGTGGCGGCGCTCGATTCGCCCTGCGCATAGGCGGCGCTGATGCGCTGGGCCAGCGCCGCGGGGTCGAGCTGCTGCAGGCTGCGCACGCCGTGCTTGCGGATCACTTCGCGGAAGGCGGCGGACACGGGCGCCGCCGCGTGCCACAGGGTCACGTCGGTGCCATCGTCCTCCAGCAGCAGCTGGTGGCCGCGCGCGAACCCATAAGGCAGCGGATACCGCACGGCGTCAACGGCCCAGGGGCGCGGGCACCGCGGCCGGCGGCGTGGCCGCGGGCGCCTCGGGGCGCGTCGGCGGCAGCACGGGCGCCGCGTTCACGGGCACCACCACGCTGGAGCGCGGCTGCGCCGCTTCCTGCTTGCCGCGCATCATGTCGTAGCGGTCCAGCGACAGCGCGTCGCTCTGCGCCGCGTCGCGGATGACCACGGGCCGCAGGAACACCATCAGGTTGGTCTTCTTGCGGCTGCGCGTCTCGGTCTTGAACAGGTTGCCGATCAGGGGCATGTCGCCCAGTACCGGCACCTTCTCCTGGTTGCCGGAATATTCGTCCTGCAGCAGCCCGCCCAGCACCACGATCGCGCCGTCATCGACCAGGATGCTCGATTCGATCGAGCGCTTGTTGGTGATGAGGCCGGTCGCCGAGTTGATGGAGGAGGCCTGCACGCTGGAGACCTCCTGGAAGATCTGCATCTTCACGGTGCCTTCTTCGCTGATCTGCGGCTTGACGCGCAGCGTCAGGCCGACGTCTTTGCGCTCGATCGTCTGGAACGGGTTGACCGAGCCGTTGGAGGAGCCGGTGTTGGTGAACTGGCCGGTGACGAAGGGCACGTTCTGGCCGATCACGATTTTTGCTTCTTCGTTGTCCAGTGTCAGCAGGTTGGGCGTGGACAGGATGTTGCCGTCGCCGTTGGCTTCCAGGAAGCGGGCCAGGAAACTCAGCACGTAGGTGCCGCCGATGTTGCGCACCAGGCCCAGGTTGATGCCCGAAGAGGGCAGGGCGGTGCCCGCCGCCGCCTGCGTGGCCAGGGTCACGATGTTCTGGCCACCGATGGTGAAGTTGGTGCCCAGCACCCCGATGTTCTTGTTGTTCGTGCTGCCGAGGGGGCCTTGCCACTGGATGCCGAACTCGGCGGCCTTGTCGGCGTTGACCTCGGCGATCAGGCTTTCCACGTACACCTGCGCCCGGCGCGCGTCCAGCCGGTCGATCACGGCGCGGATCTGCCGGTACTGCGGTTCGGCGGCCGTGATGATCAGCGAATTGGTGGCCGGGTCGGCCTGGATCTGGCCGCCGGTGGAGGGCTGGCCGGACTGCTGTGTGGGCGCCGTCGCGGGGCTCGCGCCCGCCTGGCCCGCCGCCGCGCTCACGGGCGTGGCGGCCGGTGCGGCCGTGCCGGCCGATGCGCTCGCGCCGGTGGTCGTGGCCGCCATGGCCGCGCGCAGGGTCACGGCGAGCTTGGTGGCTTCGGCGTTTTTCAGGTACACCACATAGATGTTGCCGGTGGGGCTCTGCGAGCCCGGCTGGTCCAGCTTGTCCACGAGCGACCGCACCAGGTTCAGGCGCGCGGGGTTCGCGGCGCGCACCAGCAGCGTGTTGCTGCGCACTTCGGGGATGATCGTGGTGCGGAACGAGCTGTCGCCCTGCACGGCCTGCCCGGGCGCGCCGGCCGGCGCACCGGTGGTGCTGGACTCGACCAGGCGCTGCACCACGGGGGCGAGGTCCGAGGCGAGCGCATGGCGCAGCGGGATCACTTCCACGTCGGTGGCGTTCGAGACGTCCAGCGCCGAAATGATGCGCGCCATGCGCTGCAGGTTGTCGGCATAGTCCGTGATCACCAGCGAGTTGTTGCCGGGGTTCACGTTGATGGTGTTGTTGGGGCTGATCAGCGGGCGCAGGATCGGCACCAGGTTGGCCGCGGGTTCGTAGTTCAGGCGAAAGATCTGGGTGACGATCTGGTTGCCGGCTGGCGGGCTGCCGGCCGAGACGGCGCCGCCCTGCAGCTTGGCATCGGCCTCGGGCACCAGCTTGAGCAGGCCGCCCGATTCGACCACGGTGAAGCCCGACAGGCGCACCGCCGAGAGGAACTGGTTGTACGCCACCGTGGGGCTCACGGGCCGGTCGGTGCTCAGGTTGATCGTGCCCTTCACGCGCGGATCGACCACGATGTTGCGCCCGGTGATCGCGGCCATGGTGCGGGCCACCGCCTCGATCTCGGCGTTCACGAAGTTCAGGGTGACGGGTTCGCGCGAGCGCTGGGCCAGCGACAGGCCCGGCGTGCCCGCGGCCAGGGCGCTGGCCACCGCATAGACAAGCAATCTTTTCTTCATCTCAGCCTATCGTGATGATGGAGCGCGCGCCGCTGCGCCGTCCGATGATGTTCAGGAG
>DATILF010000291.1:0-10088 GCA_035476755.1 Ramlibacter sp.
CCGGCGTTCGCCTTCGGCCTGACGCGCTTCGCTTGCCGAACAGCCGTTCAGGGAAAAGACAAAAAGACCGACAATCCCGTCGTCCTGCCTGGAGGAGTTTGCCCGGCCACGAGTGGGGGAGTTTGAGGTGGCCATCCGGGCGGAAGTTCCACCCCAGGAAGTCAAACCCCTTTTCAATATGCGCGACTCGCGTCTTTTCCGGCGACAGTCGCAGACCTCGTTGTGCGAGGAATGCTTCTATCCACGGCCTGACTTCGGTTTCGAGCACCTCTTTAGAGGCTCCTGTAATGACGAAGTCGTCGGCGTACCGGATCACATTGATCTTGAGCTTTTTGGCCTTCCCTTTCCCCAGCTTGGCACCGAGGTGCGCAAGTAGTTCCAGTTCAAGGCCATTCAAGGTCACATTCGCCAATGTTGGCGAGATGATGCCGCCTTGCGGCGTGCCCTCATCGGTCGGTGTCAGCTGGCCCTTGTGGACCACTCCCGCCTTCAACCATCTTTTCAGGATTGTCTTGTTCATTCGAACGTGACTCACCAGCCAGTCATGGTTGATGTGATCAAAGCAGCCTTGGATATCCGCTTCCAATGCCCATTGAGCCGAAGCCTTCTTGGACATGCAATTGAATATGTGGCTCATGGCATCCGCCGTTGAGCGATTTCTCCGAAACCCGTATGAGTTCGGATCGCTCGTGGGTTCGGCCACAGGCTCAAGACCAAGCAGGTGGAGTGCCTGCATGGCCCGATCCAACATGGTCGGAATACCCAGAGGGCGTTCCTTCCCATTGGACTTGGGGATGTAGACCCGCCGCAGCGGCATCGGTCTATATCCTCTTTGCTGCTTCAACTTGCTGATCGCCGTCCATTTCTTGGTCGGCAACCCCCAGATCTCGCGATCGACGCCTGCCGTTCGCTTGCCCTGGTTTTCTGTCACCCGCCGCACCGCCAGAGCTCTGGCGGCGAACGAGTGGGTCAGTGACCTTTGCAGGGATTTCACCCTGCGCCAGTCACCGTCCTGCGTAGCCTTCGCTATTCGTTTCTGCGTTGTTCGCACGTTGCGCTCGACGCGCCGCCAATCAATGGCGTGCCAGTCTTGCGGTTCGCGAGAAGACGCAGAATCATCATTGCTGATGATTGTTCTCATGCTTTCCTCTTGGAAGTTGATCCCTTGAGGACGCACGTCTCCCCGAAGGGATCGCGCATCCCTTCGGGGCTTTCATGAACGTTTGCAGCCGTCTAGCGACGATTGCACCGCGTGGAAGTCAGCACGCTTTCGCGTTGGGGCAAATCTTGAACCCCTGTCCCACCTGTTACTGGAGGGCTTTCGCTTTCTCCACAATCCCATACCCCCTTACCCAACAGGTCGCCTTGCGGCTTCCCTGCCCGCGCACCGGAGTGCGCGGGCGGATAGTGGGGCTTACCACGTTCCCTGATCTACCGATGCGCCGGGTTTGCCGGTGCACCTATCTGGTTAGGGCCTGTCTTTTCCGGGGCTGTGCTTTGACAACGTGCTCCCATGATCAACGGAAGCAGCCGACAGCTTGCCTTTTGGCTCTGGCCTATCAGCAGATTTGGCCAGTCAATCGTCACCCGGATTCAAACAACAGTTCAGTTAATTTACCCATGCAGAACTAGCCTGGCCCCTTTGCCGCCTTTCTGCTGGCAGCATCCGACACGCACCCTCACGGGTCCGTGCCGCCGCAGAAGCGGGGGTACTTTGTCAGTTGGGCTTCACACATGCGCGTTTCCGCTCATGCATGCCAACGTAGGCTACGGCTGGTTGCACAGCCGGTCTCGGCCCTCTCGCGAGTTGCGATAGGTGAGACGAGGTAGGTCAGAGCTTTTCCACTCTGGCATGACTATGGGAATACCACGTCTACGGGGAAATTCTAGGGTTACCCCCTAGAAAATAAGTGCACCTTCGTTGCCGAAAACACACATTTGACCGCCGAAATCATCCTGCCTGGAAGGCAGAAACGACATGACGTAGCTTTCTCACGGTCCGTCTGCGGACAAAATCCGAGACATTCCGTCGATGCCTTTCGGCGTTTCCGCCTCAGAGCATTCTTGATAGATTGGGCCTTGCACCCAATGGAAACTGCCTTGTTTAGAAGACAATCACCTCATGAAATGCTGTCACAGGGACAGCCACCAAAGCGACTCGTGTCGCACTGATCAAACCATTGTAGCGGCAGCCCCGCCCGGGGACCCCGCGGGGAAGACCATGGCCAACATCGACGAACTCAAGAGCACCGGCCTGAAAGCCACCCTGCCGAGGCTGAAGATCCTGGACGTGTTCCAGAAGGGCGCGCAGCGCCACATGACCGCCGAGGACGTGTTCCGGGTTTTGCTCGAGGATCGCTCCGACATCGGCCTGGCCACGGTCTATCGCGTGCTCACCCAGTTCGAACAGGCGGGCATCCTTTCGCGCAGCCATTTCGAGAGCGGCAAGGCGGTGTACGAACTGAACGAAGGCACCCACCACGACCACATGGTCTGCCTCGACTGCGGCAAGGTCGAAGAGTTCTATGACGCCGAGATCGAACAGCGCCAGCATGCCGTGGCAAAGGCCAAGGGCTTCGCCATCGCCGACCATGCGCTGAGTTTGTACGCGCACTGCACGAAAAATGCCTGCCCGAATCGGCCGGCTGCGCGGGGCGCGAACGGCGAAGAGCACTGACGCTGCCGGACAAGTGCTGCTGGAGCGCTGAGGTGGTTGGAGCTCCCGCTGGTTGAACGCGAAGGTGGTTGGCGGGTTGCGGACGCCGGCTGTCCGGCTTCACTCGTGTCCCCCGGCGGCGGGAGGCCGCCTCCTCCTTAACCTCCTGAAGCCGGACAGCCGGCATCCGCAGCCAGCACAGACGTCAGCACGCCCCTCATGCAGGCACGCGACGCGCTATCCCTGAATCAGGCGGGCGGGGCGCCCTGTGCCGGGAAATCAAGGGGGAGGCGGCCTCCCGCCGCCGGAGGACATTCCCGGCGCAGGGCGCCCCGCCCGCCTGATTCCTCCAGCCATGTCGGCACGCGACGCAAACCGGACCGACAAAGGGAGCTACTTGTCCTGCTCCATGGCCCGCCGATGCCGCTCGACGAATTCCTGGTAGGTGTCCACGCCGCGCAGCTGCAGGATGGTGTTGCGCACGGCGGCTTCGACCAGCACGGCGATGTTGCGGCCGGCTACCACCTGGATCACCGCCTTGCGAACGGGCACGCCCAGCACGTCCTGAGTCAGCGGCTCATACGGCAGGCGCTCGTACTCGCGCTCCATCGTCTCGCGGCGCACCAGGTGGACGATGAGCTTGAGCCGCATCTTGCGGCGCACCGCCGTCTCGCCGAAGATGCCGCGGATGTCCAGCAGGCCGATGCCCCGCACTTCCAGCAGGTTCTGCAGCAGCTCCGGGCAGCGGCCCTCGATGGTGGTCTGGTTGATGCGGTACAGGTCCACCGCATCGTCGGCCACCAGGCCATTGCCGCGGGAGATCAGTTCCAGGCCCAGCTCGCTCTTGCCCAGGCCCGACTCGCCGGTGATCATCACGCCCAGGCCCAGGATGTCCATGAAGACGCCGTGCATGGAGGTGCGTTCGGCGAAGTGCTTGGACAGGTAGGCGCGCAGCACGTCAATGACGAAGGCCGACGGCTCGTGCGTGGCGAACATCGGGATCTGGGCCCGCTCGCACATCGACAGCAGCGCATCCGGGGCCACCTGGTTGTCGGTAATCACCAGCACCGGCGGCTCCAGCGTGACGATGCGCGAGATGCGGCGGGCGCAGTCTTCCGCCGTGGCGTTGGTGAGATAGGCGATTTCCCGCTCGCCCAGGATCTGGACGCGGTAGGGATGGATATAGTTGAGGTAGCCCACCAGGTCGGCGCCAGAACGCGCCGCCCGCACGGCAATCTCGTCGAAGCGGCGTTCGGAGGCCCCGAGGCCGGCGACCCATTCCCACTTGAGCTGGGCCCGGTGATCTTCGAACAGGACGTCGGCGCTGACGACTGTTGGCTTCATTCAACCAGGCCGATTTGAGCGCTGCCGGGACGAAGGACCAAGCGTGGAGGCCACATACTATGCGGGTTGGGCAGATTGCCAGGTGGCGATCAGGCGGTGCAGCTCGACCGCGTCGGTCGTGGCCTTGATCTTCTCGCGCAGGGGCGCATCGCTCAGGAGTTCGGCGATTTCGGACAGAATTTCCAGGTGTTTCTGCGTGGCCGCTTCCGGCACCAGCAGGAAGATCAGCAGCCCCACCGGCTGCTCGTCGGGCGCATCGAAGCCGATCGGCTGGGCCAGCTGGAACAGCGCGGCCATCGGCGCCTTCAGGCCCTTGATCCGCCCGTGCGGGATGGCCACGCCATGGCCCAGGCCGGTCGAGCCCAGCCGCTCGCGGGCGAACAGGCTGTCGGTGATGAGGGCGCGCGACAGGCCATGCAGATTCTCGAAGAGCAGCCCTGCTTCTTCAAAAGCGCGCTTCTTGCTGGTGGCATCGACGCTCACGAGCACTTGAGCGGCTGGCAGGATGGACGCGAGGCGGTTCATGGTACGGGTTAACGATTATGCACCGACAGCCGCCCCGCCATACAAAGCGGCGCAAGCCCCGAGCGGTGACCCCTTAAAACAAAAGCGCCCCGGGGGGGCGCCTGGCTGTTCCGTGGAACGCTTCACATCACGCGCTTGGGCGCGTCGTGGTGGTGGTCCTGCAGGCGGGTCTTGTGCTTGCCCACCTGGCGGTCGAGCTTGTCGACCAGCTCGTCCAGGGCGGCGTAGAGGTCTTCGTGGGAGCTCTCCGCGAACATGTCGTTGCCCTTGACGTGGATCTTGCATTCCGCACGCTGTCGTCGTTCTTTTTCCTTCTGCTTTTCAACAGTGAGCAGCACCCTGATGTCGACGACCTGGTCAAAGTGCCGGGTGATTCGATCAAGCTTGGTCGTCACGTAATTGCGAAGTGCTGGGGTGACTTCGAGATGGTGACCGCTGATCGTCAAGTTCATGAAATAGCCTCCTGTTTTCCACTCGGGTTGAAAGGGCCGTCCTCAAGGCCGGGCGGCCGGCGAACTTGGAATCTTTAAGGTGAATTCACTATGCCCGCGATGCTCATGAAAAGCAATTGATTTCCGTCAAGGTCCCCGCGAGAGTTGAAACCCTTTGTCGGGCTGCGCTCGCAAGTGATTGATAACGCTGTGTTTTTCCCGCGAACTACAAAAAAGCGGCCCTGGAGGGCCGCTTCGTACCACCTTGGGTGGCTGGACTTCAGCGCAGGCGCCAAGCCGTCAGCGCGTTGTGACGCCTGCCGCGGGCGATCGGGTGCGCCCTGGCGCCCGGGCGCTCATGGTTGGCGTGCTCGGTCCGCTCCGACACGGGCTTGTCGCGCGGGGTGTCGGAAAAGCGGTTCTGGGTCTTGGGTTCCGTGGACATGGTGTTCACTCCTTCGTGGCTGCCCGTCAGCTGCCGCTGTCCGGGCTGGACGCCTTCTGCTGGCTCTGCTGGACAGGCCGCGCCGGATACCGGCTCAGGAATGGCCAGGCGTGCGTGCTGCGCGGGCGCTGCGGGCCCGTGTCGGATTCCTTGCCTTCGCCCGCCGCCGGGCGAAAGGTCATACGGCTTGCGGTCGGGTCGTTCGCCAGCTGGATCATGGGATAGCTCCTTGGGTGCCCGGACGACGCACGGCCGGGGACGGATAGTTCGAATTTAGGTGCGCTGCCTCAACCGGTATGTCGGACAGGTCGGCCCAGATCTGTAGGACAGCGCCTGCCTCATCTGTCCAGGCCGGACGGCGCCAGGGCCGGCGCGCGCTGCCCAGAATGGGGTGATGCCCTCCCCGGTTCCTCCCACGGGCCTGCGACCGCCCAGCCTGCCGCCCAGCCCGCGCGTGCTGCTGCTGGTGGACTTCATCAACCCCCTGGATTTCCCCGGCGGGGAGACGCTGGCGCCCGCGGCGGTCCAGGCCGCAGTCGCCTGCGCGGGCCTCAAGCAGCGGCTGGCGCGGGACGGGGTGGTCGCCATTTACGCGAACGACAACTACGGGATCTGGCAATCCGACTTCCACACCCTTGTCGCCACCTGCCTGGGCATGGCCGGCCCGACGGGCGAGATCGCTCGTCTGCTGTACCCCCAGGCCGAGGACCTCACCATCCTCAAGCCCCGGCACTCGGCCTTCTATGCGACACCGCTGGAGCTGCTGCTGGCCGAGATGCGGGCGCGCGAACTGGTGATCTGTGGGCTGGCCACGGACATCTGCGTGCAGATGACCGCCATGGACGCCTTCCTGCGCGACTACAAGGTCTGGGTGCCCGCCGACTGCACGGCAGCGCAATCGCCCGAGGCCCGCACCGCCAGCCTGGCCTACATGGCCGGCGTTCTGAAGTGCGAGACCCAGCCGGCGGCGGCCCGCCCGAAAGCCACCCGGAGGAAACGTGCCTGACCTCTTCGCCATCTTCCAACTCACCGTGCACCCGGGCGAACTGGTGCTGCGGGGCACGGCCATGTATTGGTTCCTGTTCCTCCTGCTGCGCTTCGTGCTGCGGCGCGATATCGCCTCCATCGGCATCGCCGACCTGCTGCTGCTCGTGCTGATCGCCGACGCCGCGCAGAATGCGATGTCCGGCGGCTACGAGTCGGTCACCGATGGCTGCATCCTGGTGGCCACCATCGCGGGCTGGAACTGGCTGCTGGACCTGGTGGCCTTCCGGGTTGCCTGGGTCCGCCGGCTGGTGGAACCCAAACCTTTGCCACTGATCAGGAACGGCACCGCGCTGCGCCGCAACCTGCGCCGCGAGATGATCACCGACGAGGAACTGCGTGCCGTGCTGCGGCACCACGGCGTCGAAAAACTCGACCAGGTCAAGCTTGCCACCATGGAAGCCGACGGCGAGATCAGTGTCATCCAGTTCGAGGGCGGCGATTCGCCGGCACCACCCGCGGCCAGGGACAAGGTGATCTAGCCGCGCCGTCCGGATCGCCGGTTTGGAACGCCGGCATTTCTCCTCTACCATGGGTGCCGAGGAGAGAGGGTCGGCAACACGGCCCCGGCGGCCATGAGCCTGAGCACCATCATCCATGCGGGCCTCACCCGCCCCAGCCGACCGGTCACCGCCCTGGTGTTGATGGGCGGCGGGGCGCGCACCGCCTACCAGGTGGGGGTGCTGCAGGCGCTGGCTTCCATGCTGAAGCTGCAGGCCGGCCGTCCGGCCACCTTCCCGTTCCAGGTGCTGGTCGGCACGTCAGCCGGCGCGCTCAATGTGGCCTTCCTGGCGGGCACTGCCACCCAGGGCCTGCCAGCCTTCGAGCAGCTCGCCCAGTTCTGGGGGCGCCTGCGCTCGGCCGACGTTTATGAACTCGATGCACCGCGCTGGGTGCGCCTGAGCCGGCTGACCGCGGCGTTCAGCCTGTGGCGAAATGCCCGCGCCCGCGGCGCCATCCTGGACACCATGCCGCTGGTGGACACCCTGCACCGCGCGGTGTCGTTGCCCGGCATCGAGGCGTCGCTGCAGGCCAAGGCCATCGATGCCGTTGCGGTCACCGCCTCCAGTTACACGAGCGGCGTGCACTGGACCTTCTGCCACACCGCGCGTGACCGCAGCCACGAGGGCTGGAACCGTCCGGGCCGCCGCTCGGAGTTCCAGCCGCTCACCATCGAGCACCTGATGGCCTCCAGCGCCATCCCCTTCCTGTTCCCGGCGACGCCGCTCTGGGTGGATGGACGGCGCGAGTTCTTCGGCGACGGCTCGATGCGGCAAGTCTCGCCCCTTTCGCCGGCGATGCACCTGGGCGCGCATCGCATCCTGGTGGTGGGCGTGGGCCAGCCGCAGCGCTCCGGCTTCGCCGGCGAGGCGGCCGCCCCATCGCGCGAGCCCTCCCTGGGCGGCATCGCCGGCCACGCCATGGCCAGCGTCTTTCATGACACGCTGCAGGCCGACGTGGAGCAGGCACAGCGCGTCACCAAGACGCTGCAGCAGTTGCCGCGCGAGGTGGCGGGCGTGCTGCCCTATCGCAGCGTGGAAATCCTGCCGATCCAGCCGACCCAGTCGCTCGACGCACTGGCGCAGTCGTTCGCCCACGAACTTCCGGGCTCCGTGCGGCGCGCCCTGAGCGGCCTGGGCGCCTTGAAGGGCGGCGGCGCGCTCGCCAGCTACCTGCTCTTCGAGCCGGGTTTCGTGCAGGCGCTCATCGCGCTCGGCGCGCATGATGCCTATGCGCGCAAGGAAGAATTGCTGGCCTTCTGCAGCACGGTCACGGCATAATCGCGCGGTCGCATCACTGGAGAAATCTCCTTGGAAACCTACCCCAGTCGGTAGCTTTCGAATCAAATTGGGGTCAGATTCCAATTGTTCGAAAGCCGCTTTGTCCCTGCCATTGCCACTCCGAATAATTGGAATCTGACCCCAATTTGATTAGCCATGCTCAATATCTTCACGCTCGCGAACGGGCGGCTCTTCCAGGAAGAGATCGAGTCGCTCGAGGAGCTCTCCAAATTCCAGCCGATCTGGGTCGATCTTGAATCGCCCACCCTCGAGGAAAAGCGCTGGGTCAAGCAGTATTTCGGCCTGTCCATCCCCGAGGATGCGATGGACGAGGACATCGAGGAATCCGCCCGCTTCTATGAGGAAGACAACGGCGAACTGCACATCCGCAGCGACTTCCTGATCGCCGACGACGAAGAGCCCCGCACCGTGCGTGTGGCCTTCATCCTGAACCTGATGAACGACGCCCTCAAGAGCAAGGGCGTGCTCTTTTCCATCCACGACGAGGACGTGCCGGTGTTCCGGCTGCTGCGCCTGCGGGCACGCCGCGCGCCGGGCCTGATCGAGGATGCCAAGGAGGTGCTGCTGAAGCTGTTCGACGCCGATGCCGAGTATTCGGCCGACACGCTCGAAGGCATCTACGACGAACTGGAAACCGTCAGCAAGCAGGTGCTGGCCGGCGAAGTGACCGACACCCTGGCCGGCGAGGTGCTGGGCGCGATCGCGCGGCAGGAAGACCTGAACGGGCGCATCCGCCGCAACGTCATGGACACCCGCCGCGCGGTGAGTTTCATGATGCGCAGCCGCATGCTCAATGCCGGCCAGTTCGAGGAGGCCCGGCAGATCCTGCGCGACATCGAATCGCTGGACAACCACACGGCGTTCCTGTTCGACAAGATCAACTTCCTGATGGATGCCACGGTCGGCTTCATCAACATCAACCAGAACAAGATCATCAAGATCTTCTCGGTCGCCAGCGTGGCGTTGCTGCCGCCGACACTGATCGCCAGCCTCTACGGCATGAACTTCCAGTACATGCCCGAGCTGTCGCAGAAATGGGGCTACCCGTTCGCCCTGGTGCTGATGGTGGCCAGCGCGCTGGTGCCGATGTGGTACTTCAGGAAACGGGGTTGGCTAAAATAGCCCACCCCCGAAGCGCCTGCGGCGCCTCCCCCTCAAGGGGGCGCCACCAGCGGCCCGGCAGAGCCGGTTCCGCGGTGGCCCGCGAAGGATACCGCCTCAGGTTCGCAGAAAAGCTTCAACGATCGCGGCCGAATGCCGGCTGGCCACCTGCTCGATGAAACTCACGAAATCGCCGTGCGCCTCGTCGTCGGCGCGGTCCGAGATGGTCCGCACGGCGGCAAACGGCACGCCGTAGTCGTGGCAGACCTGGGCGAACGCCGCGCCCTCCATTTCCACCGCCAGCGCCTGCGGCAGCGCCGCCTGCAGCGCGCGGCTCTCCGCCGTGGTGGCGACGAAGCGGTCCCCGCTCACCACCAGCCCGCGATGCAGCGCCACCCCGGGGAGCGCGGCGCGCACGGCACGCGCCAGGCTGGCGGACAGGTCGGCATCGGTGGCGAATTGGCTCATGCCGTAAAGCGGCACCTCGTAGCGCGGGAAGATCGGTGAGGCGTCCAGATCGTGCTGCAGGAAGCTGTCGGCGATAACGACATCGCCCACGTTGACGCCGGGCCCCAGGCCGCCAGCGACCCCGGTGAAGACAATGCCGCTCACCTGGAAGCGCTCGATCAGCACCGCCGCCGTGGTGGCCGCCGCCACCTTGCCGATGCGCGACAGCACCGCGACGACCTCCTGGCCATGCAGATGGCCGACCCAGAACTCGCGGCCGGCGACCACCTGCT
>DATILF010000292.1:0-13143 GCA_035476755.1 Ramlibacter sp.
ACGCCATGCGCGGCCCCGTGCCCCCGGGCGCCGACCCGCCGCACGTCTTCCAGAAAGTCGTCCGACAGATGCTGCTCGGTGATCTGCGGCTCGCCGGCCGCCATCACGGCGGCGGTGCGCAGCACATTCGCGAGCTGGCGAATGTTGCCGGGCCAGGCGTAGGCCTCGAACAGTGCCATCACCGACGGGCTGATCCGCGGCGTGTCCAGCGGGCACTCGGCCAGCAGGATGCGCCGCGCGACCACGCCCAGGTCGCTGCGGTCCCGCAGCGCGGGCAGGCGAACCGCCAGGCCGTTCAGGCGGTAGTACAGGTCTTCGCGGAACGCGCCGGCATCGATCATCTCGCGCAGGTTGCGGTGGGTGGCGCCGATGACCGCGATGTCCACCGCAATGGACTTCTGGCTCCCCAGCGGCATGACGCAGCGCTCCTGGAGCACGCGTAGCAGCCGCGCCTGCAAGGCCAGCGGCATGTCGCCGATCTCGTCCAGGAACAAGGTGCCGCCGTTGGCCTGCACGATACGCCCGCTCGCGCCCTTGCGGCGCGCACCGGTGAACGCGCCATCCTCGTAGCCGAACAGCTCGGCCTCGATCAGGGATTCGGGAATCGAAGCGCAGTTGACGGCGACAAAGGCCTGCCTGGCGCGATTGGAGTCCTGATGCACGGCACGGGCCAGCAGTTCCTTGCCGGTACCGGTTTCGCCCAGGACCAGCAGCGGAATGTCACGGTTGACGACCCGCTGCACCTTCTGCACCATCGCCTCGATCTGCGGATCGCCGGTCTTCAGGTAGTGCAAGCCCGAGAAAGCGTGGGCCGGCACAGCGGCGGCATGGGACAGCCGGTTCGAAGCGGCCGCCGCGGCTTCGGCGGCGCAGGGGGCCCGCACAGCCGGTTCATTGCCGCCCAAGCCGGCCATGACGGAACGCCCCGGATCGATGGATCGGGCATTCGCGTAGAACTTGCGGCCGTTGGACAGGGCCAGGCAGATCGGCACCGGCAGCGGTGTCCGGAAATGGTCCGCCAACACCGCCTCGGTGGTGCCGAACAGGCTGGTGAGGCTTTGCATTCGCAGCGCCGCGCTGCTCATGCCCAGCTGGTCGAGCGCGCTGCGATTGGCCCCGAGGATCTTGCCCTCGGCGCTGACGACGATGATCCCTTCGAGCAAGGTGCCTATGAACTCGGGGCGGCTGTGGAAGTGCAGCCGCAACCGGTTGCCGAAATCGTCGGACAGCCATTGGTTCTCGATCATGCGCGCCGACATGCGCACCAGCCCCATCGTGTGCTGGTGATAGGAGCGCTGGTCGCCAGTGACATCCAGCACGCCCAGCATGTTGCCGCGCGGATCAAAGATCGGCGCGGCCGAGCAGGTGAGAAAGCTGTTCGCGTGGATGAAGTGCTCGCCGCCGTGCACGACCGTGGGGGCCTCCTCGAACAGCGCCGTGCCGATCGCGTTCGTGCCCTTGGATTGCTCGGCCCAGTTGACGCCCGGCGCCAGCGCCACGGCGCCCGCGCGTTCCAGGAATCGGTCGTCCCCGACCGAATGCAGGATGGTGCCCTGGGCATCGGCCAGCACGATCATGCTTTCGGTGTCGACGATCTGCTGGAACAGCATCTCCATCACCGGCGCCGCGTGCGTGAACAGGCGCTGGTTGCGCTCCATCGCAAGGCTGAGATCGCAGCGCATCAACGGCTCGAAATCAGGCCGCTCGATGCGCGTCAACCCCAGCGCCGCGCAGCGCAGATGCGACTGCTCTATCGCTTCGGCCCGCGCCGGCTGCCGCACGAACGGCAGAGCCGACGGTGTCGTCCAGGTGTTGGCGTGGGTGACCTGGACCCGGTGAGTTGCAGACATCGAACGCGTCTCCTGTGCTCCTGCCGAGGCAGGTTGTCTCCATCGAAAGCCGCCTGCCGTGCCAGGGCCGCGCGCCGTTGCCAGTGCTGCCGTTGCTTCGTTCTGGCACACAGGCTGTGCCAGCCTGTGCCGACACCCCGCTAGCACGTACCGGCAAGGATGCGGCCGTAGCGCCCGACTGGCTTGATCTGAATCAACCGAAGGCAATTCTTGTTCCTGACTGCAACACCCGCGGCTGGCACAGGGTTTGCAGACCGTGCCTATCTTTCAACGCCATCATGACGGAGACCTGACATGACCCAGCCGCTTTCCCCTGTTACCCCGCACCGCCGCCCGCACGGGCGTTCCTCCCCAAAAACCGGCGCCCTGCTGCTCGCCATGGCCGCGCTCGTCGCGGGCACTTCCGCGTGGGCGCACGGCGACGTCACGCCTCAGGCTGTCGATACCACGGGACTGCCCGCGCTCGGCCAGGCGTGGCGCGCCGAGAATCCGTTCCGCGCCAGCGACAAGGCCATCACCATCGGCACCTCGGCCTACAACCAGAACTGCGCCCGCTGCCATGGGCTGGAGGCGATCTCCGGCGGCGTCGCGCCCGACCTGCGCAAGCTCGACAATGAGTGCGCGGCACTCAAAGACGCTGCCAAGAAGGCCGCCTGCGTGAAAGAGATCGACGAGTTCTTCCTCACGACCGTGCGCCAGGGACGCACGCGCAATGGCGCCGTGTACATGCCACCCTTCGAAGGCGTCATGAGCCAGGAAGCCATCTGGTCGATCAAGGCCTACCTGGAAACGCGCCGCGAAAAACCCCTCGTGACGGGCTCGAGCCGATGAGGCCCGCGATGCCATCGCGTCGCGATTGCCTGCGCCGATTGGGCGCGGCCGGCGCCGTCGCCGTTGCGGCCACGCCTTTGGGCCTGTGTGCCACACCGCTGGAGCGCGTGCGCGAGCGCGGCGCGTTGGTGGTGGGCCTCTATCACGACATGCCGCCCTTCCATGCCACCGGCAAAGGGATCGACGTGGACCTCGCGCAGGCCCTGGCCGACTCGCTGGGCGTGCGGCTCACCCTGCTGGCGTTCCACGCCGACGACAACATGAACGACGACCTGCGCAACACCGTGTGGCGCGGCCACTATCTCGGCTGGGGGCCGGCGGACGTGCTGTTGCATGTGCCGGTCGATCGGCCTCTCATGGACGCCAATCCGCAGGTCAGCGTGCTGGCCCCCTATTACCGCGACCAGGTCATGCTGGCGCGCCGGCTCGATCAGGTGCCCCGCCTCGATACGCTGTCGCAGCTGGCCGGCGAGAAGGTGGCGGTGCCGGGCCAGTCGCTCGCCGGCTGGCTGCTGATCGGCGCCGACGGCGGCGCCTACAGGAACCAGCTGGTCACGCAGTGGAAGGACGGCACGCAGGCCGCGCACGCGCTGTTGCGCGGCGAGGTGGCTGTCGCGGGCGGGCTGTCCTCGGAGCTTGAATCGGTGCTGCGCGGCGACCCTCGATTCGCGATCGCGCCTCTGCCCGCGCCACGCGCCCCGCGCAATGGCTGGGCGGTAGGAATGGCTGTCAAGCGCAATGCCACGGGGTTGGCGCAGGCACTGCAGCGCGCCATCAACGAGCTCGCGGCCAGCGGCCGCCTTCGGCAGATGTTCGCCCGCGGCAATGTCGAGTGGCACGCGGCATGAAGCCCACTGCTCCATCGTGTGACAACTGTGCCAAGGGACAACGCACACCGCGGTTCAAGGCGCACTCATACCCCGGGTTTGGCCTGAGCCAGACCTGAGATAGCCGCCTTCATCGCCTGCTGCGCCACTGGCATGGCATTTGCGGACTGAACGAGTGAGCCGGGTTGAAGAGAACCGCTTCGGCCCGCGTGATCCACCCTTTTGTTCCACCCATCCTCAGGAGACTCTCCATGCTCTACGCCAGTCCCAACACCCCCGGCGCCACCGTCGCCTTCAAGCCCGCCTACGACAACTTCATCGGTGGAAAATTCGTTGCGCCGATCAAGGGCCAGTACTTCGACGTGATCACGCCGATCAGTGGCAAGCCCTACACCAAGGCCGCGCGCTCCGGGCCCGAGGACATCGAGCTGGCGCTGGACGCCGCCCACGCGGCCGCCGACGCCTGGGGCCGCACCTCGCCCGCGGAGCGTGCCAACGTGCTGCTCAAGATCGCCGACCGCCTGGAGCAGAACCTCGAAGCGCTGGCCTATGCCGAGAGCGTGGACAACGGCAAGCCGATTCGCGAGACGCTGAACGCCGACATCCCGCTGACTGTCGATCACTTCCGCTATTTCGCCGGCTGCCTGCGCGCGCAGGAAGGCGCATTGAGCCAGATCGACGACAACACCGTCGCCTATCACTTCCACGAACCGCTGGGCGTGGTCGGTCAGATCATTCCCTGGAACTTCCCCATCCTCATGGCGGCGTGGAAACTCGCGCCCGCCATCGGCGCCGGCAACTGCGTGGTGCTCAAGCCAGCCGAGTCCACGCCCATCAGCATCATGGTGATGGCCGAGCTGATCGCCGACCTGCTGCCGGCCGGTGTGCTCAACATCGTCAACGGTTTCGGCCGCGAGGCCGGCATGCCGCTGGCCACCAGCAAGCGCATCGCCAAGATCGCGTTCACCGGCTCCACCGCCACCGGCCGCGTGATTGCCCAGGCCGCCGCCACCAACCTGATCCCGGCCACGCTGGAGCTGGGCGGCAAGAGCCCCAACATCTTCTTCGAGGACATCGCGGATGCCGACGACGACCTGTTCGACAAGGCCATCGAGGGCCTGGTGCTGTTCGCCTTCAACCAGGGCGAGGTCTGCACCTGCCCGTCGCGCGCGCTGATCCAGGAATCCATCTACGACAGGTTCATGGCGCGCGCGCTGGAGCGCGTCAAGGCCATCAAGCAGGGCCACCCCCTGGACACCGACACCATGATGGGCGCGCAGGCCTCCGCGTTGCAGATGGACAAGATCATGTCCTACCTCGAAGTGGGCAAGCAGGAAGGTGCGCAATGCCTGATCGGCGGCGGCCGGGCCGAGCTGGGCGGCGAGCTGGCCGGCGGCTATTACGTCCAGCCCACCCTCTTCAAGGGCAACAACCAGATGCGGATCTTCCGCGAGGAGATCTTCGGCCCGGTGCTCGCCGTGACCACCTTCAAGGACGAGGACGAGGCGCTGCAGATCGCGAATGACACGCCCTACGGCCTGGGTGCCGGCGTGTGGACGCGCGACGCCAACACCGCCTATCGCATGGGCCGTGCGATCAAGGCCGGCCGGGTCTGGACCAACTGCTACCACGCCTACCCGGCGCACGCCACCTTCGGCGGCTACAAGGAATCGGGCATCGGGCGCGAAACCCACAAAATGATGCTGGACCACTACCAGCAGACCAAGAACCTGCTGGTGAGCTACTCGCCGAAGAAGCTCGGGTTCTTCTGAACGCGTCCTCTTGCGGATGAACGAGGGCAATCCCGTCCCCGATCGCGGGGACAGATGGATTCCCTCAAGAAATCGATCATCGATGCCCTCACCACAGGAGACATCGATGAAAAATGTGAAGCGTTCAGGAAGTGCGCCGGCCAGGGCCGCGCGCTGCGGTCTTCAACTTGCGATCGGGGCATGGGTCTGCCTGGGCGCGGCAACCCTGAGCGGCTGCAGCGGCTCGGACGCGCAAGCCCAGGCCCGCAAAGGCAGCCAATCCACGCCTTGGGGAGCGCCGTACTCCAACATGCCTGACATCGTGCCGCCCAACGTGCGGCCAGACTCCTACGCGCCGCTGACGGCCGAGCAGGCGGGCCCTGCGCTCGATCCGGCCAAGGGCTATCGCGTCGACAACCTGGGCGGCGGTGTCTACATGGTGGGCGACAACGGGTACAACACCATGTTCGTCGTGTCCGATGCTGGCGTGATCCTTGCCGATGCGCCGCCGCTGCTGGGCGCCAAGATCCTCAAAGCCATTCAGGACGTGGCGCCGGGCGTACAGATCGTGAAGCTGATCTACAGCCACGCCCACCTCGACCATATCGGCTATGCCGGCGAGATCGTCAAGACCAACCCCGGCATGCAGATCATTGCGCACGAGGAAACCCGCAAGGCGCTGGTCCAGGCGAACGATGCAAGCCGGCCCGTGCCGACACAGACATTCAACACGCAGGACGTGGACTTCCCGGTGGTGGTGGGCAACCAGATTTTGCAACTGCGGTATCCGGGGCCGAATCACGACAGCGGCAACATAGGCATCTACCACCCGGGCCAGAAGGTGCTGATGCTGGTGGACGTGATCTATCCCGGCTGGATGATGTGGCGCCGCCTGGGGCTGGCCACCAACATCCCGGGCTACTTCAACCTCGTGAAGGACATGAAGACCCGTTGGGACTTCGACAAACTGGTGGCTGGCCACTTCCAGGTCGGCACCCGGGCCGATGTGGACGCCCAGCTCGAGTTCATGACGGACATGCACAACGCGCTGACCGAAGCAATGGGCACCCTCCCCTTTGCGGACGGGAATCTGAACCCCGCGAACGCCAACAACACGTGGGCCGCGGCGCGCGACTGGATCGACCGCGTGACGAATCACTGCGTCAACAAGGTCACGCCCAAATGGTCGAGCCGCCTGGGCGGCTACGACGTGTGGATCTACGAACAGTGCATGGCCCTGGAGCAGAGCATCCGCATCGACGGGCCGAGCCTGCGCTGAGAGGCCCCGCCGCCATCAACGCATTGAAAAGCTCCAGGTCAATGCCGCTGCGGCTGCAGCAGGCGGCGCAGCAGCGCCGCCCGGTCTGCCACGTCGAGCCGCAGGAAGGCACGCTTGCGATAGGTGACCACGCTCTCGGGCGTGACGCCCAGGTCACGCGCGATTTCCTTCATCGCCAGGCCATAGACGATGCGCGCGCACACCTGGCACTCTCGCTCGCTCAAACGCGCGCCGGCCGCCGCAAAGGCCGACTCGAGTTCCGGCACGCAAGACAGCAGCCGGCTCACGGAGTTCTGCCGCAACAAGGTCTGAGCGTGCTTGGCCACCAAGGACACCAGCAGGTCCGACATGGAGTCGATGGCTGAGCGCTCGTCCTCCGAGAAAAAACCGGCCTCGCGTCCGCGGAACATCGACAGCCCGTACAGGGCGCCGCCCCGCTCGCCCACCAGCAGCGCACGCCCCGCCAGCCCTTGGTCCACGATGAGCTCGCGCCGGAACCTCGGGTCGCTGATCTGCTCCGCGGGCAGGCAGGACACCACCGCCTTGTAGCCGCAAAGGCGCCCCTTCAGCCCCAGGTAAGTACTGTCGCGGCGCCAGAAGTGGCGCCGGTACAGATCGGAGTTGCGGCGAGCCATTTCGGTACTGTCGGAACTGGCACAACCCAGAACCTCCAGATCGTCTTCACCGAAGCGAAACAGCACGCAATGTTCGGCACCGACGGACGAGCCCAGCTCGCCCAGGAGCGTGGGTGCCAGCACGCTGCCGCCGACGGCATCGAGCGCTTGCGATAGGGATGGCGTTGAGATCATGATCAAGAGCGTTGGACAGCGCGACTAACTCGACGTGAACCGGTCGCGCACGATCTGGGCGAAGGTCCTCGCCGCCAGGCCTCGGAACTTGTGGCGCGACCAGAGCAGCGCCGAGGTACGCACGGGCACCGGGTCCACCAGGGGCACAACGCAAAGATGCGGCAGCTTCTCGACGGCGCTCTCCGGCAGGATTGCCGCCAAGCTGGAGGAGGCGCCCGCCAGGCCGCGCATCAAGTCGATGGTGTTCGTTTCGCAGGCCACCTTCGGCTGGATGCCCTCCTTCGCGAAGTATTCATCGATCAATCGCCGGGTGGAATATTCGCGCCGCAGCAGGACCAGGGCAACACCCTCGAGTTCCGCCAGGCGCAGCTGCGGCCGGTCCGCCAGCGCATGGCCACGGCTTGCGACGAAGACCAGCCGCTCCTGGAGAATGGGCTCGAGCTCCGTATCCTCCAGCACCGTGGGCGCGAACGCGATGCCCAGGTCCAGCACACCCTCGGCCAGCCTGCGCTCGATGTCCTGGGCGGTCATTTCGTCGACGTGGAGCCGCACGGCGGGATAGCGGGCCAGGAACTCGCTGACGATGGGCGGCATCAGCCGGTGCACGAACGACTGCGCCACCCCGATGCTCAGCGCTCCACTTTGCAGCCCTTCGAGTTCGGCCAGTGCATTGCATCCGGCCTCGATCTCGTCCAGGCTGCGCCGCGCATAGGCTCGAAAGATCTCGCCCGCCTGCGTCAATCGCACCGCCTTGCCCAGGCGATCGAACAGCGGCGTGCCGATCTGCGATTCAAGTTCGGCGAGTTGATGCGACAGCGTGGGCTGCGTGACGAACAGCTTCTCGGCCGCCTTGGAAAAATGCAGCGACTCGGCCACCGCCAGGAAGTACTGGAGCTGGCGATATTTGATGCCGGGGCGCAGCAGCTTCATGCAACCAATGCTACCTGATTGCCTGCAACGCGCTCATGGGGCGATGCCGCTGCCGGCAGCAACCGCCCCTCAGGCGGGGAACGCCATCTTCGGGATCGACGGGGCAGGAAACCACTCTTCCATGTCCAGCTCCAGCGATTGCGCCATCCTCGCGACGCAGTTGTACCAGGAGACGGTCAGGACCAGCTCCAGGCGCGCGTCTGAACCGAGCGACTCCAGCGCGTCCCAGGTCGGGCTGGCAGCTTTTCCCGTGCGGGTCAGCTCCAGGGCAAAGCGAATGACGGCACGGTCCTGCGTGCTGAACAGGGCAGAGCTTTCATAAGACGTCATGGCTTCCAGCTGGGCCTGCGTGACACCGGCCCTAAGCGCCACGTTCCAATGGTGAAGCAACTCGTAAGTAGCCCCCGTCTCGATGCCCACGGTGACGATGGCAAGTTCGCGCAGCCGGCGGGAGAGCAGCGTACTCTTGCGAAGCGAGGTCGCCATCGCTAGAACGCCTTCACCCAGTGCTGGAACATTGGCCAACGCGAGAAAGATGTTGGAGACCGGCCCGCCTCGTGTCGCCTCCAGCGTGTCCAGATGCACCTGTTGTTCGGCGTTCGCCGTGTCTCTGACAACGTAGGGAATGCGCGGCATCCTTTTGGTTCCTTGTTCGATGATTGAAGTGACAGGCGCGATGAACGCGATGGCCGTGTGCGGATCGTGCCTTGTGATCCTGGGCGCCAGCATAGGCCGGCGCGAGTTCCCATGGAAGTGCAAAGCTTCTATTCGGCGCATCGAAGGAATGCATGCACAAGGCGACCGCTGCACGGTAGAGTCTCCAGCAGTAGCAACGCGGGCAAGCCAATTGGAGAATTCGCCGGACATTTCGAACGAGCGCCTCGCGCGGCTCCTGCGGTCCTGCCATGCACTCCAGGGCAGGCGGGGCACCGTCAACCTGGCGCGCATCGACCTGGCGGCGATCCGCCTGGTCGTGCTGTGTGCCGAGACGGGGTCGCTTTCGGCCGCGGCGAGGCTCGCGCACCTGTCGGTTTCCGGCGCGAGCCACAAGATCAGCTTCCTGGAAGAGTCGCTCGGCGCGAAGCTGTTCGAGCGCCATCGGCGCGGGCTGCGCGCAACGCGGGGTGGCCAGATGGTCGCCAGCAATGGCCGGCTCATGCTCGGCCTGATGGAACACCTGGTCCACAACCTGGCGCACGAGACGCCGCAGCCGCGCATCAACCCAGCAGCGGCGCGCACGACCTGAGCAACGCCCTCCCATGCCTCGATCTACGACCGGGGAAGCCCGTCCCTGATCCCGGGGACAGACAGCGACAGCGACGGCTGCGAAGATTCGCCATCCGGGCCGATGCCCCTTGCATGGAGACAACAGATGGATACCTCTTTCCCCTCGATGAACCGCCGGCGAGTGCTGGTGTCCGGCGTGGCCTGCCTGGCCTCGGGCCTTGCGTTACCCGCGTCGGCCCAGCTCAACCCTGGCGGCAGCGGCGTGCGCATGGTCGTGCCCTTTGCCGCCGGTGGCGGCTCGGACGTGATCGCCCGCATCGTGGCCGATGGACTGCGCGACGCGCTGCAGGAACCCGTGATCGTGGAGAACCGCGCTGGCGCCGGCGGCAACATCGGCGCCCTGGCCGTGGCCAAGGCAGATCCGGACGGCCGCACCCTCCTGTTCACGCCGCAAAGCCCCATCACGATCGCCCATCTGCTCGAGCCCAAGCCGGCTTTCCAGGCCGACAAGGATTTCACCGCCGTGTCCATCATGGCCAGGACACCGCTGGTGCTGCTGGTCAGCTCGGCGGTTCCGGCCAACACGATGGCGGAACTGGTGGCCCTGTCCAAGGCCAAACCCAACGCCCTCTTCTACGGCTCGCCAAGCCCGGAGTTCGCCTTCACGACGGAGCTGCTGGCACGCGAAGCGGGCCTGTCGCTCACGGGTGTCGCCTACAAAGGCAGCGGCCAGGCCATGACCGACCTGCTGGGCGGGCAAATCCAGGTGCTCCTGTCCTCGGCGGGCGCTGCCAAGGTGCAAATGAAGAGCGGCCGCGTCAAGGCGCTCGCGCTGGTCGGCTCGTCGCGCCTGGCCGACTTCCCCGGCGCGCAGACCACCGAGGAACTGGGTTTGCGCAACTTCAAGGTGTTCGGCTGGTTCGGGCTGTTCGCGCCCGCCAAAACGCCCGAACCCATCCTCAACCGCCTGTCGGCTGTGGCGATGGGCCTGGCCAAGAACCCGGCGTACCGGGATCGGGTGGAGAAGGCGGGCTACGAAGCACTGTCCATGGACCGCGCGGCCAGCCGCGTGGCCGTCGATGAGCACCGTGCCATCTGGAAAACGGTGGCGCCGCGTGTCAGCGCCAAGCTCACCAGCTGATCCGCCACAAGTTGCCCGCCGCGCGATGCGCGCCCCCCAGCATGAAGCGGATGTCATTGCGGGCTTAACCCGCAATCCATCGTGGCGCACAACACTCGATGCATGGATCCCGGGTCAAGCCCGGGATGACAGGAGAGGTCAGCTTCATCTCGGACACATGGAAACAACGAAAGAAAGGGAACATTCATGCTCAATCCGCCCCTACCCCGCCTGCCCGAGCGCATGCACCACCACGCCTTCATCGTGCGTGACCAGGAAGTCAACCGCCGTTTTTTCGAGGACCTGCTGGGCATCCCCCTGACCAGCACCTGGTGCGAGGAAGTGCCCAACAAGGACCTGGGCGAAATGCTGAACCTGTGCCACACGTACTACAGCTTCGCCGACGGCAGCGCCATGTCGTTCTTCCAGTTCGCCAACCCCGGCGCCTACGAGAAGTTCCGCCCGCCGGTGCTGCCCAACCTGCGCTATGACCACCTCGCGGTGAAGGTCGATCTTGAAACCTACGAAGAGGTCGAGCGGCGCCTGAAGGCGGCGAACTACCCGTTCAACGAGACCCACCACGGCTACTGCATGTCGCTCTACGTCAGCTCGCCGGACGAGATGACGATCGAGTTCGCCTACGACGCACCCAACACCGAAGAGATCTTCGCCGAGCGCACGCAGGCCGACCCCCACAAGGAACTGGCGGCATGGATGGCGGGCAACCGTACGCCCAACAACCACTGGAAGACGCAGAAGCTGCGCTGACCCCGAGGTATGAAACCGCGACTTCACACGCTCGTTTGCAGCACCCGCCCCACGCGCGTGGGCCCACGGATCGCGCGATGGCCATGACGATCCGGCCCATCCCGGAAGAAAAGTCCCTATGAAATATGTCACTTTCAAAATCGGCTCGCGCATTTCCTACGGCGTCGTGCAAGGCCAGCGCGTGCTGGACCTGGCCCCGCTTCTGGGGCAGCGCGTGCCGGACCTCAAGAGCCTCATCACGCAAGACCTGCACGCCACGGCCGCGGAACTGGCGGCCCGCCGCAACGCCGACTTCGCGCTGTCCGAAGTAGAGCTGCTGCCGGTGATCCCGAATCCCGGCAAGATCGTCTGCGTGGGCCTCAACTACCGCGACCACGTGAGCGAGGTCCAGCGCGACGTCACCGAAAGCCCCACCCTGTTCCTGCGGGTGCCCTCGTCGCAAGTCGGGCACGGCCAGGACATCATCCTGCCGCCCGAATCCGATCGCCTGGACTATGAAGGCGAAGTCGCCATCGTCATCGGCACGGGTGGGCGCCGGATCACGCAAGACCGCGCCTGGGACCACATCGCCGGCTACGCCTGCTACAACGAAGGCAGCGTGCGCGACTGGCAGACCGCCACCCCGCAATGGACGGCGGGAAAGAACTTCTGGCGCAGCGGCAGCTTCGGCCCCTGGATGGTCAGCGCCGATGAGATAGCGCCGGGCCAGGTCATGACCTTGGTGACCCGGCTGAACGGCACGGAGATGCAGCGGGCCACCACGGACCTGATGATCCACAGCATCCCGCGCCAGATCGCCTACATCTCCACTTTCATGCCGCTGGAGCCGGGCGACGTGATCGTCACGGGCACGCCTGGCGGAATTGGCGCACGCCGCACGCCCCCCGTCTTCATGAAGGCCGGCGACGTGGTGGAAGTTGAAGTGGACACTGTCGGTGTACTGCGCAACCGCGTCGTGGCGGAATCGGTTCAGGCCCTGGCCGGCGGTGCCGGCGTGTAAGAACCCTCGAGCGCCGCGGTGCGGCGCCCGTTGTCGATCAGCAGGCATTCCGGGGGGAAGTCCTGGGTGAACCCGTAGCCCAGCGCGGCGACCCGGTCCAGAAAACCCTCCAGGTACTGCATGGACCCGGCCAGGCAGTGGTCGTGCAGCACGATCGCACTCCAGTCCTGTGTGCGCATGATCGCCTCGGCCCGCTGAACCCAAGCGCCAGGCGCGCCGATCCAATCCTGCGGCACGCAATTCCAGGACACGGCCGTGAACCCGTGCGCTTGCAGGTAGTTCACCGCATCTTCGCTCAGCAGGTGCGGGCCCAGCTGGCCTCGGTCGCCGCTGGGCCGGAACAGCTTGCTGGTGGCCAGCTCCCCGAGCAGCGCCTGAGCGTCACCGATTTCGGCCTCGGCCACGTCAATCCCCGGTCGGCGGCCCAACGCAACACCATGGGTCATCGTGTGGTTCGCGATGCGATGGCCCGCGGCGCGAATCTGAACCGCCAGCTCGCGCAGGGCCGGGTCACGCAGGTTGTCGCCCACCAGGAAGAAGGTCGCGGTGAGCGAGCGGTCCGCCAGCACTTGCAGCAGGTGCGGCGTGCCCTCCAGGTGAGGGCCATTGTCGAAGGTCAGTGTGATGCGTTTCATGGATGAATGCGTTGGGGCCGGTCAGGTGAATCACTCCACCTTGATCCCGCGCTCCTGGATGATCTTGCCGTAACGATGGTCGTCCGCCGCGACCTGGCGAGCGAAGGCATCGGGCG
>DATILF010000293.1:0-19973 GCA_035476755.1 Ramlibacter sp.
GGCCGGCGAGAACAGCGCCGTGCAGCAGCCGGCCACGAAGGTGAAGAACAGCAGCGTCGCCGGCCCCGCCCAGCCGGCCAACACCAGCAAAGCCAGCATGATCACCGTGCCCGCCTGCACGGCCAGCGCCGTGAGGATGAGGCGGCGCCGGTCGGTGGTGTCGGCCAGCACGCCGGCCGGCAGCGACAACAGGAACATCGGCAGGAACACCGCCGTTTGCACCAGGGCCGCCAGGAACGACGACCCGGTGAGCTCCACCATCAGCCACGAGGCCGCCATGGCCTGCATGGCGTTGCCGATGAAATAGATGCCGCTGCTGACCCAGAGGCCACGAAACGCAGGAAGACGAAGTGGGCTCCAGATCGAATGCGCGGGGGTCATGAAGGGATTGTCACATCTCGCACAAACAGACGCTTACGCAATGGCTGCGAGCGGGGCGCCGCCCCACGCCCCTCAATGTGCCTTACGCGTGTACAGGACCTGTGTCCTCAGGTTCTCACCGACCGGAGCCGCCTGCTTGAGGAGTTCCGCGGAGACCTCCGGCGAGCAGATGCTGTCGGCGGTCTTGTCGTGCAGCTCCCGGGTGACCACGACACCCGACGCGGTCTTCTGGTACCGAGCCGTGTAATCCACCATCGATTGCCTGACCTGGCTGTCCTGCGGCATGTCGAGGATGGTGAGGCCCACCGGCAGCTCTATCTCGTATGTCTCGTAAGTATGAAAGCCGTGGCACACCTCCCTGCGCTTTGGGGGTGTGCGGCTCTCGACATCGGAAAACATCAGAACTGACAGGGGAGACCACATGACGGGTGCGAGCACGAAGGCGCCGGACGAACCACTACGCATGAAATTGTCAATGGTGAAGCTGATCGAAAAAGTGAACTGGTCAGACAACCCTGCCGTATCGCCCCTTTCCAGCGTGCCTCGACCCTTGTAGCCAAAGGACGACAGCCCTTCCTTCACGAACTCTCGCTCCGCGACGGCCGCCAGGTCGCGCATATGCGCTCGCGTCAACCCGGCCCGCGCCCCCTTGATGGTGACATGCATGGTGCCGGAAGCCGAGCCATTCGACTCCAGTTTCAGCTTCATGCGCAGCCGCTGCTCATTGCGAAGATGGTCCTCGTTCGGCACTCTTGCAAGTGCTCTCGGCACGCCCACGTGGATCACGGGCTTGGCGTACGCGCTGCCGGGCAAAAGACCGAAGGGAACCTCCTTGGCGGTGGCGTCAATATAGAGATTGAACTCCGGGAGGAAGTTGATGACATGGTTCACCATCGACACCACCGGCGTCTCCGCCAGCTCATACTGGCTGCCGGCGTTGATCAGCACCTGCTCCGACCGAATGCCGACGGATTCCAGCAGGGCCTGCAAGAGCGTCGCATGGTCCTTGCAGTCGCCCATTTTGTTATTGAGCACCACGTTCAGGTCCCTTGGCACGACCGCTCCGACCCCAATGCAGTTGCCGCCATAGGTGATATTTCGCGACACCCACTCGTACAGGAGCCGAGCCTTCTCGCGCGGACGGGTCTCGGCACCAAGCACCTGGCTCGCCAGTTCACGTATGCGCGCCGTAGGCCTCGCCTTCGGCAGCGCGCGATCGCCATAGGCATTTGCGATCGATTCATAGCTGGAAAACGTCGAAACCAGTATCGACGGCGCTTCCTTGTGGGACCAGATGCCGTTATCTTCGTCCTCCACATACCGCCGCGGCGCCAGATTGCTGTAGCGCCACTCCAGGACCCGCTTGCCCGCCTGCTCCTGCTCGGCCTGCGCCTTGAAGAAGTAAGCCTCCTTCCTGAGTGCCAACTCCTTGGGGACGCGCACGGTGACACGCGTGTCTTCGTTCACACTGAAGGGCGAGAACTGCAGGGCCAAGGAAAACTGCCCGGGGAACATGGCTTCCTTTTCGACCGTGCGGTATCGAATGTGCACCGTATCGCCAACTGTCAAGTCCGGGAACACCACGGAGATGCGCGTGCGGTCCGAGAACATGGGCCCGGCGCCCTTCTGCCCGTCGTTGGTCTCGCGCTGGTAGTTGCCTGCGGGCACCGGCACCTGCTTGCCGTTCTTCTTCAGTGTGTAGGCTTCGAGCACCTCGCCCGTCTGGGTACTCGTGCTGAACGAAATCGAATAGACCTTCATCCGCTCCAGCATGCTCTCCTGCAGCACCTGGTAGCGCGCCATGACGGTGTTGGTCACTCGCCCACCCTTGTCTACGTCATAGGTGCTATGCCACGCCTTGTCAATGACGGGAAACTCCGCCTTGTCCTGGGCGTGAGCGAACGATGTGAATGCAGCGAGCGCGATGGAAGCGGCCGCGATGAAGCGCGAAACGAGCATTGATTTTCCTCCCTGACTCGAATGTAGCGGTGAAACACGCTCGCGCCCACGGCTGCCCAAAAAACTCTGTCCATGGCGTTGGAGGAAAGTGACGCTGGCAACAGCGACTCGCTTCACGGCCCACCTCGTCCACCAGTTGCCGCCGCAGATGACGCCTGTGTCTGGCCAGCCTGCGTCAATACACCTCGTCCCCGTCTGGTCCCGAATGCGCGCCATGGGCAGCGCAGCGCGCCCGGTTCAGCGGCGCGCCGCTGGCCGGCGCGCTTTCGTCGCAGACACCTGACCCGCCGCCTTGGCCTTCGCACTGACGGCTGGCTTCGGCGATGGTCCCTCTTGCGCCACCAGCGCCTCGACGCGAGTCATGTGCTGCTGTGCCGACTCCACGACGAAGCGGCCGGCCGCCATGTCGGCCTGGCTTTGCGCCAGGACGGCATCCATGCCACGCGTCTTGAGGTCGTTGGTGGTCAAGGTAGCCATCCTGTGATTATCAGTGCGGTCAATGCACTGTCAATCGTGTGATTGATCGTATGCGCAAGCCAGTTCACGGCCCCATTTGCGGCGATTCGTGTGTCACGGGCGCGGCGCCAGCGTCAGGAATTCGCTGCCGCGGACCTTGGACGATTGCATGTTGAACTTCGATAGCACCGAGGCGCCGAGAAGCGGTACGCAGTCCTTGCAAACGACGGCCTTCACGTTCGTCAATCGGTGAGGCCCAACCTGTATCGATGCCAGCACCACCACCTCAGCCGGCACGCGGCGGCCGTCCGCCGTGATCATGCGGGCGTCGGAGTCGACGGTTCGAAACGAGACCGACGAATCGAGCAACATGTCCTGGTTCAAGCTCGTCAAGGTAGCGCCCGTGTCCACCATGAAGGGCATCGGCCGCGCTTTCCCCAGCGTCACTGGAGCAAAGAAATGCCCGCCATATGCTGAAAGGCGAAGTGACTCGCCGTGGGCGTGATCGCGAACCTGCTCCCCGATGCTTTTTTCAATGGCAATGCGCTGCCCCGTGAAGTAGGCGGGCCGCCCGGACGCTTCCCGTTGGGAATCGAAAGCCTGCAACAGCGCCAGCGCTTCATAGTGGCGCGACTTGTTGACCAGCAGTTTGGCGAGGGAAGCGCGCACGTCCACCAGCGACGGCACCGCCGCCAGGGCGCCGTAGTACCACTCGATTGCGTCGTCCGTGCGGCCGACCTTGGCCAGGCTGGCCGCGTAGTACGCGAAGAGGTCGTACGCGCCAGTGCCTTGTGCGATCGCTTTCTCGAACTGTTCGATGGCTCCGGCGTGATCATCGCGCCGACTCTTGATCATGCCCAGCATGGCGAACGCGCGTCCATCGTCTTGTGATCGCTTGACGTATTGGCTCCAGCTGTCCTCCGCGCAGGCCAGATCGCCGCCGCGTTCGCAACGATGAGCGCGCTTCTCCAGTTCCTCGGACGTGAGTGGCTTGCCTTGCACAAGCTGTTGCCACGACTCGCGCAGGCTGACAAAACCCACTACCTGCACCGCCAGCAGAATCGCCGCGGCCCACGCGGCCACCTTGTAGCGCGTGCGCTGGTTCTTGTTCTCGTCCCACCAGCCGGAAATCCACACCGGAATCATCACGGCCGCCAGGCAACCCAGTCCCACGCCCACCAGCTCTGGGTAGCTGCGGCCATTGGTCACGGCGAATCCGAGTGCAAAGCCCAGGTACATCAGCACGAGCGCCAGCGTCGCCGCGCGCGCGTACAGGCCCACCGGTGCCGGCTTCGGGCCTCGTAGGAAGCTGATGTGCTCCACGGGCATGTCGCCTTGCAGCGTGGGCTCTATCCTGTCTTCGATCTTCCAATGGTTGGCCATGCCGTTCTCCGTCCCCGGCTGTCAGGGGCTGGTCCTGAGCACGGACCGCTGGGAAGTGCCCGCTCCGCCCACAACGAAAACACGACGCATCGCCCCTCCCCGGAAATTTCTTGGTATTTGCTGCAACCGCAGCCACTCTTTCGGCAGCCGGAAGTGTAAAGAATTAACGCCAGAATCCCTGAGCGCACTGCAGCCATTCCTGTGAGAAATACACAGCGCGAGCAAAATCACCCAATGCCCACCGCCACCAACCCCCTCCTCCAACCCTGGACCCAGCCCTACGGCCTGCCACCTTTCCGCGAAGTGCAACCTGAGCACTTCGAACCGGCCTTCGACATCGCGCTGCGTGAAGAGCTGGCCGAGGTCGAGGCCATCGCCGACCAGACCGAGCCGCCCACCTTCGCCAACACCATCGAAGTATTCGACCGCTGCGGCCGCCTGCTCACCCGTACCGCGCGGCTGTTCGGCAACCTGACCTCCAGCCACACCAGCCCGGCGCTGCAGGCGGTGGAGCGTGCGATGGCGCCGCGCTTTGCGGCGCACCGCAATGCCGTTTACATGAACGCGGGCCTGTTCGAGCGCATCGACACGCTGCACGCGCGGCGCGACACCCTGGGCCTGGACGGCGAAGACCTGGCGCTGCTGGACCGCATCCATTTCGACTTTGTGCTGTCCGGCGCCAAGCTGCCGCCCGAGTCGCGAGGGCGCTACGCGGCGATCACGAAGGAGCTGGCCGAACTCACGACCCGATTCGCCCAGAACTTGCTGGCGGACGAAGCGGCCTGGGTGCTGCCGCTGAACGACGAGGCCGACCTGGCCGGCCTGTCCGACTCGCTGCGTTCGGCCGCCCGCAATGCAGCGGCCCAACACGGGCTGGGCGCCGACGCCTGCGCCATCACCTTGTCGCCTTCACTGGCCGAACCCTTCCTCGCCTTTTCGTCGCGCCGCGACCTGCGCGAAACCGTGTGGCGCGCCCGGGTGGCGCGAGGCGCCCACGACGGTGAGCACGACAACCGCCCCGTGGCCGCGTGCATCGTCACCCTGCGCCAGGAGCTGGCCGCGTTGCACGGCCATGCCAGCTACGCCGACTACGCGCTGGCCGACCGCATGGCGCCGGACACGGCGGCCGTGCAGGACCTGCTGCGCCAGGCCTGGGAGCCCGCGAAGGCCAAGGCCGAAGAGGACAGGGCCGCGCTCACGGCCATGGCGCGGCAACTGGGCGAGCCCACGCCCATCGCCGCCTGGGACTGGCGCTACCTGGCCGAGAAGGTGCGGCAGCAGCAGTTCGACCTGGATGACGCGCAGCTCAAGCCCTACTTCACGCTGGACAACATGATCGCGGCCATGTTCGATTGCGCGGGCCGGCTGTTCGGCCTGCGCTTCATCGAGCAGGCGAACCCGGCCTTGTACCACCCCGACGTGCGGCTATGGGAAGTGCGGGGCCGCGATGGCGCCCTGGTCGGCATCTTCCTGGGCGACAACTTCGCCCGCCCCTCCAAGCGCAGCGGCGCGTGGATGAGCATGTTCCGCAGCCAGTCGGGCATCGCCGGCGGCACCTTGCCCATCGTCGTGAACAACAACAACTTCGCCCAGGCCAGCCCCACGCTCCTCAGCTTCGACGACGTGCGCACGCTGTTCCACGAATTCGGCCATGGGCTGCACGGCCTGCTGTCGAACGTGCGGCACGAGCGCCTGTCAGGCACCAGCGTGCTGCGCGACTTTGTCGAGCTGCCCTCGCAACTGTTCGAGAACTGGGCCCTGGAGCCGCAGATCCTGCAGCGGCATGCCCGCCACTGGCAGACCGGCGAACCGATCCCGCAGGCGCTGATCGACAAGCTGCTGCGTGCGCGGCGCTTCGACCAGGCCTGGGCCACCATCCAATACACCGGCCCCGCCCTCATCGACATGGCCCTGCACAGCCTGCCGCACGGCACGCCCGTGGACATCGCCCAGTTCGAGGCGCAGCAGCGTGAAGCGCTGGGCGTGCCGCAAGACATCGGCCAGCGCCACCACCTCTCCCACTTCCAGCACCTGTTCGCCGGCGGCTATGCGGCCGGCTACTACGTGTACATGTGGGCGGAGGTGCTGGAAGCCGACGCGTTCCACGCCTTCGAGGAGGCCGGTGATCCGTTCCACCGCGAGACGGCGGAGCGTCTGCAGCGGCACATCTACAGCGCGGGCGCAAAACAAGAGCCCGCGCAGGCGTATCGCGCGTTCAGGGGCAGGGATGCGGCGGTGGGGCCGATGCTGAGAAAACGGGGGCTGGGTTGATGACCGAGCTCCAGCGCTGGCAGCCTCGCGGCAAGGAGGGCAAGCCCGTTCCGCTGTCCGGTTTCGACCCCGCGGCCAAGCCGTTTTCAGCGGGAGACAAGGCCCAGGACAAGCTCGCCGTCCAGGCCCTGGCAACGGAAATCAACGAACTGCAGGACATGCTGCTCGCCGACCGGCGCTACAAACTGCTGGTGGTACTGCAGGGCATGGACGCGTCCGGCAAGGACGGCACCATCCGCGACGTGTTTGGACAGGTCAGCCCCCTGGGCGTGCACACTCGCAGCTGGCGCGTGCCCACCGAGGAAGAGCGGGCGCACGATTTTCTATGGCGAATCCATCAGCGCGTGCCTGCGGCCGGTGAATTGACCATCTTCAACCGCAGCCACTACGAGGACGTGCTGGTGCCGGTGGTCGATGGCGGTCTGACACCCAAGCAAACGGATCTGCGTTTCCAGCACATCAATGACTTCGAGCGACTGCTGATCGAGACTGGGACGGTGCTGCTCAAATTCATGCTGCATATCAGCCCCGAGGAGCAGGCGCGGCGCCTGCAAGCGCGCATCGACGACCCGGCCAAGGCCTGGAAATTCGTTGCGCACGACCTCGAAGTGCGCCGTCAATGGCCGGCTTACCGCAAGGCCTACGAGGCGCTCCTCGGCGCCACCAGCACCGCCATCGCGCCCTGGACCATCGTGCCCGCGGATTCCAAGACCCACCGCAACCTGATGATTGGCACCGTGGTCCGCGACACCCTGAAGTCGATGAAGCTGCGCTACCCGCCGCCCGCGCCCGAGATTGCCAGCGCCAGGGTCGTGTGAAATGTGGGGCGCCAGCTGTTCCGGCTGAGTCACCGCCGGTCTTCCCAGTCCACCCATGCGACCGAGTGGGCCTTGGTATAGGAGCTGACCGCCTGGCCCATCGTCGGGAAGAACCGCTCCTCGCCCAGCCTGGAAAAGAGGCCGAAGCGCTTGAGCTTGTCCTTGACGGGATCCTTCATTTCGGCGAAACACAGATCGATGCCCGCCGCATGCATCTGCCGGTCCAGTTCGTCCAGGGTGTCGGCGGCCGTGACGTCCACGCTGGTCATCGGTTCGGCGCCAACCACCAGCCAGCGCGCCGGCGTGGGCGATGCGGCCACCGCGTCAAGCACCCGATCCCGGAACAACTCGGCGTTCGCGAAGAACAGGGGCGCATCCCACCGGAACAGCACCAGCCCCGGGATGATGCGGGCGTCCGGGTACCGGGTGATGTCGTGGTAGCCCTTGAGACCGTCGACTCGACCCAGCACGGCCGAATGGGGGCGCCAGCCGTCCCAGAGAAACTCGATGACGGCGATCACGACCGCCAGGACGATGCCCTGGATGGGGCCCAGTATGGCCACGCCGGCGAGGCAGCCGATCGACAACCAGAACTCCCACCGCTGGATTCGATGGATGCGCCGCAGGTCGGCGATCTCGATCAGCGCGAGGGCGGAGGCAATCACCACCGCGGCCAACGCTGCCTTGGGCAGGTTCTCGAGCAAGTTGGGGGCGAACATCAGCAATGCGGCCACGGCGAGCGCACCCACCACCCCCGTCAGCTGCGTCCTGGCGCCCGCGGCCTCGGCCACCGGCGTGCGCGATGTGCTCGCACTGACCGGCATGCCCTGAAAGAGCCCGGCTGCGAGGTTGGCAGCGCCGAGCGCGACCATCTCCTGGTTGGGGTCCACGAAGGCACCCGCCCGCGCAGCATAGGTGCGGGAGAGCACGCTGGTGTCGGCGAACGAAACCAGTGCCACGGCCAGGCCGCCGAGCAGCACCGGGACAATGTCGCCCGAGTCGAACCAGGGAAACGCAAGGGCCGGCAGGCCCTGGGGCAAGGCACCGAGAACCGGCACGCCCGCGCGCGTGGCGAGATCCAGGGACGCGACGACGACGGTCGCGCCCGCCACCGCGATCAGGATGCCCGGCAGCTGCTGGCTGCGCCTGAGCAGCACTATCGCCGCGAGCGTTCCCGCGCCCAGTGCCAGCGCTACCCCATTCGTCTTGCCGGCCGCCACCGCATCCACGAAGTCCCGGGATACGTTCAAGAGACCGTGGCCTTCGACCGAAAAACCGAACAGCGCGGGCAGCTGGCTGACCAGCACGGTCAGCGCAATGCCGTTCATGTACCCGTAGCGGATGGGCTTGGACAGCAGCTCGGTGATGAAGCCCAGGCGGGCGATTCCCGCCAGGACGCACAGGCAGCCGGAGACCGCTGCCACCAGCGCGGCCAGCGTCATCGCGCGCTCGGGGCTCCCGGCCGACAGCGGGAGCACGACGCCCAGGGTCAGCGCGACGAGCGAGGAATCCGGACCCAGCACGAGAACGCGGCTGGGACCGAACAAGGCATAGGCCAGCAGCCCGAAGATGGTCGCGTACAGGCCGCAAATAGCTGGAATACCCGAGGCGACCGCATACGCGATACCCACCGGCACCAGCATCGCCGTGAGCACCAGGCCGGCCAGGAGATCATGGCGAAGCCAGGCCATCTCGTAGTGCCGAATGCCGTCGATCCCGGGAAGCCAACGCGCCCAGCCGGCCTGGCGCCCGGCGCGGCCGGGGCGCACCATGCGGTCCGGTTGCGGCGGATGCGATGAAGGCTCCGTGCCGCTCATTTCAGACCAATTCGACCAGCACGGGCTGGTGATCGGACGCCTCAGTGGCGCCATCGACCCGGACGTCGCGAACATGCCGCGCGATGTCCTCGCTGACAAAGACAAAGTCGAAGGTGAAGGGAAGGCCTGGCCATTGCGCCATGTCGTAGATGCCCACGGTCGCCTCGTGCGGGCGGCCGGGGTGGGCGATTTCCCAGGCATCGAGGTACGCTGGCGTCGCCGAGTCGATGGGCGCAAGCATCCGCGCGTGATCCGGATCGTCAGGCTTGAAGTTGCAGTCGCCGAGCAGGACTGACGCGGCAGCGCGTGGCACGGCTTCGAACGGGCCATCCGACGCGGTGCCGGGCTGATTCACATGCGCGTGCGCCACAGCCTCCCGGTGCAACTCGCGCAAGCGCTCGATCTGGGCGGCACGCTGGCGCGGCGAGTAGTACTCGAGGTGCGTCGTCGTGACGCGCAGCGGGCCGAGCGGTGTGTCGAGCGTGGCCTCGATCGCGACCCGCTGCATGCTCATGATGCCGTCCTCGGCGGGCCTGGGAAGCAGGTGCCGGAGCACCTGCCGCACCGGCAGCCGCGAGAACAGCAGGTTGCCGAACCTGCGGCGCTCGCCCGCCGTTCCGAACGTGTCCGTCGCCACCCCGGCAACCGGCTCGTAGCCGGGGAGCCGCGCCGCCAGCTGCTGGAACTGATCGCTTCCGTCGCAGCCGGGCAGCTGGTGGTGACCGGCCGATACCTCCTGCAGGCACAGGACGTCGAAGTCCGCCAGGCGCTGGGCGTGCCTGACGATGCGATCCAGGTCCACACGACCGTCAGCGCCCCGTCCCCACTGGATATTCCACGTGATGAGCTTCACAGACCTATCCTTAAAAACTAGACTGTTTATAGCGATAAAGCGCTGGGCCGTTCTGGAAATGACCGATGAAAGACGATGAGTTTGCAATGCGCATGGAGCGCGAGGTGGTAGACAGCTACGACGAGGAGCTGGAGCTCGAGCTGGAGGACCGGCCCTTCAACACTGACGGATCGGAAATAGCGCTAACCGAACAGGAGAAGCAGGAGCGCCGGCGATATTTCGCGGAGTTGCTGCGCCTGCAAGGCGAACTCGTCAAGCTGCAGGACTGGGTCGTTGCGAGCGGACACAAGATCGTCATTCTCTTCGAGGGGCGCGACGCGGCGGGCAAGGGCGGGGTCATCAAGCGCATCACGCAGCGCCTCAACCCGCGCGTCTGCAGGGTGGCGGCGCTGCCGGCCCCGAACGACCGCGAACGCACCCAGTGGTACTTCCAGCGCTACGTGGCGCACCTGCCGGCCGCGGGCGAATTGATCCTGTTCGACCGCAGTTGGTATAACCGCGCGGGGATCGAGCGGGTGATGGGCTTTTGTTCCGACGCGCAATATGAAGAATTCTTCCGCACGGTGCCCGAGTTCGAAAAGATGCTGGTGCGTTCGGGCATCCAGCTGATCAAGTACTGGTTCTCCATCTCGGATGAGGAGCAGCACCTCAGGTTTCTGAGCCGCATCCGGGATCCGCTGAAGCAATGGAAGCTCAGCCCGATGGACCTTGAGTCGCGCCGGCGCTGGGAAGCCTACACCCGGGCCAAGGAAATCATGCTGGAGCGCACACATATTCCCGAAGCGCGATGGTGGGTGGTGGAAGGCGACGACAAGAAAAAGGCCCGCCTGAACTGCATCGACCACCTGCTCTCGCAGGTTCCCTACAGCGGCATCGAGCACCCCACCGTTGAGCTGCCTGAACGCGTGCGGCACAAGGAATACTCGCGCAGGCCGGTTCCCCGGGAACTCTTCGTTCCGGCCAAGTACTGACAATGCGAGGGCCGGGTCGAACCCGACGCCTCCTCATGTTGCAGCGCCTACATTGTCAACAGATGCGCTGAAAACCCCCGCCGCCCGCGCCTGGTGCAGAAGATCGATCAGGCTGGTGAAGTCGAATGGCTTGATCAGGTGAGCATCGAATCCGGCTTCGGCCGTGCGTCGTTTGTCATCCTCGCCGCCAAAGCCGGTCATGGCGATGACGAAAGTCTTGTCCATCCCCGGTTGAACCCGAAGCAGCCGCAAGGTCTCGTAGCCGTCGGTATGGGGCATGGCCAGGTCGAGCAGCACCACCTCCGGAAGAAGACTGCGCGCAAGCTGCAGCCCGGCGGCGCCTTCGTAGGCCACCTGAACCTCGTGCCCCAGCAGGCGCAGGATGCTGCCGGCCGTGTCGGCCGAATCCCGGTTGTCATCGATCACCAGGACGCGGGCGCCCCGGGGCCGAGCGACGGCCTTGTCCGAATGGTTGTGGCTCGCGAGCGAGCTGCCGCTTGCCGGGAGCCGCAAGATGAAGGTGCTGCCCAAGCCGGGGCCGGCGCTGCGAGCTTCGATCGTGCCCCCATGCATCTCGGCAAGGGATCGGGCCAGCGTCAGGCCAATGCCCAGACCGCTCTGCTGCTGTGCGCCCAGCGTGTTCCCCTGCGCGAAGAGTTCGAAAATGCTCCCGAGCTTGGACCGCTCGATGCCGGAGCCGTTGTCGATGACCGAAGTGTTGACCCATCCGTCTCCCTGCTCCACGCGAATCTCGATCTGCCCGCCGTCAGGGGTGTACTTCGCCGCATTGACGAGCAGGTTCTGCAGAATCTGCGAAACGCGCGTCTTGTCGTACTCGACCCGAATCGGGTCCGCAGGTATCGTGACTGTCAAGGCGTGGCGGCGCGCCTCCAGCAGGGGCTTCACGGTCTCGATGCTGCTATTCACCAGTTCGCGCATGTGCGTGGCTTCCTTCTGCAGCCTGACCTTGCCCGTGTTCAGCCGCCCCACATCCAGCAGTTCGTCCACGAGGCGTGTGACATGCCTGAGTTGCCGGTCAATGATGTCACGGCAGTTGCGCAGTGCCGAATTGGGCAGTTCTTCCAACTGCATGACGGTCACGGCATTGCGCATCGGGGCCAGCGGATTGCGCAGCTCGTGGGCCAGCATGGCCAGGAATTCATTCAACCTGCGGCTCGAGCGCTCCAGATCCTCCAGTCGCCGGCGATCCGTCATGTCGCGCGTGACCTTGCCAAATCCGAGCAATTCGCCTGAAGGCGTCAAAATGGCGGTGATCACCACGTTGGCCCAGAACAGCGTGCCGTCCTTGCGAACTCGCCATCCCTCATCTTCAACACGTCCTTTAGTGCGCGCAGTCTGCAACGCCCATGCTGGCTTGCCCAGCTGCTGGTCCTCTGGCGTATAGAAGGTGCTGAAGTGACGGCCGATGATCTCCGAGGCGGTATAGCCTTTGATCGCCTGGGCGCCGACGTTCCACCCGCGAACCGTGCCATCCGGGTCCAGCATGAAGATCGCGTAGTCCCGTACATTCTCCACGAGCAGTCTCATGCGTTCTTCGCTCGCCCGGAGCTCTTCCTCGTGCATCCGCCGTTCGGTCAGGTCGCGGGTGACCTTGGCAAATCCGACATGCTCCCCCGTGCTGTCGTGGAGCGCCGTGATCACCACGTTCGCCCAGAAGCGGCTGCCGTCCTTGCGCACGCGCCATCCTTCGTCCTCGAAACGGCCTGCGGCCAATGTTCTGCGCAGCTCTTCCTGGGGCCATCCCGACGCTTGGGCCTCGGGGGGATAGAACACGGAAAAGTGTTGTCCAACGATCTCGTCGCGCGTGTACCCCTTCAGCTTCTGGGCGCCTGCGTTCCAGGAAACGACGTACCCCCGTGGATCGAGGATGAAGATGCCGTAGTCGATCACTGCCTCGATCAGCAATTGCAGGCGGCTCTGCAGGCCGCCGACTTCAGGGGGGAGACGCGCGTTCAAGCGGGGTGCCTCGTTGGATGACTACGGATCAGTAGACCCTACCCAAGCATCGTCGCCTCGCCTGTAGGATGCCACCGCCTTCATCCGGCCCGGATGGATGACGCTCACCCGCGGCCTTGGCGCGAATGGGGCTCATCAGATTGGACGATGCGCCAGCGGGCGCCGATGGTATAACCTTACCTCAACAGCACTTGCGGCTGTCGCAAGAAGGGAGGTGCCATGCGCGCTGATGCGATCTTTCGAATGTATCGTTCGAAGGCAGAGTCATGAACGCCGAAGGCGCCGTGGCCCAGTCGCAGCATCTGTCCCAGGTTCGCCTGATCGACGCCAAGCTGGGCGACCTGCTCGAGTCGATGCCTGACGCCATCGTCATGGTGAACGCGGCCGGCCGCGTCGTACTGGTCAATTCCCAAGCCGAGAAACTGTTCGGGTATGCGCGCGACGAGCTGCTTGGCGAGCCGGTCGAGGTGCTGCTGCCCCAGCGCTTTCGCGGGCAGCACGTGCATCACCGCGACGGCTATTTCGCGCAGCCCCATACCCGCGCGATGGGCGCCAACCTCGAACTCTATGGCTTGCGACGTGGGGGCGAAGAGTTTCCGGTCGAAATCAGCCTGAGCCCCTTGAAGACCGAGGGCGGCAGGTTCGTGATGAGCGCGGTGCGCGATGTCAGCGGCCGGAACAACGCCGAAAAGAAATTCCGCGAATTGCTCGAATCCGCGCCCGACGCCATGGTGATCGTCAATGCGGACGGCATGATCGTCCTCGTCAACTCGCAGACCGAAAAATTGTTCGGCTACCGGCGCGACCAGTTGCTGGGCCAGGCTGTGGAAATGCTGATGCCCAGCCGCTTCCGGGGCCAGCATCCGAATCATCGCAGCGGGTTTTTCAGCCAGCCGCGCGTGCGCGCCATGGGGGCCGGTCTGGAGCTCAATGGCCTGCGCGGGGACGGTACCGAGTTTCCCATTGAAATCAGCCTGAGCCCGCTGGAGACGGAGGAAGGGCTGTTCGTCTCCAGTGCCATCCGCGACGTGACGGAGCGCAAGCGCTTCGAACAGGCGCTGCGCGACAAGAACCTGGAGCTGGAAAATGCCGCGCGGGTGAAAGATCGCTTTCTGGCCAGCATGTCGCACGAACTTCGCACGCCGCTGAACGCCATCATCGGCTTTACCGGCACGCTGCTCATGAAACTGCCCGGCCCCCTGAACGCGGCACAGGAGCAACAGCTGACGACCATCGAATCCAGCGCCAATCACCTGCATTCGCTGATCAATGACCTGCTCGATCTCGCCAGGATCGAAGCCGGCAAAGTGGAGTTGCTGCTCGAGCCCGTGCCTTGCCGTGAAGTCCTGGAAGAAGTCGATGCGCTGCTGCGGCCCGCAGCCAGCGCCAAAGGCCTGGATTTCCGGATTGAACTGCCCGAGGCCGATTGCATGGTCAGCACCGATCGGCGCGCGCTGACCCAGATCCTGCTCAATCTCACGAACAACGCCATCAAGTTCACCGAAACGGGCGAGGTGCGCATCGCGTTCAGCCAGCATCGGGCGCCGGCAGGCCGGGCCACGACCTGCGTGGCCATCACTGACACGGGGATCGGCATCACCACGCAGGACCAGGCGCGACTGTTCGAGTCATTCCAGCAGCTCGGGGCGCCCGGTTCGCGCCGAAGCGAAGGCGCCGGCCTGGGGTTGCACCTGTCGCAAAAACTTGCGGAGCTGTTGGGTGGCACCATCACCTGCCAAAGCGAATATGGCAGGGGCAGCCGTTTTTCCCTGATTCTTGAAATAGGCTAATCCGATGACGCGGCGCATCTTGCTGATCGAGGACAACCGGGCCAACATGGACCTGGCGCGCTACCTGCTGGAGGCCGCGGGTTTCATCTGCGAAGAGGCATTGGACGGTGAAGCAGGCTTGCTCGCGGCTCGCCGGTCAGCGCCACGACTGGTCGTTTGCGACCTGCAACTGCCCGGCATCGACGGCTTCGAGGTCATGCGCGTCCTGCGAGCCGACCCCGGCCTGTCCGGCATCCCCATCGTGGCGGTCACCGCCTATGCCATGGTGGGCGACCGCGACCGCATAATCGCGGCGGGATTCGACGGCTATGTGGCAAAACCGCTGGATCCCCGCAAGTTCGCCGCCCAGATAGAGGCCTTCCTGGATGCGCCCGCGCCGCATCCGGCGGCGCACGACAAGACAATCCCGCTCGGACAGGACCAGGACGGATAGCATGGCGCATATCCTCGTTGTCGACGACAGGGCGGCCAATCGGCAATTGCTCGTCACCGTGCTGGGCTACTACGGCCACACGGTCACCGAGGCCGCCAATGGCGCCTTGGCGCTGGAGCAGATCAAGGCGGCGCCGCCCGAGCTGGTCATTACCGATTTGCTCATGCCCAACATGGACGGAGAAGAGTTGTGCCGGCGTCTGCGTGCCGAGCCCTTGACCGCCGATCTTCCGATCGTCATCCACACGGCCAGCTATCGCACCCGGCAAGCCCGCCAGATCGCCGACCGGGTCGGCGTGCGATGGGTGCTGCCCAAGCCCAGCTCGCCGGCGCAAATTGTGTCGGTGGTCGCCGAGGCGCTGGGCGTTGAGTCGGTTCAGCCGATGGAACAGGTCGCCGTCGCCGAGAATTCAGCAGGCATCGCCGCCAGGCGCGCGCCGGCTGGGCATGGATGGGCCTCGCTTCAGGAGCGCAATCGACGCCTGACAGAGCTGCTGGAAGACGCTGTCCGGATCGCCGAGAACCAGGCCGAAACCCTGGCCGCCGCGGACCTCGGGCACGACATGCACTCGCTGGCTTCCCGGCTGACCAGCCTGGTCAACCTGGGGCTGCAGATGTCGTGGGAGCGCGACCCCAACGCATTGATAGAGCTGTTCTGTGCGGCCGCGCAGGATGTGCTGAGCGCGCGCTATGTGGGCGTCGTCATTCTTGCTCCCGACGAAAGCGTCAGGAAGTTTGCCAGCCGCGGGCTGGACGGCAGCATGCACGACGCCGTGTCGGCGGCCATCGGAGGGTGCGCCGCCGCGCAGAAGGTGCTGGGCGACAGGGGCCAGGCGCGCATGATCGTGGCCGCCAGATCGGGCGACTTCACCGGCTTGCCCCAGCCCCACCCGCCAGTGCGGACCCTGCTGGCGGGCCCCTGCATCGCCAGGGAATCCGTGTGCGGCTGGATGTATGCCGCGGACCGGCTGGGGGGCGAAGCGTTCAGCGCCGACGATGAACGGCTGATGATGGCGCTGGGCGCGCAGCTGGCCACCGTCTGGAGCGGCCTCATGGTGCTGGACGACCTGGATCGCCGGGTGGCCGAGCGCACGCGTCAACTGGAATCCGCCAACTCCGAGCTACAGGCATTCTCCTCGCTGGTCTCTCATGACCTGCGTGCTCCGCTGGGCATCATCGATGGCTTCGCCAAGGCACTCGGGCACAAGTTCGGCCACATCCTGCCCGCGGACGCGAATCGCTACCTGGCCAAAATTGAGCGCAACGTCCAGATCATGGGCACGCTCATCAACGATCTGCTCCACTTCGCCAAAACCTCGCGTGCCGGAATGAACCTGAGGCAAGTCGAGTTGAGCCGGCTGGTTCAGGACTGCCTTCGCGAGTTCGGCGACGAGATCAGGCGGCGCAATGTGACGGTGTCGATCGACACCCTGCCCAGCTGCCACGCCGACCCGGCGCTGGTGACGCAGGTGCTGCTCAACCTCATCGGCAACGCCCTCAAGTACACGCGCAAGCATGCCCAACCCGTGATCGAGATCGGCTCACGCATGGTCAACGAGGAGCGGGTCATCTTCGTGCGTGACAACGGAGCCGGCTTCGACATGAAAGAGGCCCAAGGGCTCTTCACGCCTTTTTTCCGGCTCCACAGCGCCACGGAGTTCGAAGGCAGCGGCTTCGGGCTGGCGCTGGTCAAGCAGATCATCGAGCGCCACGGAGGCCGGGTGTGGGCCGATGCGCAGCCCGGCCAGGGTGCGAGTTTTCTCTTCACCCTGCCAACGCATCCCGTCGCCGTGGCGTAGGAATCTGCGCGGCAGAAACTCGCATTTCTCCCTCCCCTTCCGGGGGAGGGCTGGGGTGGGGGCACGCGCCGATGGCAGTTAGTCTGCACTTGGCGTAGCCGCATGTCACAGTCTTCACCCCGCCTTTGCGTGGCGGCGTCCGCTGCGGTGCCCTGCATTTCGTTGAAGGGTTGACCACACCGCTGGGAGACGCCCCATGATCGAGTCCAGGCCCAACCCGTTTCTGCTGCGCTTTCGTTCGCTCTTCGACAGCGGGCGGGGTTACGCCTTTCCCTGCGACGGCGCCGGCCGGGTGGACCTGGATCAGCTGAGCGAGGACGCCCGCAACAACTACCTGTACGCCCGCGCGATGGTCGGCCGCGAACTGGCCGTCCCCGCGGTGGAGCCCGCGGAACATCTACCCACGGTCATGCCGGGATTTCGCACTCATTGTGGACATTGATGGGGCGTCCCCCGGTGAAGGCAATGATGTTCTTGAATGCATTGCCATACGCAATCTCGTGGTTGTCCATCTCGACATAACCAATGTGCGGTGTGCAAAGCGCGTTGGGCAGGCCCAGCAAGGGATCGCGGGCGCCCAGGACGGGCTCGTGCTCGAACACGTCGACCGCCGCCAGGCCGGGGCGGCCCACCTTCAGCGCCGCGGCCAGCACGCCGGGGGAAATCAGTTCCGCGCGACTGGTATTGACGAGTAGCGCAGTGGGTTTCATACGGTCCAGGTCTTGCGCCGTGACGCTCCCGCGCGTCTCCTCATTGAGCCGCACGTGCAGCGAGAGCACATCGGACTGGGCAAAGAACTCCTCCCGGCTTGACGGAATGCCATGCCCGTCCTTCTTGGCCTGCCCGAAGCTGCCCTGCCGCTCCCAGACCAGCACATTCATCCCGAAGGCCTTGGCGTAGTCCGCGATGACCTTGCCGATTCGCCCGTAGCCGAGAATGCCGAGTGTCCGGCCGCGCAACCCCCTGCCGATCGTCGACTGCCACCGCCCCTGCTTCAAAGCTTCGGCCTCGAAGGGGATGTGGCGCATGGCGGCGATGATGAGCCCCCAGGTCAGTTCCGCGGCCGCATAGGAAGGGCGCGAAGTCACCTCCGAGCAGACAACCACACCGTGCCGCGTGCAGGCCTCCAGGTCGATATGCGGTACGTGTCCGTTCTGGCTGATCAGCTTCAGGTTGGGCAGGCGCGAGAGCAGCGCCTCGCCGATCGGGGTGCGTTCACGCAACAGGACCAGCGCCTCTGCGTCCTGAAGTCGCGCTGCCAGCACGTCGAGATCGGACACATAGTCATTGAAGATGGTCACCTCATGGCCCTCGAGGGTCGTGAAGCAGTCGAGGCGGCGGACGACATCCGCATAGTCGTCAAGGATTGCGATTTTCATGGCGAGTCCACTGGCAGTTGTAGTTGTCGACGGGGTCAGGCATTGGCCGGCAGGTCCGCCACCGCCAGGCCTTCGTCAATGAGTTTGCATTTGCGGGCTTCGGCCGCTGCCTTCTTCTCGGCCAGCACCAGAACCTCTTCGGCCCTATGGCGGGGAATGAAGCAAACGCCGGTGTCGTCGGCCAGCACGATGTCGCCGGGCGACACACGGATACCCCCGATCTCCACGTCCCCGTTGATCTCGACGGTCTGGATGCGCCATTTGCCGGTGACCGGCGAAATCTCGGTGGCCCAGACGGGATAGCCGACGGCTCTGGAATGGGAAACATCACGAATCGCGCCGCTGATGACCGCGCCCGCTTCGCCCTGGCGTTTCCCCGTCTGCGCCGAGATTCCGCCCATGTTGGAAATGCCGGCGACTCCATCGATCACGAGCACGTCGCCCGGCAGCGCCAGGTTGTGCGCCTCGAACTCGGCCATCTTGTTGACATGCGCCCGGGCGCTTTCATAGACATGGTCGCGCAGCATGATGTTGCGCACGGTCAACGCCGGCCCCACCACACACTTCCCGGCGATGGTCGGCACGAACCGCGAAGCCGGCAACACGCCGACGATGCCCAGTTCGTCCATGATGTCCGAGACGATGCTGCTGGCGTCACCGCCGAGGGACTTGAATCTGTCGATCATTCCTGGCGAGGGGCGTGGCACCTCCATTTGTCGAATGCGCTCTCGATCGATCTTTCCAGTCAGTTTCTTTTCGGTCATGGTTTGCTTGCTTTGCACAGTGTCTAACGTATCGGGGACCAGGGAAGAGGCGCCATGATTCGGCATTCCTGGTTGGCATAAAGGGAATCCGCTCCGGCTCGATGGTGTAGGTACGCTGCTCAATGAACATGCGCTTGCCTCGTCACTTTTCGATGCCTTGCCTGGCCAGCCAGTCACGCACCAGGCGGGCAACCTGGTCGCTGTTGCGGTCCATCATCACCATGTGGCTGTTGCCGCGAATCCCCATCGCTGGCAGATCGATGGTGTCGGCGGTACCGCCGGCATTCTTGATGGCATTCGTGTATGTTTCGGCCGTGGTCCGGTACCGCGTCCAGAGCGCGCTTTCGCCCAGGTAGTCGCCCCATACCGTCAGGTGCGGTATATGCCTCACCCGGGCGGGATCGACCTTCCCCGGGTCCAGCGCCGACGCCGGCTCGATCAGCACGACGGCTTTGACCTTGTCGGGCGCCCGTTGGGCCGCCGTATAGACAAATTGGCCGGCTTGGCTGTGCCCGACGATGACGCACGGACAGACGCGCTGCACCAAGGCGTCATAGGCGCCCTGGATCTGTGCGTCGGTGTTGGTCCAGCGAGCAACAAACTGCTTGGTGAACTGATCGATGGCCGCCACCGGGAACTGCATGCCCGGATAGGCCTTCTGCCTGGCGGCGTCGGCCGAATAGCCATCGGCCGGGCCGAAGCGGAAGATGCCCCAGGATTGATCGATGGTTCGATGCTCAGGTTCGGCGGGATTGATTTCGGGATAGCGCGCCCAGGAAGAACGGCCTCTTTCCACGGCGTCGGAGACCAAGGTGTCATAGCCCGCCCGCATGAAGTACTCATGCCATCCGGCCCGGCCGTCCGGTGTGGTCTCCCAGGTCACGCCGGTGAGCCCGCCGCCGTGCCAGAGCAGCAGCGGCACC
>DATILF010000294.1:0-4153 GCA_035476755.1 Ramlibacter sp.
GCGCCGCAGGACCTGCTGGCGCTTTCCGAACGCCAGTTGATGGCGGTGCGCGGCGAGCAGATCGCCATGATCTTCCAGGAGCCGATGACGGCGCTCAATCCGCTTTACAGCGTGGGGGACCAGGTGGCCGAGGTGCTGCAGATCAAACAGGGGCTGACGGCCCGGCAGGCCTGGGAGGGCGCGGTGGAAGCGCTGGCGGCCACCGGCATCCCCGAGCCCGCGCGGCGGGCGCACGCGTTTGCCCACCAGCTGTCGGGCGGCCAGCGCCAGCGCGCGATGATCGCGATGGCCTTGGCCTGCCGGCCCCGGCTGCTGCTGGCCGACGAGCCCACCACGGCGCTGGACGTGACCTTGCGCGGCCAGATCCTCGACCTGCTGTCCGACCTTCAGCGGCAAAACGGCATGGCGGTGCTCTTGATCACGCACGACCTGAACCTGGTGCGCAGGTTCGCCGACCGCATCGCCGTGATGGAAAACGGCCACCTGGTGGAGCACGGCACGGTGTCCGGTGTCTTCCAGGATCCGCGGCACAGCTATACCCGCAAACTCATCGACAGCCGTCCCGTCCGCGATGTGACCGAGGAGGAGCCTGCCGGCGACGGTGCCCCCGTGATGCAAGCCAGCGAACTGGAGGTCAGCTACCCCACGCCCTTGCCTGGGTTCAAAGGGTGGTTTCGCAAGGGGCGCTTCGTCGCCGTCAGTGGGGCGCGGTTCGCCATCCGGCCGGGGCGCACGCTGGGCGTGGTGGGTGAGTCCGGCTCCGGCAAATCGACGCTCGCCCTGGCTGCCCTGGGCCTGATCCCGTACCGCGGCAACCTGGCCGTGGTCGGCCGGAGATGGGGCCCCGATGCGGCGGCGAACAAGGCCATCCGGCGCATCGTGCAGGTGGTGTTCCAGGACCCGTTCTCGTCGCTGTCCCCGCGGATGACGGTGGAAGAAATCGTGGGCGAGGGGCTGCTGGTGCACGAGCCGCACCTGGCCACCCCGGCCCGCCGCGAGCGCGTGCTTCATGCGCTGGGCGACGTCGGCTTGTCCGAGGCCATGTTCCCGCGGCTTCTGGCGCGCTATCCCCACGAATTCTCCGGCGGGCAGCGCCAGCGGCTGGCCATTGCCCGCGCACTGATCGTGCAGCCGCAAGTGCTCATCCTGGACGAACCCACCAGTGCACTGGACGTGACCATCCAGAAGCAGGTGCTGAAATTGCTGCAGAGGCTGCAAAGGGAAAAGGGCCTGAGCTATCTTCTGATCACCCACGACGTGGATGTCATCCGGGCGATGGCGCACGATGTCATGGTCATGAAGGACGGGCAGATCGTGGAGTCAGGCCCGGTGCTGACGGTGCTGGACCAGCCCGTGGATGCCTACACCCGCACCCTGGTGGCGGCGGCGAGCTGAGACCTGCCATGCCTGCCAATCCGCCCGTGGTCAACATACCGGATTCCGAGGTGGAGATCACGGCGGTGCGGGCCCAGGGCGCGGGCGGCCAGAACGTCAACAAGGTGTCCAGCGCCATCCACCTGCGCTTTGACATCCGCAACTCATCCTTGGCCGAGGACCACAAGGAGCGGCTTCTGGCGCTGGCCGACCAGCGCATCACGCGCGATGGCGTGCTGGTCATCAAGGCGCAGACGCACCGCAGCCAGGACATGAACCGCGCCGAGGCCATGGGACGGCTGCAGGAACTTGTGGACAGCGTGGCCCTGCCACCGCGGGTGCGCCGGCCCACCCAGCCGACTCGGGCCTCGAAGAAGCGGCGGCTGGAAGCGAAGAACCTGCGCTCGCAGGTCAAGGTGCTGCGCGGCCGGGTTTCCGACTGAAATTGCCCCCACGCTCACGTTGTTCGCTGCCCCCCGAGGGGGCGCAGTCCTGCTTGGGAGCGGCCCGGCGCTGGACTGAGTGCATAGCCCGCTTCGCGGTCCGAAGCGTTGCAAATCAAGGGTTTGCGAGGTACAATCCTTGCTTCACGACCAAACGGGCGGGTACTCACCGCCCGTTTTTTTTGGTCGATGCTTTTTCAAGGGACGACAGGACGTAGTGGCACTGCAGGACATCGTAGAGCAAACCGTGACCGGATTGGGTTACGAATTGGTGGAGATCGAGCGCTCCGCCGGAGGCTTGCTGCGCATCACGATCGACCTGCCGTGGAGCCCGGGCGAAGACCAGTTCGTCAACGTCGAGGACTGCGAGAAGGTGACGCGCCAGCTGCAGTTCGCGCTGGAAGTCGAGGGCACGGAGTACAAGCGCCTCGAAGTGTCATCGCCCGGCATTGACCGGCCGTTGCGTACAGAGAAGGATTTCGGGCGTTTTGCCGGCCAGGAGGTCGACATCACGCTGAAGGCGCCCATGGGCGCCGCCGCGGGCGGCCAGGTGGCCGCCAACCGCAAGAAGTTTCGCGGCACGCTGGAGCGCGCCGAGGCAGGGGGCTGGCAGATCGTCTGGAGCGACGAGCCCGCGCCCAAGCCCGGCCAGAAGGTAAGCAGGAAGAGGGTGCCCGCACCCTTGCAGGCATTGGGTTTTACGCTGGACGAGCTGAAAGAAGCGCGGCTGGCACCGGTTGTTGATTTCAAGGGGCGCAGGCCCAAGGCAGTAGGAGAGTCGTGAGATGAACCGCGAATTGTTGATGCTGGTGGAAGCGATTTCCCGCGAGAAGAACGTCGAGCGCGACGTGGTCTTCGGCGCGGTGGAGTCGGCCCTGGCCCAGGCTACGAAGAAACTGTACGAAGGCGACGTGGACATCCGCGTCGCGATCGATCGGGACAGCGGCAACTACGAGACGTTCCGCCGCTGGCACGTGGTGCCCGACGAAGCCGGCCTGCAGCTGCCTGACCAGGAAATCCTGCTGTTCGAGGCCAAGGAAGAGATGCCCGACATCGAGGTGGACGAGTACATCGAGGAAGCGGTTGATTCGGTGCCCATCGGCCGCATTGGCGCCATGGCGGCCAAGCAGGTCATCCTGCAGAAGATCCGCGACGCTGAACGCGAGATGCTGCTGAACGATTTCATGTCGCGCGGCGACAAGATCTTCGTGGGCACCGTCAAGCGCATGGACAAGGGCGACATCATCGTCGAGTCGGGCCGCGTCGAAGGGCGCCTGCGCCGCAGCGAGATGATCCCCAAGGAAAACCTGCGCAACGGAGACCGTGTCCGCGCCATGATCATGGAAGTGGACCTGACGCTGCGCGGCGCGCCCATCATCCTGTCGCGTTCCGCCCCCGAGTTCATGATCGAGCTGTTCCGCCAGGAAGTGCCCGAGATTGAGCAGGGCCTGCTGGAAATCAAAAGCTGCGCCCGTGACCCGGGTTCGCGCGCCAAGATCGCCGTGCTGTCGCACGACAAGCGCGTCGACCCCATCGGCACCTGCGTCGGCGTTCGCGGCACCCGCGTCAACGCCGTGACGAACGAGCTGGCCGGCGAGCGCGTCGACATCGTGCTGTGGTCCGAAGACCCCGCGCAATTCGTGATTGGCGCGCTGGCGCCGGCCAACGTTTCTTCCATCGTCGTCGATGAAGAAAAGCACGCGATGGACGTGGTGGTGGACGAGGAAAACCTCGCGATCGCCATCGGCCGCGGCGGACAGAACGTGCGCCTGGCCTCCGATCTCACGGGCTGGAAAATCAACATCATGGACGCGAACGAATCGGCGCAAAAGCACGCCGAAGAGACGGACACCATCCGCAAGCTGTTCATGGAAAAGCTGGACGTGGACCAGGAGATCGCCGACATCCTGTTCGCCGAGGGTTTCACCAGCCTGGAAGAAGTGGCCTACGTGCCGATCCAGGAAATGCTGGAGATCGAATCCTTCGACGAAGACACGGTCAACGAGCTGCGCGCCCGTGCCAAGGACGCCTTGCTGACGATGGAAATCGCCCGCGAAGAGAGCGTCGAGGAAGTCTCGCAAGACCTGCGCGACCTCGAAGGCCTCTCGGCCCCGCTGATCGCCAAGCTGGCTGAAGCCGGCGTCCAGACCCGTGACGAGCTGGCTGACCTCGCGGTCGACGAGCTCACCGAAATTACCGGCCAGTCCGAAGACGAGGCCAAAGCCCTGATCATGAAAGCGCGCGAGCACTGGTTCACCAGTGCCACCGCCGCTCACGAGTAATGTGATGGAAGGCACCACAACACATGTCAAGTACCACCGTCGCCGAGTTTGCAA
>DATILF010000295.1:0-3677 GCA_035476755.1 Ramlibacter sp.
CGGAACACACCGTGCGGCAGGTTCTGGATCGGGAAATCGGTGGTGGCGCTGTTGGCGCTGGCGACCCAGCTGCGCAGGGCCGGGTCATGGGTCTCGTTGATTGGCATGCGATGAGCTCGGTAATGAGGAGAGGGAAAGGCCTTGCGCTGCCCGCGCTCAGCCGGCGTGGTCCGCCAGGAAGCTCGCGGCCGCCTTGCGCGTGAGTTGCAGGTGGCCGCACAAGGCAGCTGCGGCGGCATCCGCATCACGCGACAGCACGACCTTCATCAGGCGGCGGTGTTCGGCCACGATGTCCCTGGCCGTGAGCCGCTTGTGGTGCAGGGTCTTGCGGTAGCGAAAGGCCTGGTCGTACAGGTTGCCGTGCAGCGTGGCCAGGCGCGGCGCCGTCACACCGGCGTACAGGGCCGTGTGAAAGCCGCGATGCACGGCATCGTAGTGCCGGATGGCGGTTTCGTCGTCGGTGGCGAAGCGCGCCGCCTGCTTCTCCAGGCGATGGAAGGCCGCCACGATGCCAGCTTCCCAGGTGTCGCCGCCGCGCGCGATGGCCTGGCGAATCGCCGCCTCTTCGACCAGCGTGCGCAAGGCCGTGAGGTCTTCCAGGTCTTCCAGGGTCAGCGGCGGCACGGTGAAGCCGCGCTGGCCGACGGACAGCACGAAGCCCTCGCCCACCAGGCGGTGCAAGGCCTCGCGAATGGGGCTCAGGCCCACCTGGTAGCGCGCCGTCAGGTCCTTCATCGCCAGTTTGCTGGCAGGCGCGAACACGCCCTGCACGATGTCCGCGCGAAGGTGATCGAACACGAAGTCCGAGTACGTGAGGGCCGTGGTGGCAGTGGCGGCAGTGGGGTTGGCATCCATATTTCGAATTTACCATTAATTTCGAAATTACTTGCCAACAACCCCCAGGAAGCCACGGGTGAATCAGCCGCCCGGTGGAGCGCCTCGCACCGGATGCCGCATCGCCCGACGCCTCATTCGCAGCGGAAGTTGCTCGCCACCTCCAGGCTGCCGCTGCCCGCGTAACGCGCCACCTTCGGATAGGGACACAGTGGCCGTGTCCTGTCGGCCGCCCAGGTGGCGGGCACGTCGGCATTGGCGCCGCCCGCATTGCCGGGGCCGCGCGCCGTTGCGATCACCTGGGCAGGGGCCTGGCCTTGCTCGACCCAGTGGACCAGCGGGGTGATGGCATCGAACTGATCGGTGGCCGGTCCGCCGGAACAGTGGCCCATGCCGGGAACGCGCAGGAAGCGCGCGAAGTTCGATGCATCGCCGCCATTGGCCGCCTGCAGGCCCTGGTACCAGCTCTGCGTGTCGGTGACGGAGAAGATGGGATCGCTGACGCCGTGATAGACGAGCATCTTGGCGCCGCGGTTCTTCAGTGTCTCCAGCTTGGTGGGGTTCGGCGGGGCCATGAAGCTCATGCCCGACTCCGTGTACAGGCTGGTGGTGGCGTTGACCTGGGCCACCAGCGTGTCGATGTTCGCGGACTGAAAGAACGCCTGGCCGTTGAAGCCGGTGGGGCTTTCCGGCGGCACCTTGAAGATCATGCCCACGGACCCTGCGTTCAGCTGCGCGGGCACGCTGAACTCCCAGAAGGCGATGCCCGAACCGGAGATGCCGGCGTCGTACGGGAACGACGCGTAGATCAAGGCGCCGCTGCTGCTGGTGGGGCCGCTGAAGATTTTTGCTATGACGGTCTTCTGGGCCGCGCTCAGGCAGGTGCCGTCGCGCGCGCCGCTGCAGGTGGGCACGTCGCGCTCCAGGCTGAACGCCGATTGGCAGGCCGCCACGTCCTGCACCAGGCCATCGGTGGCGCCATCGAGCGCGTCGCACTTCGCCAGAACCGAGCTCGCCACCAGCCTTCGCTCGACGGCGGTGAATCCTGTTTCGAGGTTGACCGGATCGGTCGCGACCGACGCATACAACTGCCCGCCGGCGAGGTTGGCGATGGCCGCGGTGGGCAGCTTGTAGCCGGGCGCCCCGGCAAGGATGCCGTCGTACTGATCGGCATAGCGCGAGGCCGCGACCATGGCATGGCGTCCGCCGTTGGAGCATCCGCCGAAGTAGGAGCGGTCCGGCCCCTTGCCATAGGCCGTCTGGATCAGGCTCTTGGCCATCGGCGTGAGTTTGCCCACCGCCTGGTAGCCGTAATCCAGCCGCGCCTGCGGATCGATGCCGAAGGCGGGATTGAGAACGGCACGGTGGCCCGCATCGGAACTCAGCACCGCGAACCTCTGCAGCAGGGCATGGGTTGCCGGGCCGCCGCCGGATGAGCCCGTGGCGGCGACGACGACACCATCGGATCCGCCGTTGGCCTGGTAGAAAAAGCGCCCGTTCCATTGCGTGGGCAGGCGCATTTCGAAGCCGATGGCATAGGCCTGCCCGTCCACGGCGCTGACGCGATCGAACATGCGGCCGGTGACCAGGCAGTGCTCGGGGACCGCTTGTCCCGCGACCGTGAGAGAGCCGGCGGGGACACTGGTGCTCGCGGTGATGGTGGTGTTGGCCAGCCCGCCGAGTCGGGCGGGCAGGTCGGCGCACGCGCCTGAGAACGTCGCCGGCGTGGCCGCGCTCAGCTGTGGTGGTTCGGCCTGCGCCGACCCTCCACCGCATCCGCTGGCTGCCAGCAACGCAGCCAGCACAGAGGCGCTCCCCATGGGACGAATCCTCAAAAAACTCATCTTTTGTCTCCTCAATTGTTGGTTGTTTTGGCCAGGAAGATCAGTCGCTACTTGGGCCTTGCGGCTTCAGTGGTGAGCGTCTTGCCGGCCACACCCCACCAGCCGCTCTTGATCTCCTGGATGGCGCAGCGCGTCATGGGCCGAAAGCCCTCGCCGGCCACCTGTGCGACGGCGTCGGTCAGCGCGGCGATCAGCGCGGCTTTCTTCTCGTCGGGCAGCACGCCCTCGATGATCTTGACTTCAATGAATGGCATTTATCTTCTCCTGTGCATGGGTCAGGCGATGGTGGCGACGGCCTCGAAGGGCAGGCGCGGGCCGCGTGGGCGCAACGCTTCGCGGTCGCCGTAACCCAGGTTGATGAGGAAGTTGGACTTGATGCAGCCCTCCGGAAAAAAGGCCGCATCCAGGGCTGCCGCGTTGAAGCCGCTCATGGGGCCGCAGTCCAGCCCCAGCATGCGCGCGGCCAGGATCAGGTAGGCGCCTTGCAGGCTGCTGTTGCGCAGGGCCGCGGTCTGCGCCCGCGCCGGGTTGTCCAGGAAGGGCGCGGACGCCTGAGGGTTGTGGGGCAGCTGCGTGGGTAGGTGCTCGAAGAAGCGCAGGTCTTGCGCCACGATCACCGTCACCGGCGCCTTCATCGTCTTGTCCAGGTTGCCCGGCGTGAGGCAGGGCCGCAGCTTTTCCTTGGCCTCGCGGCTGCGCACGAACACATAGCGGGCGGGCTGGCAGTTGAACGAGGTCGGGCCCCATTTGGCCAGCTCGTAGAGCTGCAGCAGGACCGCATCGGTGACGGGCTCATCGCGAAATTTCGAGAAAGTGCGGGCTGCGGAAAAGGCCTGCTCGAGGCAGTCGGGGGCAAGGGCGGGCATGTGAAACGTCTCTCGGGGAAAAAAGTCAAGCCGCCGTGTACGCGGTCTTCACGGTGGTGTAGAACTCGGCGGCATACGTGCCCTGCTCGCGCGACCCCATGCTGGACGCCTTGCGGCCGCCAAAGGGCACGTG
>DATILF010000296.1:0-12889 GCA_035476755.1 Ramlibacter sp.
GACGATGCGCTCGGCGATCGCCTTCTTGCCGCCTTGCATGATGACGTTCATGAACTTGGCGAGCTCGATGTTGCCGAACTTGGGATCCGGCAGGATTTCACGTTTAGGGACTTCGCGACGACGTGGCATGGTTTCACCTCACAAATTGCTTCAGCTGGCTTTTCCCTATCGGGGGCCCAGAGAGCCATCAGGCCCTCGCTTACTCGACCCACACGGACAATTCCGCGCTTCGGGTCACTACGCACATTCAGCCTGCCAGGGCCGAACGAGCACCGACAAACTACAAACTTCTTAGGCCTTCTTCGGCCGCTTGGCACCGTACTTGGAGCGCGACTGCTTGCGGTCTTTCACGCCTTGCAGGTCGAGCGAACCGCGCACGATGTGGTAGCGCACACCGGGCAAGTCCTTCACACGGCCGCCGCGCACCAGAACCACGGAGTGTTCCTGCAGGTTGTGGCCTTCGCCGCCGATGTAGGAAATGACTTCGAAGCCGTTGGTCAGGCGGACCTTGGCGACTTTACGAAGGGCCGAATTCGGCTTCTTCGGGGTCGTGGTGTACACGCGGGTGCACACGCCCCGGCGCTGGGGGCTGTTCTGCATCGCGGGGCTTTTGGATTTGGTCTTTTCGACCTCCCGCCCGTGACGCACGAGTTGATTGATGGTTGGCATTGAATAACGTCCCTAAACGTCGTGAAAAACTGATTTCCGCAAAATGCGGAGACAAAAACCTTCCCCGCCCCAATTGCGGGAAAGCCCTCGAGTATATCCCGGCCGGGTAAAAGGCTCAAACACGGGTTCGCTGGACGGCCGCGCCCGCCGGTCAGGCCCCAAAAAGAAAGAACTTAGTAACTAGTTTCCTGCTACTTGATCCACAGCCTGACGGCATCCCAGGCACGGCTGAGCACGCCGGCCTGCTCCACGGATTCCAGTGCCATGAGCGGCACATCCAGCAGCGGCTGGTCGCCCGAGCTCACCTTCAGGGTGCCGACCTGCTGGCCCTTGGCCAGAGGCGCCATCAAGGGGTCGGGCCGCGCCACCTGGGTCTTGATGCGCGAGGCGGTGCCGGCCGGCACTGCCACCACCACGGCGTGGGTACGCCCGAGCTTGGCCGTTTTCTGGGCGCCCTTCCACACCTGCGGCGACACCACCGCCTGGTTGGCGTCGAAAAGCTTGATGGCCTCGAAAGCGGTGTAGCCCCAGTTCAGCAGTTTCTGCGCTTCATTGGCGCGGGCATTTTCGCTGGCCGTGCCCAGCACGATGGTGATCAGGCGGCGGGCGCCCACATTCGGAAAGTCGCGCTTGGCGGTGGCGATCAGGCAGTAGCCCGCGGCATTGGTATGGCCGGTTTTCAGGCCATCGACCGTCGGATCGCGAAACAGCAGCATGTTCCGGTTGGTATCGTTGGCGGTAGGTGTGCCTTCGTAGCGGTACTTCCTGATCGTGTAGTAGCTGACGTAGTCGGGGAAATCCTGCAGCAGCCGCACCGACAGAATGCTCAGGTCGCGCGCGGTGGTGGTGTGGCCCGCCTCGGTCAGGCCTTCGGGGTTGCGGTAGCCGGTGTTCTTCATGCCCAGCGCCTTGGCCTGCTGGTTCATGAGTTCGACGAAACGCTCCACCGTGCCGCCCACGCCCTCCGCCAGGGCCACCGTGGCGTCGTTGCCCGACTGCACGATCATGCCCTTGATCAGGTCTTCCACCGGCACCTGCATGCTGGGGTCGATGAACATGCGCGAGCCCTGCATCTTCCAGGCACGGGTGCTCACCGGCAGCGTCTGCTTCAGGTCGATCTTCCTGTTGCGAAGCGCGTCGAACACGAGGTAGGCCGTCATCAGCTTCGTCAATGAAGCCGGCTCCACGGGCACGTCGATGTCGCGAGCGGCCAGCATCTGGTTGGCCGTGACATCCAGCACCAGGTAGCTGCGCGCCGCCACTTCGGGGGGCTGCGGCATCTGGGCCGCGGCGGAGAAACACAGGAAAGCGAGCAGCGGGGCCAGCAGCACCCGGGTCAATTTGGTCATGGAAGGGAAATCAGGAACGGAGGTGGCGCGCCACCAGGCTTTTCAGGAGCGGCAATTGTCCGTGAAAGAAGTGGCCGCCTCCGGGAACCACCGTAACGGGAAGTGACTGGGGACGGGCCCAGTCCATCACGGCGGACAGCGGCACGGTGTCGTCCGCTTCGCCGTGGACGACCAGCGACACATCGTGCGCCTCGGCGGGCAACGGGGCGACCTCGAACCGGGATGCGGCGGTGCCGACCAGAACGATCTTTTCTATCTTGCGGGGGCCCCAGAGCGCGTGCACGGCGCCCGCAGCCACGAAGGCCCCGAAAGAAAAGCCCGCGATGGCCAAGGGCCCCTCCGGCGCTTCGGCGGCCGCGATCGCCAGCAGGTCCTCGAGCTCGCCGCGCCCTTCGTCGTGCTGGCCCTGGCTCGCACCGACGCCGCGAAAATTGAACCGCAGCGCCGTCCAGCCGGACTGCACGAAGGCGCGGGCGAGGGTCTGGACGACCTTGTTGTCCATGGTGCCGCCAAAGAGCGGATGGGGATGCGCGATGAGGGCGGTGCCCCGCGGCGTCACACCGGCCGCCGGCTCGTCGCGCAAAGCTTCGATGACGCCGGCAGCGCCGGCCAGCTGGAAACGCCTCGTGGACGAATTCATGGCGCTTCAGCGCCCGAGGTGAGGCGGCGTCAGCAGGCGCTGGACCACTTCGCCATTTTTCAGGTGCGATTCGACGATCTCGTCGATGTCCTGTTCATCCACGTAGGTGTACCAGACGGCCTCGGGGTAGACGACGGCCACCGGACCGGCCGCGCAGCGATCCAGGCAGCCTGCCTTGTTCACCCTCACCTTGCCCGGCCCCGCCAGGCCGGCCGCCTTCACCTGGGATTTGCAGCGGTCGAAGGCCTCCTGGGCGCGATGCTGCGAACAGGAAGCTTCGCCGTTCTTGCGTTCGTTGAGGCAGAAAAAGATGTGCCGCTCGTAATAGGAATGGGGGTCGCTCATGCCGTGATTCTATGAGGGGGGTCGCCGCGCGACAGGCGCACCAGCACATACAGCAACGCCGCGTAGGGCCAGAGCCAGCCCAGCCATTGCGCCAGGCCATTGAAGCGGATGAAGCGGCCCTGCTCCCAGGTCTGCAGCGTGTGGGCGAAATAAGCGCTTTCGGGGGCCTGGTTCAGCAGGCTGAGATTCAGCATCAAGGCCAGCAGCACCAGCGCCGCGCAGCCACGCCGCGGCACCGGCAGCACCGCGCCGGCCAGCACCAGCGCGACCAGCAGCCCCAGTTGCACCGGCAGGCTGAGCCATGCCCAGGCGTGGCCCGGGCCCCAGCTGAGCGCCGCCGACAGCGCCGTCGCCGCGACCCCCACCGCCACCGCCGCGCCCGCGAAAACCGCCCGGCGCGCAAGGGAGCGGATGACCGAATACCCCAGCAGACAGGGGATGAGCGCGCCCATGGCCACGCACACCAGTTCGACACCAGGCACCAGCGGCTGCAGTTCCACATCCCGAACCGGCAGCCATTCAAGGAAAGGCGTGTCGATGAGCCATTCGGCCAGCCCCGCCTCCAGGCGCTCGAAGACCTGGCCCAGACCCAGGGGGACCGAAGCCGGAAAAAGAAGCGCGAAGGGCCAGAGCGCCAGCAGCACCAGGGCGCCCCGGGCGTCCTCCACGAACCAGCGCACGCGAAAGCGGCTCCAGCGATCGATGGCGCCGATGCGCTCCAGGCCCGCCGCGACGATGGCTCCCAGCAGCGCACCCGCCGCGTTCAGCGCGAAATCCACATTGGATGGCACCCGGGAGGGCAAATACGTCTGCAGCGCCTCCATCCCCAGGGACAGCCAGGCCGCGGCAATGACCGCGACACCGATTGCCGCGAGGCGGCTGCTCGGCGCGAAGCTCGGGCGGCCGCGTCGCACGAAACCGAGGGCCAGCAGAAAGCCGAGGGGCACGTAGCCGCCCGCATTCGCGGCCACGTCGAAGCCGGTCCAGTATTTCGGCAGCGGACTCCAGAGAAATTCCCAGGGCGCGATGCCCTGGTCGCGCCAGCCCGAAAACGGGTAGAGGCTGGCGTACACGATCAACGCGGCATACGCCTGTGAGAGGGGCCAGGCCGCTGTCTTGTGCATCAGCCCGCTCCCGTCAGAACGGCTTCACGACGGCCAGAATCACGGCGGCCAGCAGCAGCAACACGGGCGCCTCATTGAACCAGCGATACCACTGATGGCCATGGCGCGAGCGGCCTGCCTGGAACCGGGCCAGCAGCACGCTGCACCGGTGGTGGTAGGCGACTGCCAGCGCAACGACCACCAGCTTCGCGTGCATCCAGCCGTTGCCTGCGCCCCGCCCGATGCCGTAGCCCAGCCAAAGCCACAGGCCAAACCCCAAGGCGGGCACCATGAGCAAGGTCGTGAATCGCAGCAGCTTGCGCGCCATCAGCAGCAGCCGGTCCCGCTCGGCGACCGACTCCGCGGGCACCATCGCCAGGTTCACGTAGATGCGCGGCAAATAGAACAGGCCGGCAAACCAGCTGGCGACGAACACGATGTGCAGTGACTTGACCCAGAGCATGTGACGGAGTGTAGGCAATGCGCCGCCCGCCCTTTGCCGACGCAATTCGGAGCCCCAAAAAAAAACCCCGGCGCAAAAGCCGGGGTTGGAAGCCTTTTTGCTGTCACACATTAAGGCACCCGCTCAGGGAGGAAAAGCGGGGAGCGGCGAACCGCCCAGTCGTAATTTAACAAACCACCCGGTCGGATTCAAGGGCAAAGCACTTTTTTTAACTGTCCGGCAGGCGGCAAGTCATGTAAATCATGCAGCGGGGCCCATCCGAGGGCGGCCTTGCGCGGCTGAATTGAACGCCCGGCGACAGATGGAGGACAATTTCGCGCATGAGCCTGCATGCCCCCTATCCCCAGGGCCGCCCCCGGCGCCTGCGCCGCGACGCCTTCACCCGCAACCTGGTGCGGGAACACGCATTGACGCCCCATGACCTCATCTATCCGGTGTTCCTGCTCGAGGGCGCCCACCGGCGCGAAGCCGTGGCGTCGATGCCCGGGGTCGAACGGCTGAGCCTGGACCTGCTGCTGCCGGTCGCCGAACAGTGCGTCGCGCTCGGCATCCCGGTTCTGGCTTTATTCCCAGTGATCGACGCGGCGCTGAAGACGCCGGACGGGCGCGAGGCCTGGAACGCCGAAGGCCTGATCCCGCGCGCCGTGCGCGAGCTGAAAGCCCGGTTTCCCGGGCTGGGCGTGATGACCGACGTGGCCCTCGACCCGTTCACCAGCCACGGCCAGGACGGGTTGCTGGACGACACCGGTTACATCCTCAACGACGAAACCGTCGAGGTGCTGGTGCGCCAGGCGCTGACCCAGGCGCAGGCCGGCGTCGATATCGTGGCCCCCAGCGACATGATGGACGGCCGCATCGGCGCGATCCGGAGCGCGCTCGAATCGCAATCGCTGGTCCACACCCGCATCATGGCCTACAGCGCCAAGTACGCCAGCGCCTTCTATGGCCCTTTCCGCGATGCCGTCGGTTCCGCCGGCAACCTGGGCAAGAGCGACAAGAAGGTGTATCAGATGGATCCCGGCAACAGCGACGAGGCCCTGCGCGAAGTGGCCATGGACATCGCCGAAGGCGCGGACATGGTCATGGTCAAGCCCGGCATGCCCTACCTGGACATCGTGCGCCGCGTGAAGGACGAGTTCCGGGTTCCCACGTTCGCCTACCAGGTGAGTGGCGAATACGCCATGCTCAAGGCCGCGGCCCAGAACGGCTGGCTCGACCACGACGCCGTCATGATGGAAAGCCTGCTCGCCTTCAAGCGCGCCGGCGCCGACGGCGTGCTCACCTACTTCGCGCTGGACGCGGCGCGGCGGCTCAAGGCCTGACCGGGGATGCAAGTCGTCGAGTTCGGCGCCGGCACACTCCGGTTCCTTGACGGGATCCCGCAGCAGGCGCCGCCGGACGGCTTCGTCTGGATCTACCTGGAGCGTGACAGCATCGAGCAGCACCTCGCCGCGCTGCAGGAGGCCTGCCAGCGCCTGGGCGGCTCCGCGCTGCTGGACCTGCACATCAAGGACCTCGCCAATCCGGCGCACCCGTCCGACTACGACTACACGTCGGTGTACGACCTGGTCATCTTCCGGCGCCTGGCCAGCGAACAGGAAGTGCGGGCGGAACTCGCGCCCGAAGCCCTCACCACGCGGCCCCTCGCGGCATTCAGCCGCATCCGCACGCGTGCCGTCGGCTTCGCCGTGTTCGATCGCGTGCTGATCACCGTGCACTCCGCCGGCTGCTTCACCGCCCGCTCCTTCATCGACCGCTACCTGGCCGACGCGGTGAAGAGCGAAGCGCTCAGCAGCGCGGCCCGCGGCCGCCTGCCCACCAGCGCGCCCGACCTGATGCTGCGCATGCTCAACCTGATGGTCGATAGCTACCTGGATCTGCGCAAGGAGCTCGGCGGCGAACTCGACCACTGGCAGCACGAACTGCTCGGGCCCAGGTCGCGCGGCGCGGATTGGGGCGCGTTGATGTCCGCGCGCACCGCGCTGCACACACTGGAAGACCTCTGCGAAGAGCAGAACGACGCCATGCAGGAGTGGCTGGACGCCCAGCGCGAGCAGCCGTCACCGTCCGTGCCGCTGGCCGAACGCGACGGGTTGCTGGCCCGCGCGCGCGACGTCGTGGAACACATCCAGCGCGTCGTCCAGCATGTGCGCCGCATGGAGCATGGCGCCGAAACCGCCGTGCAGATCCACTTTTCCGCGCTCGGCCACCGCACCAACGAGATCATGCGCACCCTGACGGCGCTCACGGCGATCTTCCTGCCCCTGAACCTGATCGCGGGCATCTTCGGCATGAACTTCGAGTTCCTGCCGCTGATCCACGTCGAGTCGGGCTTCTGGTGGGCCTTGGGGTCGATGACCTTCATCGCCGCCATCATGGGCGTGCTTTTCTGGCGCAAGCGCTACCTGGCGCGCACCGCACGCTAGGGCGATACGGCGAGCGCTAGAAAGCGCTAGAAGTAAGGCGGCGCCAGCTGCTCGTTCGCCATCACGCGCTGCAGAGCCGGCCGCGCCATCATGCGTTCCAGGTATGGCTGCAGGTGCGGGCGGCCGCGTGCCGGCGTCTCGTGCCTGAAGTTGCGCGTCCAACGGCACATCGTGAACACGTAGGCATCCAGCGCACTGTAACTGTCGCCCAGGAACCAGGGGCCGCCGCGACGCGCCAGCTCCGTGTCGAGCTGGTCGAGCAGGCCCGCCACCTTCGCTTCGGCGCGGGCCTTCACTTCATCCGCGCCAGCCGCATTGCCCTCGTTCACCGAGCGCTCGGGGTAGAAGTAGAGGACGAGCGTCGCCTGCAGCGTATTGGTGAGCCACGCGAGCCACTGGTAGAAATGGGCGCGCTGCGGGGTGCCGATCGCAGGGGCCAACCCGGCAGCGGGATGGGTGTCGCAAAGATGCAGCACGATGGCCGCCGTCTCGTAAACCACCAGGTCATCCTGGCGCAGCACGGGGATCAGCCCGTTCGGATTGAGCTTCAGGAACTCGGGCCGCTTGTGGGCCTGCGCCATGCGGTCCACCAGGACGCGGCGGTACGGCGCACCGATTTCCTCCAGCACGATGTGGGGCACCATCGAAGCGGTGCCCGGGTCGTAGAACAGTTCGGTCATTTCAGTCCAAAAAGTGCGGCGCCATTTTCCCAGGCGATGCGGCGGGCCACATCCGCAGGCAGGTCGCCCAGCCACGTGCGATAGCCCTTCATCAGTTCATCGTAATACTGCCAGCGCTGGTTTACCCAGGTGTCCGAGCCGATCATGAATCGCCCCGGGTATTTCATGAGCAGCTGCCGCCACTCGGCGCACAGTTTTCCACCTTCGCACGTGAGCCCCGGCCGATAGGAGAGCTCCCCCATCAGCAGCGGATACTTCGTGAACAGCTGATCGACCCGCGCGGCGGGGACGCCACCGATGCCGGTATGCGCCCAGATCAGGCGAGCCTTCTCGCCTTTCGACGGCGTGCTGGCCATGAGCAGATCGATGGCAACGTCGTCCACGTGCGCCAATACGGCCAGGCCCTTTTCTTCGGCCAGCGCCATCAGCTTTTTCGCGACCGGGCCATTGGCATGGGCGCTGTCATACAGGTGGAATTCGCCCAGGCCGCGGAACGCACCCGAGGCCGTGCCGCGCGCCAGCTCCGCCTGCACCATCTCGTAGATGGACTCGTCGCGGAACCAGTTGTCGTAGTCGGCGCGATTTCTGTACAGGCGCACGAAGGGCACCACCGTGACGCCGGCCTGGCGCGTTTGCGCCGAAGCGGCCAGCGCCTGGGTGCCGTCGTTCGGTCGCGAATTGGCGATGATGGCCTTGACGCCATTGCGCTGCATGCGGGCCAGCACATCCGCAAGCGGATGCGGGCCCTGCGCTTCCTCGTTGTAGTGCAGGTGCGCATCGAACAAGGGGCCGCTGTAGTCGGCGGCGTGCGACGCCGGCGCGAGCACCGCGGCCGTCAGCGCCGCGGCGACCCGCATCACCTGGCGCAACGTGCCCATGCTCAGGCCAGATGCATGGCGAAGAAGGCGAGCGTACGCTCACGGGCAAGCTTCGCCGCGGCGGCATCGTAGGAGCCCCGCTGGTCGCAGTTGAAGCCGTGGTTGGCGTGATAGACCTGCACCTCGACCTCGGGGTGGGCCGCCCGGAATGCCTCCACGCTGTCCATCGGGATCCAGTGGTCCTGGTCGCCGAAATGCGCCAGCACCGGCACCCGCGGCTGGCGAGCGACCTCGGCAGGCGTGGTCATGCCGCCGCCGTAGTAAGGCGCCGCCGCCGACAGGCCATCGACCAGCGCGGCGGCCCGCCAGGTCAGCAAGCCGCCCCAGCAGAAGCCCAGGACACCGACCTTGCCCGCTTGCGCCGCGTATTGCACGGCCGCCTGGACATCCTGCATGACGCCCGGGGCGGGCAGCGCCTCGACCGCGGCCTTGAGCGCCATGCCGGCGCCCATGTCCTCCTGCGTGTAGCCGATGTCCACGCCTGGCTGGACGCGGTGGAAGGTGGCGGGCGCCACGGCGAGGTAGCCCTCGGCCGCATAGCCGTCGGCGACTGAGCGGATGTGCGAATTGACGCCGAAAATTTCCTGCAGCACGACGACGCCCGCTCGGGGCTTGCCCGCCGGCCGCGCCACGTAGGCGGGAAACCCGAAGCCATCGGCGGCCTGGAGGTCAACAAAATCACCCATGTTCCATCTCCTTGAAATTGCGAGTTCCGGACTGAAGTTTGCGCGCGCCGACATGCCGCCGGTCCCGGCCCCCAGAAGATTTCACCGCCGATCACACAGCTGGAGGGGACGGGACGGCAACATCTTTGTTGTAATGGTGGCCAGCAGGCTTTGTAGCTTACACAGGGATTCTTGCAGAAGATGGATTTGGAGCAGGTATTGCTGGTCACCGGCGCCAGCCGCGGCATCGGCGCCGCCACGGCCGTGCTGGCCGCGGCGCGGGGCTATTCGGTGGCCGTGAATTACGCGTCGAACGCCGGGGCTGCCGACGAGGTGGTGGCGCGCATTCGCGCGGCCGGCGGCACAGCCTTGGCCGTCCAGGCGGATGTGGCCGATGAAGGCCAGGTGCTCGCCATGTTCGAGCGCATCGACCGCGAGATGGGGCGCCTCACCGGGCTGGTGAACAACGCCGGCGTGGTGGACGCCGCCGCCCGCGTGGACGAGATGAGCGTGGCCCGCCTCAAGCGCATGTTCGACATCAACGTGATCGGCGCCATCGTCTGTGCGCGCGAGGCCGTTCGCCGCATGAGCACGCGCCATGGCGGCAGCGGCGGCGCCCTCGTCAACGTCTCCAGCGCCGCGGCGCGCCTGGGCTCGCCGGGACAGTACGTCGATTACGCGGCGGCCAAGGGGGCGATCGACACTTTCACGCTGGGCCTGGCCAGGGAGGTCGCGGGGGAAGGCATCCGCGTCAACGCGGTGCGGCCGGGCCTGATCGAAACCGGCATCCACGCATCCGGCGGCATTCCCGACCGCGTGCAACAACTCGCCCACCAGGTGCCCATGCAGCGCGGCGGCACCGCTGCGGAAGTGGCCGAGGCCATCGTCTGGCTGCTGTCGCCCGCGGCCAGCTACACCACCATGTCCCTGCTCGACGTATCCGGAGGCCGATGATGAGCTCTATCAAGTACTACTGGGAAGACCTGGCGCCCGGGTCCGTTCGCGACCTCGGCACGGTCACACCGTCCATCGAGGAGATGCTGGACTTCGCGGAGCAGTTCGACCCGCAGCCGTTCCACGTGGACGAAGCCGCCGGCCGCCGCTCGATCTATGGCAACCTGTGCGCCAGCGGCTGGCACACCTGCTCCCTGGCGATGCGGCTCACGGTGGAGAATTTCCTGAACGATTCGTCCAGCATGGGGTCGCCCGGCCTGGAGAGCCTGCGCTGGCTCAAACCCGTCTATCCGGGCGACACGCTGCGCCTGAAGCACACCATCACCGAGTCGCGCGCCTTGCGCAAGCGCACCGACATCGGCCTGATCCGCTCGAACTGGGAGATGTTCAACCAGAACGGGGAGAAGGTGCTGCAGATGGAGGGCTACGGCATGTTCAGGCGCCGCCATCCGGCCACGCCCGAAGAAATCGCCCAGCTCGAAGCGTCGCTACCCAAGGAATAGCCCGCCATGGACTTCAAGCCCCTGGTGACCCTGCTGGCGGTGGTGAACCCGCTGGCCATCGTGCCGTTCTACATCCACTACACCCAGGGCTTCTCGCGGGCGCAAAGGCGGCGCACGGTCATCACGGCATCCATCAGCGCCTTCCTGGTGATCGCCGCCAGCGCGCTGCTCGGCCTGCAGATCCTCGATTTTTTCGGCATCTCGCTGGCCAGCTTCCAGGTGGGTGGCGGCATGCTGCTGCTGATCAGCTCGATGAACATGCTCAATGCACAGCCGGCCGAGGCCAAGCCGCAGACGCGCGAACTGGAGGAAGGCGCCGAGAAGGCCGCCATGGGCGCCAGCATCGCCGTGGTGCCGTTGACGATTCCCTTGCTCACCGGGCCGGCGACTATGTCCACCGTGGTGATCTATGCCGACCGCGCGCAGACTTTGCTGCAGATGTCGGCGCTGGTCGGCTACGGCGTGGTGATCGGCCTGGCCACTGCGCTGAGCTTCGCGTTGGCCGACCCGATCGCCCGGGTGCTGGGCAAGACCGGCATCAACGTGATGACGCGGCTGATGGGGCTGATCCTGGCGGCGCTGGCGGTCGAGGTGATGGCCCTGGGCCTGCTCAAGCTGTTTCCGGGCCTGGGCCGCTGAAGCGCCCCCCGCCCCGCCGCTGTTCCCGGAGTCACTGGCTGGGCAACAGCGGTCAGTGCAGGCCCGCCAGCCACCGGCCGATTTCGCCGGCCGCCGCGTCGGTGGCCGCGGCCAGGGCCCGAACGCCACCGGGTGCATCCGGCGTGGAGGCCGGACTGCGCATGACGATGCTGCGCTGGGCCACCAGCTTCTCGCCCGCCGGCGTGACCTCCATCAGCGTGGCGCGCAAGCGCACCAGTCCGGCGCTTTGCGTCGGGGAGTCGAAGTAATGCGAGAACTCTTCCAGCTGGATGCGCAGGACGCGCGGCATGGCGCCGCCGCTGCGCGCCAGGGCCGCACTCTCACCGAGATCGAGCACCGCCCGATCGGCGGCCAGCTGTTCGCGCAACCGCTGGCGGATCAGCTGGGGCGGCGGTGCGCTCCAGCGTGCCAGGGCATACGACCGCAATTGGTGCCCATCCGCATAGCCCAGCCGGTACAGCACGCCCGAGCCATCGAAGGCGCCCGTGGTTTCCACGTCGGACAGCACCAGCGGCGCAAGCGCTGCGGCCGAAGCGCCGGAGGCAGCGGCCGTGGGCCCCGGGCCGAAATCGTATTGCGTGGGGCGCTGGGGCTTGTCCGGCGTGACACCACAGCCGGCCAGCGCGCCGCACAGGACCAGGACAGCGAGCCAGGAAAGGCGTGCGCCCCGGGGGGCGAAAGCAGGCTTCATCGGACTGCCTCCGGCGCGGCGAACCCGGGTTCACCGGGGCCGGGCGTGATGCGCCCCGAGCCGTAGAGCAGTGACTGCGGGTTGTCGTTGATGGTGTTGGCGGTACGGCCCAATTGCCGCACCGCCCGCGACGTCTCCTCGGTCACCCGGTTGATGCGGGGCAGCGTGGCTGCATTGAACGCATCCGCGGCATGCGACAGCGATTCGGTTCCCTGGGCGAGCCGGTCCATCGGCCCATCCTTGTCGTTCAGGCGGCGCGCGGTCTTGCCGAAGTCGGCGGCCGTCTGGTTCACCTCCTCGGCACTCTTGCGCACCGAGATCATCGCGGCAGAGGCATCGGCCAGCGCCGGATCGACCCGCTTGGCGATGGTGGTGTCCAGTCGCTGCGCCAGCCGTCCCGCGTCGGCCGCGGCCTGGCCCAGGTTGTCGAGTGCCGTGGAAAACCGCTTCTGGTTGTCGTCGCCCAGGAGCTGGTTCATCCTGGAGGTGGCCTTCTCCACCTGGTCCAGGATGATTTCGCCGCGGCTGGTCAGCTTGGACAGCAGGCTGGGTTGCAGGGGAATACGCGGCGGATTGTCGTCGTCGGGCGCAAGCCGCGGGGCCGGCTTGCCGCTGTCATCGAGCTGCACATAGGCCAGGCCGGTGACGCCCTGGAAGTTGAGCGTGGCGAAGGTGTCGCGGGTGATCGGCGCTTCCTCGTCGATCTCGAGGCGCAGCAGCACATGGCCCTGCGCCTTGGGGTCGAAACCGATGGCCGCCACCTTGCCCACGTCCACCCCGCGATAGCGCACCGCCGCCTGCGACTGCAGCCCGGTGACGGTCTCGCGCGTGGAAATCTCGTAGATGTGGCGCTCGCCGGTCTC
>DATILF010000297.1:0-4782 GCA_035476755.1 Ramlibacter sp.
CCCAAGGTGCTGGTGGAACGCATCGAGCTGGTGGTGCGCCTGGTGCGCTCCAAGGGCGTGGGCGTGTATTTCGTGACCCAGAACCCGCTGGACATCCCCGACAGCGTGCTGGCCCAGCTGGGCAACCGCGTGCAGCACGCCCTGCGTGCCTTTACCCCGCGCGACCAGAAGGCGGTAAAGGCCACGGCCCAGACCATGCGGCAAAAGCCCGGCCTGGACATCGAGACGGCCATCACCGAACTGGCGGTGGGCGAAGCCCTGGTCAGCCTGCTGGATACCAAGGGCCGCCCCAGCGTGACCGAACGCGCCTATGTGTTCCCGCCCGGCAGCCAGATCGGCCCCATCACGCCCGTGCAGCGGCAGGCCTTGATGGCGAATTCGCTGGTGGCGGGCGTCTACGAAAAGGCCGTGGACCGCGACTCGGCGCACGAAAAGCTGAAGGTCCGCACCGAGCAGGCCATGGCTGAAGCGGCCGCGGCCAAGCCCGGCGCGGCGCCGGAAGGCGCCGGCGGCGTGCTGGGCGGCCTGGGCGACATCCTCTTCGGCTCCACCGGACCGAGGGGTGGCCGGCGCGAGGGCCTGGCCGAAAGCATGGCGAAATCCGCCGTGCGCACCATGGGCAGCACCGTGGGCCGCGAGATCATCCGCGGTGTGCTGGGCAGCATCCTGGGCGGCAAGAGGCGCTAGCCACATTCATTCCGGCATGAGCGCCCACGGCGGGCCTGCGCTGCTGTAAAGTGCCTTTTTTGAGGGCCTGCCATGCCAGTTGAAGCACCCCGCCACATCCGCCTGACTTCCCACGCCGGGGGCTACGGCGCCTTGCCCATCCAGTGGGGCGCGTCCACGGCCGCCGAACGCGGCCCGATCGTCGGCACCACCACCCAGCGCAGCCACCGCAATGTGATCGGCACTCATAGCGGCTCCTACAGCGTGTACCGTGCGCTCGCGGTGGCGTCGGGCGCCCTGTCGCGCCAGCACCGCGCCGACCTGACCAACACTTCGCCCACCGACGTGATCGGGCCGTATCCGCAATGGGGCGACCCCGGCAGGATCGTCAGCATCGACCCCTGGGGCGCGCTGGTGGCCGAAGCGTTCAGCACCGAACTGGCCGCGGGCTACGACATCCGCCCCACCATCGCCGTGACCAAGGCGCATGTGATCCTGCCCGAAGTGATCGAGGCGCTGCAGTCGGGGCGCCTGAAAGCCGATGGCAAGGTGCTGACCGCCGGAGGCGCCGCTTTGGTGACCAAGGCCGCGATCGAGCCCGTCTGGTGGCTGCCGGGCGTGGCGAAGCGCTTCGGCTGCGCCGAGGCCGAACTGCGCCGGGTGCTGTTCGAGGAAACAGGCGGCATGTACCCCGAGCTGGTCACGCGCAGCGATCTTGAGGTGTTCCTGCCGCCCATCGGCGGGCAGACCATCTACATCTTCGGCAACCCGCGCGACCTGGCCAACCCGGAGGTCGAGCTCACGGCCCGCGTGCACGACGAATGCAACGGCTCGGACGTGTTCGGCTCCGACATCTGCACCTGCCGGCCCTACCTCACGCACGCCATCGAGGAGTGCATCCAGGGCTCGCAGCGCGGCGGCGTGGGCCTGGTGGCCTACTCGCGCAAGGAAGGCCGGGCCCTGGGCGAAGTGACCAAGTTCCTCGTGTACAACGCGCGCAAGCGCCAGGTAGGCGGCGACACGGCCGATCAGTATTTCGCGCGCACCGAGTGCGTGGCCGGCGTGCAAGACATGCGCTTCCAGGAACTCATGCCCGACGTGCTGCACTGGCTGGGCATCCGAAAGATCCATCGGCTGGTCTCCATGAGCAACATGAAGTTCGACGCCATCACAGGGTCCGGCATCGAAATCGGCGAACGGGTGAACATTCCTGAGGCATTGATTCCCGCGGATGCGCGCGTCGAGATGGACGCGAAGGTCGCCGCCGGCTACTTCACCTCCGGCGCCGTGCCGGACGCCGACGAACTGAAAAAAGCCAAAGGGCGGGGGCTCTGATCATGGGCAGCACACACCTGGGCTCGAACCACGCCGAAGCCGAAAGCGCAGCTGCCCTGCTGCGCACCACGCAGGCCGTGCGCGAACGCTGTGGCCAGTTGCTGGCGCGGGCGCGCAACGGCGAGTCGCCATGGTTTGTGGTGGACGACGGCTTCCTGGACACCGCCGCGACGGAAATCGTGACGGCCACCAGGATCCGCTATCCCAAGCTGCATGTGCCGCTGCACAGCCGCTGGCGGCACTTCGAGGCCGGCGGCATCAACCGGAAAGCCCATCTGGACAAGTTGCTGGAACACCTGCCCCCCAGCGCGCGCGGCCATTCCCTGGTGGACCTGGCCGTGGTAAGCGTGCTGCTGGATGGCGGCGCGGGCCCCGACTGGAAGTACGTGGAACCGGCCAGCGGCCAGACCTTCACCCGCTCCGAAGGGCTGGGCGTCGCCAGCTTCCACGCTTTTACCTCGGGCATGTTCTCCAGCAGCAAGGACCACCCGTTCCAGGCCGACGCCGCCGGCCTGCGGGGTGTGGCTACCGACCACCTCGCGGCGGCTTTCCAGGTCAGCGACAACAACGCCCTGGTCGGCATCGGGCAGCGGGCCATCCTGTTGCGCCGGCTGGGCGAGGTGATGTCGGAGCAGCCGGAGGTCTTCGGCGAGGACGGCCGCCCGGCCGGCCTGCTGGACATGATCGTCAGCCCGCTGGGGCCGGACGCGCCGCACACGGCGGACGCCGCCGCGCACGACATCCTGTCGCAGATCCTGATCAGCCTGTCGGCCATCTGGCCCTCCGGCAACGCGATAGGCACGGTGCCCCTGGGCGACTGCTGGCGGCATTCGGCGGTGCGAGGCGAGGGTCTGTCGGACGGCTGGGTGCCTTTTCACAAGCTCTCGCAGTGGATGACCTATTCGCTGCTGGAGCCATTCGAGTGGTCCGGCATCCACGTTCGCGGCCTGGACGGCCTGACGGCCCTGCCCGAATACCGCAACGGCGGCCTCATGATCGACAGCGGCCTGGTGCGCCTGCGCGACGAGTCCGCCGCCCATGAAACCTGGCAGCCGGGTGACGAGATCATCGTGGAATGGCGCGCCCTCACGGTGGCCCTGATGGATGAAGTGGCTCATGCCGTGCGCCAGCAGTTGCACCTGGACGAAAACCATTTCCCGCTGGCGCGCGTGCTGGAAGGCGGCTCCTGGGCCGCCGGACGCGAACTGGCGCAGCGCCACCGGGGCGGCCTGCCGCCATTGAAGGTGGTGAGCGACGGCACGGTGTTTTGAGAGAATCAGACCGAGAGAAATGAAACCCATGAGCAACGTCCACCTGATCGACCACCCGCTGGTGCAGCACAAGCTGACCCTGATGCGCAAGAAGGAGTCGTCCACCAACAGCTTCCGCCGGCTGCTGAACGAGCTGGCCATGCTGATGGCCTACGAAGTCACACGCGACATGGCGATGCAGGAGGTGGAGATCGAGACGCCGCTGGAGAAGACCAAGGCCAGGGTGATCGACGGCAAGAAGCTGGTGTTCGTGTCGATCCTGCGCGCGGGCACCGGCATCCTGGACGGCATGCTGAGCGTGGTTCCAGGTGCGCGGGTGGGCCACATCGGCCTGTACCGCGACCCCAAGACGCTGACGGCCGTGGAGTACTACTTCAAGATGCCGCAGGACATGCAGGAGCGCGATGTGGTGGTGGTCGATCCGATGCTGGCCACCGGCAATTCGGCCATCGCCGCCGTGGAGCGGCTGAAGGAACTACGGCCCAAGTCGATCAAGTTCGTGTGCCTGCTCACCTGTCCCGAGGGCATTGCCGCCCTGCAGGCCGCGCACCCCGACGTGCCGATCTACACCGCGGCCATCGATCGCGAACTGAACGACCACGGGTACATCCTGCCTGGCCTGGGAGACGCCGGCGACCGCATGTTCGGGACCAAGTAGCCCGATGCCCTGCCTCTTGCCCGCGCGGCCGCTGGCCGCGGCGTTGTTGCTGAGCCTGTCGTTCGCTGCCTTCGCCGCCCCCTTCACCCCGGCCAGCGACACCGAAGTCGTCGAACGCCTGCCCAGCGGAGCCGGCGACCCGTCCGTCCGGCGGGTCGATTCGCTGCGCAAGCAGCTGGCCGCCCGTCCCGGCGATGCCGCGTTGCGCGTGGAAATCGCCAGGCGCTACTTCGATCTGGCCATGGCCCAGGGTGACCCGCGCTACGTCGGCTACGCCTCGGCCGCGATCGCGCCGCTGGCCCAGGCCGGCGCCAACAACGCAGCCTATTGGCTGGTGCGCGGGCTGCTCCAGCAGTATGGGCATGACTTCGACGGCGCGCTCCAAAGCCTGGCCAGGTCCGCCGAACTCGATCCGCAATCCCCCGAGCCGATTGCCTGGCAGGCGGCCATCCACATGGTGCGTGCGCAATACGCCCAGGCGCTGTCGCACTGCACGCGGCTGGTGCCACTGGCGCATCCCCTGCATGCCCAGGGCTGCACGGCCTACGTGCAAGCCGCCACCGGCAACCTGCTGCCCGCCTATCAGGCCCTCGGAAAGCAATTCACGGACACCGAAGCGGCGCCGCCCGAACTGGCCCTGTGGGTCCGCACCCGCCTGGCCGAAATGGCGGTGCGCCTGCAGCGCTTCGATGAAGCCGAAGCGCACTTCAAGGAGGCCCTGAAGCTGGGCGTCACCGACCAGTTCCTGCTGGGCGCCTATGCCGATTTCCTGCTGCTGCAAAAGCGCCCGGCGCAGGTGCTGACGCTGCTGGCCGGTTGGGAGCGATCCGACATCCTGCTGCTGCGCCTGGC
>DATILF010000298.1:0-8601 GCA_035476755.1 Ramlibacter sp.
CGACGAAGCAGTGCGCGACTCCCTGCAATGGCTGCTCGAAGGCAAGGACTATCGCGTCCGCTGCTTCGACTCCGCCGAGTCCTTCCTCTCCCGCTACGACCCGCGCGAAGTGGCCTGCCTGATCGTCGACATACGCATGGGCGGCATGACGGGCCTCGAGCTGCAGGACCGGCTGATCGAGCGCAAGTCACCCCTGCCCATCGTCTTCATCACCGGCCACGGCGACGTCCCGATGGCCGTGAACACGATGAAAAAAGGCGCGATGGACTTCATCCAGAAGCCTTTCAAGGAAGAAGAACTGGTGAGCCTGGTCGAGCGCATGCTCGAACACGCCAAGGGCGCCTTCGCCGAGTACCAGAGCGCAGCGAGCCGCGATGCCCTGCTGTCCAAACTCACGTCGCGCGAAGCGCAGGTGCTCGAGCGAATCGTCGCCGGGCGCCTGAACAAGCAGATCGCCGACGACCTGGGCATCAGCATCAAGACGGTGGAAGCACACCGCGCCAACATCATGGAAAAGCTCAACGCCAACACGGTCGCCGACCTCTTGAAGATCGCGCTGGGCCAGAACGCACCCAAGGCTTGAGATGGCAGCGAAGTTGATCGACGGCAAGGCGCTTGCCCAGCAGATCCGCGCCGAGGTTTCGGGCCGGACCCAGGCCCTGAAGGCCCGCGGCGTCCAACCCGCACTGGCCATCATCATGGTCGGCGACGACCCGGCCAGCGCCGTGTACACGAAGCACAAGGTCAACGACAGCACCGAGACGGGCCTGGCGGCCACGCTGGAGCGCTACCCGGCCACCATGGCCGAAAACGAGCTGCTCGCCCGCATCCGCACACTCAACGAAGACCCGGCCGTCCACGGTATCCTGGTGCAGTTACCGCTGCCCAAGCACATGGACGCGCACAAGGTCATCGAAACCATTTCGCCGGCCAAGGACGTCGACGGCTTCCACGTCGCCAGCGCCGGCGCGCTGATGGTCGGCCAGCCGGGTTTCTGGCCCTGCACGCCGCACGGCTGCATGAAGATGCTCGAATCGATCGGCTACGACCTGCGCGGCAAGCACGCAGTAGTGATCGGCCGCAGCAACATCGTGGGCAAGCCCATGGCCATGATGCTGCTGGGCAAGAACGCCACCGTCACCATCTGCCACAGCGCCACCCAGGACCTGAAGGCCATGACCCTGCAGGCCGACGTCATCGTGGCTGCGGTCGGCAAGCGCAACGTGCTGACCGCCGACATGGTCAAGCCCGGCGCGGTGGTCATCGACGTGGGCATGAACACCAACGACGAAGGCAAGCTCTGCGGCGACGTCGACTTTGCCGGTGTCAAGGAAGTCGCCGGCTGGATCACCCCCGTGCCCGGTGGGGTGGGCCCCATGACGCGCGCGATGTTGCTCGTCAATACGCTGGAAGCGGCCGAGCGCGCGGCGCGATGACAAATGACGAATGAAGCGCGGATGGACTCAGTCATTTGTCATTGAGCGAAGCGAAGTCATTTGTCATGACGCAAAATGTGCGTCATGAGCAATCCCCTCCTCGACTTCACCGACCTCCCCCTCTTCGACAAGGTCCAGCCGGAACACGTGGCGCCGGCCACCGACACGCTGCTGGCCGCGGCCGACAAAGCATTGCAGACAGTGACCGAAGTGGGTTTCCCCAACCGCTGGGAAGACATCGCCAAGGTCCTGGACACGGCCACCGAAAACCTCGGCCGCGCCTGGGGCGTGGTGGGCCACCTCAACAGCGTGGCGGACACGCCCGAGCTGCGCGCCGCTTACAACGAGGCGCTTCCCAAGGTCACGGATTTCTGGACGCACCTCGGCTCCGACGAGCGCCTCTACGCCAAGTACAAGGCCATCGATCCCGCGACGCTGAATGCCGAACAGCGCCAGGCACACAAGAACGCCGTGCGCAACTTCGTGCTGGGCGGCGCGGAACTGACCGGTGCCGCACGCGACCGCTTCGCCGCGATCCAGGAGCGCCAGGCGGAGCTGAGCCAGAAGTTCAGCGAGAACGCGCTGGACGCCACCGACGCCTTCTCGTACTACGCCGCTGAAAACGAATTGACCGGTGTGCCCGACGACGTCGTACAGGCGGCCCGGGCGGCTGCGCAGGCTGATGGCAAGGACGGCTACAAGCTCACCCTGAAGATGCCCAGCTACCTGCCCGTGATGCAGTTCGCGCACAGCGGCCCGCTGCGCGAGCGCATGTACCGCGCATACGTGACCCGCGCAAGCGACCAGGGTGACCCGAAGTTCGACAACAGCGCCCTGATCCAGGAAATCCTGGCGCTGCGCCGTGAAGAAGCGCAGCTGCTGGGGTTCCGCAATTTCGGCGAAGTGTCGGTGGTGCCCAAGATGGCCCAGTCGCCGCAGGAGGTGGTCGACTTCCTTCGCGACCTGGCCCGGCGCGCGAAGCCCTACGCGGAAAAAGACATCGCCGACATGCGCGCGTTTGCGGCCGAGAAGCTCAGCTTGCAAGACCCCAAAGCCTGGGATTGGCCCTACATCGGCGAGAAGCTGAAGGAAGAGCGCTACGCCTTCAGCGAGCAGGAGGTCAAGGAGTACTTCACCGCGCCCAAGGTGCTGGCGGGCCTGTTCAAGATCATCGAAACGCTGTTCGAGGTGACGATCCGCCGCGACGTTGCGCCGGTGTGGCACCCGGGCGTGGAGTTCTATCGCATCGAGCGCGAACGCCGCGACGGCGAACGCATGTCGACCGAGCTGGTGGGCCAGTTCTACCTCGACCCGGCCGCGCGCAACGGCAAGCGCGGCGGCGCGTGGATGGACGATGTCCGTGCGCGCTGGTTGCGGCCCGACAACGGCAAGCTGCAGACGCCCGTGGCCCATCTGGTGTGCAATTTCGCGGAGGGCGTGGACGGCAAGCCGCCCCTGCTCACGCATGACGATGTGATCACCCTGTTCCATGAGTCGGGCCATGGCCTGCACCATATGCTGACCCAGGTCAACGAGCGCGATGTGTCGGGCATCAGCGGTGTGGAGTGGGACGCAGTGGAGCTCCCCAGCCAGTTCATGGAAAACTTCTGCTGGGAATGGAACGTGCTGCGCCACATGACCGCGCACGTGGACACTGGCGCTGGCCTGCCCCGCGAACTGTTCGACAAGATGCTGGCCGCCAGGAATTTCCAGAGTGGCCTGCAGACGCTTCGGCAGATCGAGTTCGCCCTCTTCGACATGCTGCTTCACACCGAACACGATCCGGCCCAGGACTTCATGCCCTTGCTGAATCAGGTGCGCCAGGAAATCGCGGTGGTCCAGCCGCCGCCCTTCAGCCGCACGGCGCACACATTCAGTCACATCTTCGCCGGCGGCTACGCGGCGGGCTACTACAGCTACAAGTGGGCCGAGGTGCTGAGCGCCGACGCCTATGCGGCATTCGAAGAGACCACGGGTAAAGACGGTTTGCCCAGTATCGAAACCGGGCGAAAATACCGGCAAGCCATTCTGGAAGCTGGCGGGAGCCGGCCCGCGATCGAGTCCTTCAAGGCGTTCCGCGGGCGCGAGCCCTCTCTGGACGCGCTGCTGCGGCACCAGGGTATGGCCTGACACAACCTATCGAACTGCTGGAGCCCAGACCCATGTTTTTTGCACGCCCCTTTCTTGCCCTTGGCCTGATGGGACTCGTCGCGACGGCCGGATTCGGTGGCAGCGATGCAAACGCGCAACAAATTTTCCGGATCGTGGGGCCCGATGGGCGCGTTACGTTTTCAGACAAAGCGCCGATGGAGGCCAACGCCAAGGCCTCCACGGCGCCGATCGTCCAGGTGCCTGGCGGGTCGGGCAATGCCTCGCTGCCCTTCGAACTGCGCCAGGCCGCCGCACGCTACCCCGTGACCTTGTACACCTCACCCGGCTGCGGTCCGTGCGTTTTCGGCCGCTCCATGCTGTCCAACCGCGGCATCCCGTTTTCCGAGCGCACGGTCACGTCCAACGAGGACATCGAGGCCCTGAAGAGGCTGGCGGGTACCGCCACCGTGCCTTTCCTCACCATCGGCTCGCAGCAGCTCAAGGGTTTCTCCGAAAGCGAATGGGTGCAGTTCATCGACGCGGCGGGCTACCCGAAGACATCGCAGTTGCCTACCAGCTACCGGCCCTCGCCGGCCACGCCGCTGGTGGCCGCGCAAGACCCGCAGCGCCCCCCGCTCCCCGCCCCTGAGGCCGCCCGGCCCGCAACGGAGCCGGACGCCGGCCGCGCTGCCACGCCAGCACCCGCGGCGGACAACCCCACCGGCATCCGCTTCTGATCTGATTCAGATCCGCGTCAGAACGTCAGGGTTTTCACGCCCGTGGCAGTGCCCAGCAGGCAGACGCCTGCTTTCTGGTGCGCGAACACGCCTACGGTGACGACGCCGGGCCACTGGTTCACATCGCTCTCGAAGCCCAATGGCTCGGCGATCTCCAGGCCTGTCACATCCAGGATGTGCTGCCCGTTGTCGGTGACCAGGGGCCGGCCTTCCTTCATGCGCACCTGCGCCGTGCCACCCAACGCGGCAAACTGACGCACGAGGCGCTGCGTGGCCATCGGGATGACCTCCACCGGCACCGGAAAGCGCCCGAGCACCTGGACCAGCTTGCTCTCGTCCGCGATGCAGACGAACTGCCGGGACTGGGCCGCCACGATCTTTTCGCGGGTCAGTGCGGCCCCGCCGCCCTTGATCATGAAACCACGGCCATCGATTTCGTCGGCGCCATCGATATAGACCGACAGCTCGCCCACCTCATTGGCGTCGAACACGGGAATGCCCAGCGCCAGAAGGCGCTCGGTCGAGGCCACGGAGCTGGAGACCGCGCCCTTGATGCGGTCCTTCATGCCGGCCAGCGCATCGATGAATTTGTTGACGGTCGAGCCGGTGCCCACCCCGACGATCTCGCCGGGCACCACATAGTGAAGGGCGGCCTGGCCGACCAGTGTTTTCAGTTCGTCCTGGGTCATTTGCGACAATTGGAGTGAATCCCGGAATTATCCATGTCGCTGCTCCCCTACTCCCTGGCCCGGCCCTTTCTCTTCGGCCTCGACGCCGAAACCGCGCACGAACTCACCATGCAATCGCTGGCCCGCCTGCAGGGCACGCCGCTGCAATGGGCTTACTGCAACGCCATGGTGGACGACCCGATCGAGCTGGCGGGGCTGAAGTTTCCCAATCGTGTGGGCCTGGCCGCCGGCCTGGACAAGAACGCGCGCTGCATCGACGGTCTGGGCGCGATGGGCTTCGGCTTCGTCGAAGTGGGCACCGTGACCCCCAAGCCGCAACCGGGCAACCCCAAGCCCCGCATTTTCCGCCTGCCGCAAGCCAACGCCCTCATCAACCGGCTCGGCTTCAACAACGACGGCCTGGAAGCCTTCATCTCCAACGTCAAGCATTCGTCCTTCCGCGGCAAGGGCCGCATCCTGGGGCTGAACATCGGCAAGAACGCGGCCACCCCCATCGAGAACGCGACCAGCGACTACCTCGTGGGCCTGGATGGCGTCTATCCGCATGCGGATTACGTCACCGTGAACATTTCCAGCCCCAACACCAGCAATCTGCGCTCGCTACAGGGCGACGAGGCGCTGGACGGCCTGCTGGGCGCCATCGCGCGCCAGCGCGAAATCCTGGCCCGCCGGCATGGCCGGCGCGTCCCTATCTTCATCAAGATCGCGCCGGACCTGGAGCAGGCGCAGGTCGACGCCATCGCCACGGCCCTCAGGCGCCATGGCATGGATGGGGTGGTGGCCACCAACACCACCATCAGCCGCGACGCCGTGAAAGGCATGCCCCATTCGCAAGAAGCAGGCGGCCTGAGCGGCGCGCCGGTCCTGGAAGCCAGCAACCGCGTCATCGCCCAATTACGCAAGGCCCTGGGCCAGGGTTTTCCGATCATCGGCGTGGGCGGCATCCTGAGCCCGGAGGATGCCGTGTCCAAGATCCGCGCCGGCGCCGACGTGGTCCAGATCTACACCGGCCTCATCTACCGCGGCCCCGACCTGGTGAGCGGCGCGGCCCGCGCCATCAAACAATTGCGCAGGGCGTGACGCTTCAGAACGCGCGGACGCCGGTCAGCTTGAGCGTGTAGTTGCGCCCGGGGGCGGCTTCGTAGAAGCGGCCGTTGCCTTCGTTGACGATGACCGAGCCCGCATACCGGCGATCCAGCACGTTGTCGATGCGCGCGCCCGCCGAGAGATTCCAGCCACGCATGTCGAGCACGTAACCCGCGTGCACGCCCAGTGCCGTGAATGATGGCGCGGCTTCGCTGTTGGCGTCGTTCACGTGCACACGGCTCGAATGGCGGATGTCCGCGCCCGCGCGCCAGCCGCGCGGCGGGGCCCAGGCCGCTTCGGCAGCGGTCATCGCACGTGCCGTTCCGGGGATGCGGTGGCCTGCCGGGATCAACAGCGTGGGGGTGGTGCAAGGCGTGCCAGTGCACGTGGCGAACGCATCCCGGTAACGGGCATCCAGCCAGGTCTGTGCCAGCTGAATGCGCCAGGCCGATCCCACCGATCCGCTCCAGGCCAGTTCCAGGCCGCGCCGCCGGGTGGCCCCGGCATTCCCGAACGTGCTGCGGCCACCACTGTTGGTCTGGGTCGCGATCTCATCGCGCGTGATGGTGTGAAACAGCGCCGCATTCCAGTCGGTGCGCCAGTCGCCGGCGCGCGTTTGGCCCTTGACGCCCAGTTCGACGTTGTTGCTGTGCGAGGGCCTGATTCCGAAATTGAGGCCGGCCGAGCCATCCGGTCGGTACGCGAGCTCATTGAACGTCGGGGTCTCGAAGCCTCGTCCCACGGCGCCGTACACGTGAAGCCCTGGCGCGAACGCATGCATCAACCCGGCCACGGGCAAGGTGGCGCTGTAGCGGACGCTGCCGCTGTCGTCGCCGTTGACGCCCGCGATAAAACGATCGTGGGAAGAGAAGCGCACGACGCTGTGGCGCACCCCCGCCGTCAAGGTCCATCGTGGCGCGAGCCTCCACACAGCCTGCAGATACGGGTCGAGGTTGGAGACCCGGTTGTCTTCCTCGCGCCGAAGGTTGCCCTGCACGCCCAGCGTGCCGCCGGAAAAGTTCTGCCAACCCCGGCGATGCTCCCCCAGCTGATCGTACGACGCCCCCGCGACCACTTCCAGCGGTGCGCCCGCCAGGCTGGCCTGGCGTGTCCAGCGCAGGTCCCCTCCGGCATAGCGACGCGCCAGTCCGATCACGCCGCCGGGATGCAGCGGGCTCGCCTGCGGGCCCTGTGGAATCGCCTGGAACTGCCTGGTGTCGCGCCGGCCACCATAGACCATCATGCGCAACCGGTCACCACCCGCCAGGCGGCTCTCGTGAATGAGGCCAAGCTGGTTCTGCGTCACGGTCTTGCGCGTGTTGAACAGCGTCGCGGCGGCATCCGCGCTGCGCGGCGCCGCCTGAAACTGCAATCGGCCCAGGCCCAGGGGATCGTCCGCGCGCAGTTCCAGGCTGCTGGCCACCAGCGTCCATTCCCCCGTGCCGGCCGGCTTGAGATCGAACCGCGCATTGAACAGGGTGCGCGCGGCGGCGCTGTGATCACGCCAGCCATCGGTAGAGAAGCGGTTGGCGCTGACCACGTAACCCAGCGTCGGCGTAGCGCCCGCGAGGCGCAGACCGGGGCGCACCAGCCCGTCACTGCCAGTGGCCAGGCTGGTGGTGAGTTGCGGCTTTCCCTCCCCCGGCTCGGTGAACACCTGAAGCACGCCGCCCGATGAGTTGCCGTAAAGCGCGGAGAACGGACCGCGCAGCAGTTCGATGCGGCCGGCCGATGCCAGGTCGATGTGCGACAGCTGCCCCTGCCCGTCGGGCATCGTGGCGGGGATGCCGTCCACGTAGAGCCGCACCCCGCGAACGCCGAAGGTGGAACGCGCGCCGAAGCCCCGAACGGAAAGCTGCAGGTCCTGCGCGTAGTTTTGCCGCTCGCGGGCGGCGACGCCCGGCACCAGGCCGAGACTTTCGGAGAGGTTGACCTCGGGGCGTCCAGCCGCCCGCGCACGCTCGCCATCGATCACATCCACCGAAGCAGGCACATCGAACGGCGCAGCCTCGTTGCGGGTGGCGGTGACGGTGATCGGCGGGAGTGTCTGCGCCAGGGCCGCACCCGCCGCGCACCCTGCCCACGCCCACACCAAGCGCGCCGGCGCCATCATGCCGACGCCGTGCGCAGCAGTGCCGTCACCTCCTGCGCGATCGCGAGGGCACTGGTGAGCCCCGGCGACTCGATGCCGAACAGGTTGACGAGCCCGGGCACACCATGAAAGGCCGGCCCGTCGATGCGGAAGTCCGGCGCGGCTTCGCCCGGACCATGGATCTTGGGACGCACGCCGCTGTAGCTGGGTTGCAGCGCATGATCCGGCAGCCCCGGCCAGTAGCGCCGGACCTCGGCATAGAAGGAATCCGAGCGGCGCGGGTCCACCTGGTAGTCGATCTGTTCAGGACTGCCAACGTCGAGCCACTCCAGATCGGGCCCGAACTTGGCCTGGCCACCCAGGTCGAGCGTGAGGTGCACGCCGAGCCAGGCATCGGCCGGCGCCGGGTAGATCAGGCGCGAAAAAGGCGACCGGCCCGCCAGCGCGTAGTAATTGCCCTTGGCAAAATA
>DATILF010000299.1:0-3590 GCA_035476755.1 Ramlibacter sp.
CCGCGGCCAGCGCCTTGAAGCAGGCCGTGACCACGCCCATCACGTCTTCCCATTCACCTTCGAGAATGGTGCCCATGGGCGTGAGCTGGTAGGCCACGCCGCTCTTGTCGATGACGTCGAGAATGCGCGCGACGTGGGCGCTGAGGCTTTCGCCTTGGCCATGGGGGGCCATGGCGAATTCGAGTAGGACCATGCTTTTCCTCCACAGATGACATTGCGACTGTAGCTGGCCGGAGCTGTGGCGCCACTGACCGGGAGCGTGCAGACGGAACGACGATCAGCGTGTCAGCAGCGTCACATAGCGCTGGTAGCTGTAGATCCGGTTCGTCTTCTGCCCGGTGCGCTCGACCAGGACGCCGAGGTCGTGCAGCAGCTTCACTGCTGCATTGGCCGTGGGAAAGCTGGTCTCCAGTTTCTGACGCGCCTGCTCGACGGTGAAACGCGGCATCATCGGTAGCATTTCGAACAGGCGATAGCTCGCCGGACTGCTGCGTGGTGATTCAAGCAATCTGCGGCGATCAGCGGTGACCAGGCTGGCCACATCGATGATGCTGCGCTCGGCCTCGGCGGCGGCGTTGCTCACGCCTTCCAGGAAAAAGACAATCCACGACTCCCAGTCTCCGGCGGTGCGAATGCCTGACAACTGGCGGTAATACTCTGCCTGGTGCTTTTTCAGGTAGCCGCTCAGGTACAGCAGCGGTTCAGCCAGCAGGCCCCATTGTTCGAGCAACGCGCCGATCAACAACCGGCCCAGGCGCCCATTGCCGTCCAGGAACGGGTGAATGGTCTCGAACTGCCCATGCGCCAGCGCGATCTTCACGAGCGGCGGCAACTTGGGTGTGGCGGCATGGATGAACTTTTCCAGGTCGGCCAGCAGAGCGGGCACGCGGTCGGCCGGCGGCGGCACGAAGACCGCGTTGCCCGGGCGAGTGCCGCCGATCCAGTTCTGCGACCTGCGCAACTCGCCCGGCTGCTTTCCCGCACCACGCACGCCATCGAGCAGCAGCCGGTGGGCTTCGCACAGCAGGCGGACGCTGACGGGCAGGCCCCTGGGCGAGCGCAGTTGCTGCTGAACGCGGCGAAAGGCACGAATGTAATTGGTGACTTCCTGCACGTCGTCCGCATTGGCGACGGCGAAGCCGGCCTCCTGGTCGAACAGGTCGCTGAGGGTCGCTTGAGTGCCCTCGATCTGGGACGTGAGCAGGGCCTCCTTGCGGATGGCGCCATACAGCAACCAGTCCACGGATGGCACGAGCCCAGCGACGCCGGAGAGCCGCGCCAACGCGAGTTCGGCCGTGCGGTTGGGCTGAACGAGAGAGTCGGTGTCCAGGGCCGGCCGCGCGGGGGGCAAGGAATGCGGCACGAAAGCCTGCACGACCTCGCCCAGCGTCGTGGATTTGGTGGTCGTGCCGGTGGTCCGCTTCATGAAAGGCTGCTTGCAGGCTGTTGCTAGAGATTAAAGCATCCTTTAATGGCTTCGAGTCGATTAAATCAGGGCTTTAATCTACCGCTCAATGCAGCATGATCGGTTCGACGGCAGGGGCAGCGAGGTCCCGGCCGGGTTGCCGATGGCTACCCCGGCATCAAAGGGATCGGGGCCGTCGGTGCGGCGCGCTTGCTAAACCAATACGGGCCGATCGAGCGCTTTCCGTCAAGTGTCTTGGGCGACCAGCTCGAAGCCGCAGATCGGGCGGCGCGGTCACCCAGCGACCACATCCCCGATAAATTCGTCCCGCAGCTCGAGCCGCGCGGTGCCATCCGGTTCCAGCACAAACACGCCCCGGCCGTTCGAATAGATGATCGAGCCGTCGGCACTGACGTCGTATGAAGCGACGTTGGTGGCCAGCACCCGCTCGTCGCCCTGGCGCGTGCGGCTGATCAACTCCCAGCTGTCCGGCACCAGCGAAGGCACGCCATGCACCGAGCGCGCGCTGCGCACGGCCTTCTCGGCGTCGATCCGGCGGCCTTGCAGCAGGATGTTTTTCATGTCGGCCTGCGTGGCCGGCCCCGACGCGCTGGTGAGCGGCTTGCGGGTGTACATCAACGAGAAGAAGTTGAGGTAGTGGAACAGCGCGCGCAGCAGGCGAAAGGGAAGCAGCAGCGCATCGAGGAACATTTTTTGCGCGCCGTAGCGTGGCAGCTCGAATGGCCGGCGTATGAAGAGCAAGTTGCCCGCGGGGTCGACGCGCGGCTTCAGGTAATCGAAGTGCGCGTTTTCCAGCACCGGCTCGACCTTGCCCGATTCCATGTTCAGCATCTGGATGCTGGCGTTGCCCTGCGCGACGATGTAGCCCTCGTCGCTGCGTGCCAGGCCGCATGACTGGAACAGCAGGCGCTTGTCCACGCCAGGGATCCAGGAGGGCGACGAATCGACCGTATCGCCGCCGGTCACCTCTCGCATGCCGTCGCCATCGCTCTTCATGAGCGTGATGTTCGCAACCCCGCCGGTCTGTTGCGACGATGCCGCGAGCATGGCGCCGTCTGGCGAAACGTTCAGGTCCACCAAGTGCAGCTTCTGCCTAAGCAGCACCCGGATTTCGTTGCCCGAGGTGGCCTCACGCCGAAACAACCCGCCGACCGCGTCGTCCTTGAGGAAGTACAGCAGGTTGCCGGTGGCTTCGTAGCAGGCAGAAGTGGCCAGCAAGGGCTTGTCGGGCAGCTCCATGCTGCGCATGCGGCCGCCGGCCGCGATGCCGAAGGCCGTGTCTTTCTTCCAGCTGTTTTTCTCGCGGGAGTTCTCGCGGCGATCCAGTGCCTCCTGCGCGTAGGTGCTGTGCAACTGCTTCACTTCGCCACCGCGCTCGCGGTAGAAGAGGAACCCGTTGGAGAGGAAGGCCAGCGCCCGGTCGCTGCGCCCGGCGGACGATGCCCTGGCCGGGGGCTGGGGCAGGAAATAAAGGCGATAGATCACATAGGACACCAGGCCCGCGATCAGCAAAGCGAGTAGCACGTGCATTGTTGTTCCCCTCCGTCGCGGATATTAACCCGCAGAGGCCGCTGTCATCGTGTGGCGCGCCCGGGTGATGCGACCCGAGCCAATCGCGGAGCCTCTTCGAGCTTCTCCACCGGATGCATTCAGACAAGGATTTCCCGGGAACGGGCGTGGGGCTGGCCATCGTCAAGCGCATCATCAAACGCCATGGCGGCGAGATCTGGGCCGACGCGGTGCCCGGTGAAGGCGCGCGTCTGCTTCACGCTGGCGTCGTGAGCGGCCCGCTCAGGATTCGCTCGCAGCAACGTCGGCATGTCGGACAAGTTGCAAGAGGGCTCTCTTCTCCCGCCCATTCGCCCGCCTCCAGGCCTTGCGCGCGAATTCCACAAACCTCTCTTCCGCCGCATCCGGGCCGCTCGCGGCGGGCTCCGCATCCAGCCAGCCGCCTGGCTTCTTCATGTGGCTCTCGATCTGCCGCGCGAGTTTGTCGCTGATCGGGCGACTCGACTTGATCTGACTCCACATGCTGGGCGAAATTTCCAGCGCGGCGGCGAAGGCCTGCTCCATGCCCTTGGTGGATTCCCCCGCGGCCAGTTGCGCGGAAGCGTATTCCTGGAAGAGGGCCAATGCGTTCTGTCTTCGGGTGACGGTGATATTG
>DATILF010000300.1:0-13148 GCA_035476755.1 Ramlibacter sp.
GATGTTGCGTTCGTAGTCGAGCCAATGGTCGAGCTGGCGGGGGCCGGACTGCACGACCAGCTTGCGGATGCGGTCGGTGCGGGAACTCTTGATCACGGTGCCGGGCTCCCGCTGGTTGCACCAGACGTACATGAGCGTGGCATAGGGCATCGGCTCACCCGTCACGGCCTGCATCAGCTCCGACAGCATGGCATCGCGCGGCGAAAACCGTGTACGGTCTCCTTCGAACACCAGCACGATGCGCACCGGAGAATCTGCCGCGTCGGGCAGGGCCAGGTCGGCGCCTTCGATCAGGCGAGGCACCTTCCACGAGAAATTCACACGGTCGAGCTCATACGGCTCGAGACGGATTTGGCCACGCAACATGCTGGCCGATGACGCGGCGAGCACGGCCACCGCGTCACGGCCATCCTTGCGGGCATAGGTGAAGCGGGTGGGCGACTTGCCGGGAAACTTGAAGTGGCGCCAAGCGGCGACCCGCCGAGGGAGAGGGGCCGCCGCATCTTCGCGCGCGGCTTGGGCCCACGGGCTGGCGCCAACCTCGGGCGGCGGTGGGTCCTGGGGCACGGCCACGCAGCCCGCCAGCAGGAAGGCGGCGAACGCGACAACAGCCGCGCGGCGGCAAAGCTCCATCTGAATCCCAACGCCTCGTTATGTTCTCACCCTATCCGGTCGAGCGGGCAGGGGCCAGGGGGGTTCCCCTATAGAAAAAGCCGCCCGAAGGCGGCTTTTTCAAGTTTCTTCATCAAAAGCTGGCAAGCCAGCCCTGGAATCAGAAGCTGTGCTTCACGCCCAGGTCGTAGCCGTTGGAGCTGCCGTTGGCTGCGGTGGTCGAGCCGTTCAGGGCGGCGGTAGCGCCGCCGCCGTTCTTCACGCGAGCGATCGTAGCGTACACGGCGGTGCGCTTGGACAGGTTGTGCACGTAGCCCAGAGCCAGCTTCTTGGTTTCCGGGTTGAAGGCCGTAGCGTCGGTTTCGTAACGCGAGTAGGCCGCGCGGATTTCGCCAGGGCCGACCGGAACGGTGGCGCCGACCAGCACGCCCTTGCCGTCCACGGCGCCATTGCTGTCGCGGGAGATCTGGATCATGGGCTTGACCATGCCAAAGTTCCAGGAGAAGCCGGCGTTGTTCTGCTTGACGTCGCCAGCGGCGTATTCGGTCTTGCTGACAGCCAAGTGCGCGCTGATCGGGCCAGCGGCGTAGCCGACGCGCAGGCCATAGCCCTTGCCGTCCTTCGAGGTGTCCGGAATAGCCGGCGTGGAGAGCTTGTTGTTCTCACCCAGGTAGTAAGCCACTTGAGCGCTGAAGCCGCCGAGGGCCGGCGTGAAGTACTGGAACATGTTCGACGAACGAACCGAGGTCACACCAGTGATGATGGAGCCCAGGTTCTGGCTGGTGCCCACGCCGTTCGTGCCGAACGGGTCATAGGCGGTCAGGTTCATGAACTGGGGGTTCAGGTGACGGCCCAGGCGCACTTCACCGAAGCCGCCGGCCAGGCTGACCGTCGAACGACGGTTGAAGGTCAGGCCTTGACCGCCAGCCGCTGCGGCAGCAGCGCCGCTCGCTTGGTTGTTGGTGTTGGTGCCGGCACCCGTGCCGTTGTCATTGTTGACACCGGCTTCCAGCCAGAAGGAAGCGGACATGCCGCCACCCAGGTCTTCCACACCGCGGAAGCCGATCTGGCTGCTGGCGATACCGGAATTGCCCATGGAGGTCTTCTTGCTGAGGCTGCCAGAACCGTGGTTCAGGTTGGCGTCAACAATACCAAACAGGGTGACGGACGATTGGGCAGAAGCCACGCCGGCGGCAGCCAGAACAGCCAGGGCAATCAGGGACTTTTTCATTTGCAAGTTTCTCCAAGGTTAAACAGAGGGCTCCGGTGCGATGGGGTCACTTTTATGCAGGCACTTTGGTGCTCCCGCCGGATCCCCGGGCCAACCTCCTTTTGGGAAGTTGTCGTTATTCCACCAGAGCAGCCTTTCTTTCGCAAAGTATTTAGCCTCCCAGCGGCGGTTTCGTTGCGGACGGACAACAGAGCGCCATGGCTCAGTGGAAGCGGCGCAACAGGTGGCTTTTTTGTTTCGGATAGCGAAACCGGAACCCGCCATCGTGGTAGGGCGTGCGGGGCGTAAACTGCGCGCATGGACCGATTCCTCGGCGCTGCGGACAGCGCCCTCAAGACCCTGTTTTCCAAGCATCGCGCCGCCCGCCCCTGCCCGGTGGTGCCCGGCGATGAAACCCACCTCGAGTCTCACGAGCGCCGCGAGGCGGCGGCGCTGATGCGCGTCAATCACGTGGGCGAGATCTGCGCGCAGGCGCTCTACACCGCACAGGCACTCGCCACGCGCGACCCGGCGCTGCGCCGCCATTTCGAGAAGGCCTCGGCGGAGGAAACCGACCACCTGGCCTGGACGGCGGACCGCCTGGCCGAATTGGGCGCCCGCCCCTCCCTGCTCAACCCCCTGTGGTATGCGGGCGCCTTCGGCCTGGGCCTGCTGGCCGGGCGGCTGGGCGACCGCGTCAGCCTGGGCTTCGTGGTGGAAACCGAAAAGCAGGTGGAGGCCCACCTGGAGAGCCACCTGGACCGCCTGCCAGTGGGAGACCACGCATCACGCGCGATCGTGGTGCAGATGAAGGAAGACGAGGCCGTGCACGCGGCCCAGGCGCTCGCCGCGGGCGCGATCGAGTTGCCCGCGCCCGCCAAGGCGGCGATGCGGGCGGCGGCCAAGGTGATGACCACCACTGCCCACTATATCTAGCCCCCACGCTTGTCACTGCGTGTACTGCGCTGCCCCCCGAGGGGGCCTTCGCGCCTTGGGGCGGCCCGGCGGCGCTCAAGTTCCAGCCCCCACGCTTGTCACTGCGTGTACTGCGCTGCCCCCCGAGGGGGCCTTCGCGCCTTGGGGCGGCCCGGCGGCGCTCAAGCCACCAGCTCGAAGCTGGTGGTGATCTCGGCGGTCTTGCCCAACATGATGGTGGCCGAACAGTACTTGTCGTGGCTCATGGCGACGGCGCGCTCCACGGCGGCGGCCGGCATGTTGCCCACCACCGTGAAATGCATGTGGATCTTCGTGAAGACCTTCGGGTCGGTTTGGGCCCGCTCGGAGGTGAGCTTGACCGAGCAGCCCCTCACATCGTGGCGGCCGCGCTTGAGGATGAGCACGACGTCGTAGGCGGTACAGCCGCCGGTGCCGGCGAGCACGGTTTCCATCGGGCGCGGCGCGAGGTTCTGGCCGCCGTTTTCCGGCTTGGCCGCATCCGGCGCGCCGTCCATGACCAGCACGTGGCCGCTGCCGGTCTCGGCCACGAATCCCATTCCCGAACGCGCGCCTGTTGCGCCGGTCCAACTCACTGTGCATTCCATCGTTTTCATCCTGGGCAATTGCGTGAACTAATGGTCAATCGCGGCCTTGCCAGGGCACTCGCGAGACCCCCGCCTTGCTGCAACGCAACAAAACTCGGGCTATACTGGTTTCAAGCATAGCGACATTGTTGTTGTGCACCGATTGTCTCCTCCACCTCCCTTGGTGGATTTAGCCCTCGATCCGCAAGGTTCGGGGGCTTTTTTCTGTGCTCTGGGGGCGCGCTTATGATCCTTTGGTCATGAAAAAGCACCTTAAGCCCGCCGATTACCTCAAGAAAATACTGACCGCCCGCGTGTACGACGTGGCAGTCGAGTCGGCCCTCGAACCCGCGAAGAACCTCAGCCGGCGCCTGCACAACAAGGTGCTGCTCAAGCGCGAAGATCAGCAGGCGGTCTTCAGCTTCAAGCTGCGGGGCGCCTACAACAAGATGGCCCACCTGACGCCGGAGCAGCTCAAGAAGGGCGTGATCTGCGCTTCGGCCGGCAACCACGCGCAGGGTGTGGCGCTGTCCGCCCAGAAGATGGGGGTGCGCGCCGTGATCGTGATGCCGGTGACCACGCCCCAGATGAAGGTGGACGCCGTCCGCGCCCTGGGCGGCGAGGTGGTGCTCCATGGCGAGAGCTATTCGGATGCCTACACCCATGCGACGCAGCTCGAAAAGAAGCAGGGCCTGACCTTCGTGCACCCGTTCGACGATCCGGACGTGATCGCCGGCCAGGGCACCATCGCCATGGAAATCCTGCGCCAGCACCAGGGCCCGCTCGATGCCGTGTTCGTCGCCATCGGCGGCGGCGGCCTGATCAGCGGCGTGGCGAACTACATCAAGGCGGTGCGCCCCGAGGTCAAGGTCATCGGCGTGCAGATGAACGACTCCGATGCCATGGCGCGCTCCGTGGCGGCGAAAAAGCGCGTGACACTGGCCGACGTGGGCCTGTTCGCCGACGGCACGGCCGTCAAGTTGGTGGGCGAGGAAACCTTCCGCGTGGCCCGCGGCCTGGTGGACGAATTCGTGATCGTGGACACCGACGCGGTGTGCGCCGCCATCAAGGATATCTTCGTGGACACGCGCAGCATCGTCGAGCCCTCCGGCGCGTTGGCCGTCGCCGCCATCAAGCAGTACGTGGCCCTGCACAAGACCAAGGGCGAGACCTATGCCGCCATCCTGTGCGGCGCCAACATGAACTTCGACCGCCTGCGCTTCGTCGCCGAGCGCGCTGAGGTCGGCGAGGAGCGCGAAGCCCTGTTCGCCGTGACCATCCCCGAGGAGCGCGGCAGCTTCAAGCGATTTTGCGAGCTGATCGGCGCCCTGCCCGGGGGCACGCGCAACGTCACCGAATTCAACTACCGCATCAGCGACGCGGCGCAGGCCCATGTGTTCGTGGGCCTCACGACGCACGGCAAGGGCGAATCGGTGAAGATCGCGGCCAATTTCACCCGCCATGGCTTCGAGGCGCTGGACCTGACGCACGACGAGCTGGCCAAGGAGCACATCCGCCACATGGTGGGCGGGCATTCGGCGCTGGCGCGTGACGAACGCCTGCTGCGCTTCGTCTTTCCGGAACGGCCGGGCGCGTTGATGAAGTTCCTCTCGCACATGCGTCCCGGCTGGAACATCAGCCTGTTCCATTACCGCAACCAGGGCGCCGACTATGGCCGCATCCTGGTGGGCCTGCAGGTGCCCAAAAGCGACGACAAGGCCTTCAAGGCCTTCCTGGACACCCTGGGTTACCCCTACGTGGATGAAACAGCCAACCCGGTTTACCGGCTGTTTCTCAAGACCTAGGCAGCATCGGGCCCGCGAGCGGCCCGCCTTCGCTACCATCGGCCGGTGAGCTTCCTGCGCCACTACCTCATCGCCGTCCAGTTCTTCACCCGCATGCCCGTGACGGGCGCGCTGGCGCAATGGGCCGGTTTCAGCCCGGACATGCTGCGCGCCAGCGCGGCGCATTTCCCCGGCGTGGGCCTGCTGGTGGGCCTGGTTGCCTGCGTGAGTTTCGCCTTGCTGGGCCTGGCGCTGCCGGACAGCCCCTACGCGCCGCTGGCCGCCGCCGTGGGCTGCACCATCGCCACCGTGCTGCTCACCGGCGGCTTCCATGAAGACGGGCTGGCCGATGTGGCCGACGGCCTGGGCGGCAGCGAACAGCGCGAGCGCGCGCTGGAAATCATGAAGGACTCGCGCCTGGGCAGCTACGGCACGCTCGCCCTGGTGCTCGGCCTGCTGGCCAAGGTGTCACTGCTCGCCGTGATGGCGGCCCAGTCGCCGGCCGGCGTGCTGGCCGCCCTGTTCGCGGCGCACGTGGTGTCGCGCTTCTGGCCGCTGCTGCTGATTCGCACCCTGCCTTACGTCGGCGACCCGGCCTCGACCAAGAGCAAGCCGCTCGCCGAGCGCATCGACACGCCGGCGCTGGCCATCGCCGGCGCATGGTGCATCGTGCCGCTGGCCGTCGCCCTGCTGGTGGAAGGCCCGGCCTTCGTGATCGCGGCCCTGCTGCTGAGCGGCGGTGGGCTGTGGTGGATGCGGCAGATGTTCCGGCAGCGGCTGCAGGGTTTCACCGGCGACTGCCTGGGCGCGACGCAGCAGGTCTGCGAAGTCGCGTTCTACCTGGGCGCGGCCATCGGACTGGGCCTGGGCTGAACGATCAGGGGCGGCGACCCGCGTTGGGGCTCAGGCCCACCCCTTTCAAGGTGTTTGCGGTTCGTATTGCTCCCTCTCCCTCTGGGAGAGGGTCTCCGGGGTCCTCGAAAAAAGTGCTTGCACTTTTTTTGGGGTGGAGGTGGGGGTGAGGGCCTCGGGCGGTGGATGAAGCCATGTTTTTCGCCGTCGCCGTAGCCCCTCACCCAACCTCTCCCCAGAGGGGAGAGGAGCCAATACAAGACCTTGAAAGGGATGGCTCTCAGGCCAGCGCCGGGCCATATCAGGGCCGCATGATCCAGCGCTGGCGCGCTGCCATCCGTTCCACATCGCGCCAGTTCGCGCATTCGGCGGCCACCCGCGGCCAGACCCGCAGCAGCAACTCGCATTCGGCCAGCGTGTCGGCGGCGGCCTGGTGCCGCACCGCGCACCGGATGCCGAAATGGGCCATCCATTCGTCCAGCGACCGCGCTCGCACCTGCGGGTGGGTCGCCGCGCACAGCGGCTCGATGTCGAGCCAGCGGTGCGCGGATCGCGCGCCGCGCTCCGACTGAAGGTAACGCTCGATGAGGGCGCGATCGAACGCCGCGTGGAACGCCAGCAGCGGCGATGCGCCCGCATACGACTCGAAGGCCGCGAGCGCCTCGCCGGCTTCCACGCCACCCCGCTGCTGCTGCGCGCCGATGCCGTGCAGCAGGATGTTGTCGCGCGTCGAGGCCTGCGCCTGGCGCAGCACCACCTCGAAGCTATCGGCCGGCTGGATCACAAGCCGCTTGCGCGGCCAATCGACGCGCAAGGCAATCGCGGCGATCGCGAGCAGCCGGTCGCGCGACGCGTTCAGCCCGCTGGTCTCCACGTCCAGCATCACCCAGCGGCTCTCGTCCACCCCCCGTGCGCCCTGCCCCAGCCAATCGCGCCAGCCCAAGGCCTTACCTCTCGTAGTCCAGGTGCATGCGCTGCTGCAGCGAACGCGCGACGCGCAGCGATTCCTTGAGGATGCGCCGGTCGATGTCGTTGAGGCTGGCAACGCGCAGGGCGTTGGGCTCGGCCAGATCGCCTTCGGCTTCCAGCTGCACCCGCAGCCGCAGCAGCTGCAGGAATTCGAAGCCGCCGACCCAGCCCTGGTACTCGGCCGGCGCCAGGCCCATCCGCTCGCCCGCGCGTTCGAAGCGATCGCGGGTCGAGGTGAGCGCGCTGCCATGCGCCAGGCTGTACAGCCGCGCGGCGTCGACGAAGATCGCCGTGCCGCGCAGCTTCAGATCGACCATGCCACGGTCATCCACATCGACCGCGCCCAGCCAGTTCAGGGGCGCGGCGCGGGTCAGCGCGTTCTGCGCCATCTGCTTGAGAAAGCGCGGCGTTCGCCGGGCCGACTCCACCACTTCGGCCTGCAGCGCGTGGGCGAGCTGCTCGTTGCCCGCGAGCGGACGCAGGTCGAAGTAGATGCTGGCATCCAGCAGGTCCTGCGGCGCCCCGTGCGCTATCCAGGCGGCGAAGCGCTCGCGCCACTCGCGCAGGGTGAGGCAGCAGCCCGGCTCGCCGGCCATGATGCCGCCCTTGCACAGCGGGTAGCCGCAGGCATCGAGCGCCAGGTTCACGTCATGGGCGAACGCGCGAATGACCTCGCGCTGCGCGGTCGTGGTGGCATCGGGCAGGATCAGCGCATTGTCCTGGTCGGTGGCCACCGTCTGCTCGCTGCGGCCTTCCGAGCCGAGCGCCAGCCAGCACACCTCGCCCAGCGCGACGCCGTGCTGCGCCGCCTTGAGCGCCACCAGCCGCTGCGTGAGCACGTCGTTCAGGTGGCTGATCAAGGCGGTGAGCTGCCGCGCCTGCACGCCCTGGCTCAGCAGGCTGCGCGCGAAGCGGCGTATGTCGCTCGCCACCAGCCGCAAGGTGTCCACGTCGCGGGCGGCGCGGATCGATGTGCTCACCTGCTTGAGCGAGAGGCGCTGCATCGCGAACAGGTCGCGCTCGGACACCAGCCCCACCAGCACGCCGTCACGCGTGACCGGCACATGGCGGATGCCGTGGCGCGACATCAGCAGGGCCGCGTCCTGCGCGGTGTCGGCCACCGTCATGGCATGCAGGGGCTGCACCATGACGCTGCGGACGGCGCTGGCCAGCGGCACCTCGGGCAGCGTGACGCGGCCCACGATGTCATGGCGCGTCAGGATGCCCAGCGGGCGGCCCGCGGGATCGGCCACCAGCATGGCGCCGATGCGGTCCCGGTGCATGCGCGTCAACACTTCGCGCAGCGGCGTGTCAGGGCCGCAGGACACCGGCGGCCGCGAAATCAGCTCGCCCAGGGGCGTCTCCAGCGACTGCTCGGCCAGCGTTTGCGAGGAATACGCCACCTGCAACGCGCGACGTGACAGCTCCAGGAACTGCGCGATGCGCCGATTGAGGAAATCGGCGAACACCGGGCTGAACGTGGCCAGCTCGCGCATCGCGTCGCAGGACAACGCCAGCACGAAGGTGTCGGCCGCCGCGCTGTAGGTGGCTGTCACGGCCCGCTCGGCCACCGCCGCGCTCAGCGGAAAAAGATCGCCGACCTCGTACTCGAAGGCCGCGCCGGCCACTTCGGCCAGCCCGCGCACGCCCGCTACGGCACCCTGCCGGATGAAATAGATCTGCCGCACCACCCCATCGGCCGGCTGGGCCAGCACTTCGCCGGGCGCGTAGTACTGCTGCTCGCAGTGCGTGAGGAAAAAATCGATGGCCGCGCCTTCCATCTGCGCGAACGGCGGGTGGCGCGCCAGCTCCTGCCTGAAATTGGCCAGCAGGCTGGGCGACGGCACCTGCGCGGCGGGGGCCGGCACGGGTGCGGTCGGGGCAGGCGGCATCGCTATTTGCGCAAGGGCAATTCGAGGGTCACGGCTGGTGGCCCGTCCAGGCTGGGCGCCAGCACCGCATGGCGGGCATCGACCGATTGCAGCACCAGCCCCTCATCGACAACGGCGCCCACGCGGTAGGGCCTGGCCGGCTTGCCATCCACGGCGATCAAGGCGGCGCCCGTCTGGGACCGGCTGGCCACCACGCCCGTGAGGGCAAAGCGGCTGGCTAGACTGGCGACCGGCGCTGGGGTGGCGGCCTGCGGGCTGGCCCCGAGCAGGCGCGCCACGCCGGCGGGGTCGGCGGGCGCGGGCGCACGCGCGGCCACGGGCGCATCCACGGCGGCGCTTCGGCCCGTGAGCTTCAAACCCCAGTAGGCCGCGCTCGCCGCCACCAGGGCCCACAGCACGAAGGTCGATCCGGCGACCGTCCACCGGCTCTGCATATTGCTCACCATGCGGCGATTATCATTGAACGGATCCCACTCCCACACGCCATGAAGCATCTGCCCACCCCGTTACACCGCATCGCCCAGGCTGGTTTCACCCTGATCGAACTCATGGTCGTGCTGGTCATCATCGGCGTGCTGGCCGCGCTGATCGTGCCCAACGTCCTGGACCGCGCCGATGACGCTCGCGCCACGGCAGCCAAGACCGACGTGAACAATTTGATGCAGGCGCTCAAGCTCTACAGGCTGGACAACCAGCGCTACCCGACCGGTGAGCAAGGCCTGCAGGCCCTGGTGGCCAAGCCGTCGGGCGGCCCGACGCCGCCGAACTGGAAGCCCTACCTGGAGAAGCTGCCCAACGACCCCTGGGGCCGCCCCTACCAGTACCTCAACCCCGGCGTCAAAGGCGAAATCGACGTGATGTCCTTCGGCGCCGACGGCCAGTCCGGCGGCGAGGGCAAGGATGCGGATGTCGGCAGTTGGCAGTAGCCCAAAAGGGCGTTCCCGCCGAAGGCGACCCGGCGGCTTTACTCTGCTCGAACTCCTGGTCGTGGTGGCCATCATCGCCATCGCCACCGCGGGCGTGAGCTTCGCATTGCGCGATTCGCGGGCCACCCAACTCGAACGCGATGCACAGCGGCTGGCGGCCCTGCTGGAGTCGGCGCGGGCGCAATCGCGCAGCAGCGGCATTCCCGTGCGCTGGTACCCGACCGATGACGGTTTCCGGTTCGATGGCGTGCCGCCGCAGGCCCTGCCCGACCATTGGCTCTCCGAATCCACGGTGGTCCTGGGCACCGCGACGCTCTCGCTCGGCCCCGAGCCCATCATTGGCCGGCAGGCCGTGGTGCTCGCATCCACGGAATTGCCGGGCAAGAGCCTGCGCATCGCCACGGATGGGCTGCGGCCGTTCGCCGTGACCAGCGGAGATGCGCCGTGAGCCTCCAGCGGGGTTTCACGCTCATCGAAATCCTGGTGGCGCTGGCGATCGTTGCCATCGCGCTGGCGGCGGGCCTGCAGGCAACCACCGCGCTGACCAACAACGCACTGCGCCAATCCAGCGTGCTGCTCGCGCATATCTGCGCCGAGAACGAGCTGGTGAAGACCCGGCTGTCGCGGCAACTGCCCGACATTGGCGAGTCCAGCACCGGCTGTGAGCAGGGCGGCCAGACTTTCGCGGTCACGGTCTCGGTGCTGCCCACGCCCAACCCGAGCTTCCGGCGCGTGGACGCGCAGGTGTTCGACGGCAGCGCGCCCGTGCTGCGCCTGTCCACGGTGGTCGGGCGGTACTGATGGGCAAGCACCGCATGCCCAGCACCGGCGCGGCCGCGTCCCGCGGCTTCACGCTGGTGGAGCTGCTGGTCGCGCTGTTCGCGATGGCCTTGCTGGCCATCCTGAGCTGGCGCGGCCTGGACGGCATGACGCGCGCGCAGGCGCAGACCGAGGCCCGCGCCGACGAGGTGCTGACGCTGCAGATCGGCCTGGCGCAATGGGCCGCGGACCTGGACGCCGTGACGCAGTTGCCCAACACAGCCGCCCTCGACTGGAACGGCCGTGTGCTGCGCCTGACCCGCCGCGCCACGACGTCAGCCGCCGAAGGCCTGCTGGTGGTCGGCTGGACGCGCCGGGAGATCAACGGCACCGGCATGTGGCTGCGCTGGCAATCGCCGCCCGTCACCACGCGCGGCGAACTGCAGGAGCAATGGCTGCGCGCGGACATCTGGTCGCAAAACCCCGGCGACGAGGAAAAGCGGCTCGAAGTCGCGGTGACGCCGCTTGCGCAGTGGCAGCTCTTCTACTTCCGTGAGAACGCCTGGACCAACCCGCTGTCGAGCGCTGCCACCGTCCCCGGCGGCACGGCCACGAGCACCGTGACCCCGGTGATGCCCGATGGCGTGCGGCTGATCCTGTCGCTGCCGCCCGGCCAGGCCATTGGCGGCACGCTCACGCGCGACTGGGCCCAGCCCACCCTGGGAGCGACGCGATGAGGCGGCCCGCAGCCCCCTGGCGACTGCGTGGCGCCGCCCTGCTCACCGCCATGCTCACGGTCACCCTCGTCGCCACCTTCGCGGCCGCGGCGCTGTGGCAGCAGTGGCGCAGCATCGAGGTGGAAACCGCGGAACGGGCACGGGTGCAGTCGTCCTGGCTTCTCACCGGCGCGCTCGACTGGGCACGCCTGGTGCTGCGCGAAGACGGCCGATCACAAGGCGGCCAGGGCATCGATCATCTCGGAGAACCCTGGGCCGTCCCCCTGCAGGAGGCCCGCCTCTCCAGCTTCCTGGCCGCCGACCGCAACAACACGGCCGAGACCGGGCCCGAGGTCATGGACGCCTTTCTCTCCGGCCAGATGATCGACCTGCAGTCACTGCTGAACGTGCGCAACCTGGCGAACAACGGCCAGGTGGACGAGGCCGGCGCACTGAGCTTTGCGCGCCTGTTCGATCTTCTCGCCCTGCCGCCGGCCGAACTGGAGCGCCTGACGGAGAACCTTCGCTTCGCGTCGGACGAAACCGGCGCCAATCGCTCCAGCCCGATGGCGCCCCTGATGCCGCAGCGCGTGGAGCAGCTGGTGTGGCTCGGCCTCAGCGCCCAGACCGTGGCCGCGCTGCAACCCTACGTCACCATCCTGCCTGTGGCCAACACCCAGGTGAATCTCAACACGGCCGCTGCCGAAGTGATCTACGCGGCGGTGCCCACCCTCTCCCTGGCCGAAGCGCAGACCCTGGTGTCGGAGCGCGAGCGCGCGCACTTTCGCCGGGTGAGCGATGCGGACACCGTGCTGGGCAGAAAAGGCGGCGACATCCTGCCCCCGTCGCGGGTCGGCGTCGGCTCCGGCTACTTCGAAGTTCGCTCCCGGCTGCGGCTGGAGCAGCTGGTGGTGGAAGAACGCGCCGTGCTGAGCCGGGACGGCCTGCACAACGTCAAGACGGTGACGCGCGAACGCGGCTTCATCGACCCGGCCGCCGTGGCCCAGGCCGCCGCCAGAAGATGAGCTGCGCGATCTTTCTACAATCCAGGCACCCATGAGCGCCCTCATCGTCCATCTTCCGCCGCAGCCCGTCTCGGCATCGACCGAGTTCGAGTACGCGCTCACGAACGACAGCGCCACCCTCGACGGCCACGGTGCGGCGCAGGCCGCACTGCTGCCGCTGCCCACCCGGGCCGGCGCGGAAGTGGTCGCCGTGGTGCCCGTGGGCTTGCTGTCCTGGCACCGCATCGAGTTGCCCAAGGGCACGGCAGGGAATTCGCCGCGCCTGCGTGCCGTGCTGGAAGGCCTGCTGGAAGACGAGTTGCTCGATGAACCCGAGGCCCTGCACTTCGCCATCCAGCCGCAGGCCCGGGTGGGCGCGCCGGTGTGGGTAGCCACCTGCGACCGCGCCTGGCTGCGCGGCGCGGTGCAGGCGCTGGAAGCCGCCGAGCGGCCCGTGGCGCGCATCGTGCCGGAATTCGCCCCCGAGGGCGAGCCCGCGCTGCATGCCATCGGCGATCCGCGGCAGCCGATGCTGGTACTGGCGGGCAGCGAGGGTGTCACCTCCCTGCCCCTCACCCCACAGGCCTTGCCGCTGCTGCCCGCACTGCCCGAGGACACGCCCTGGGTCGCGGAGCCCGCCCTGGCGGAGCTGGCGGAGCAAGTGCTGCAACGCCCGCCCGCGCTCCAGCATGCGGCCGAGCGCTGGCTCATGTCGGCGCGCTCCGGCTGGGACCTGGCGCAGTTCGAATTCACCAGCTCGGGCCGGGCCCGGGCCTTCAAGAAACTGGGCACCGCCTGGGCCGACCTGCTGGCCGCGCCGCAGTGGCGGCCCGCGCGCTGGGGCGCCGTGCTGCTGGTGGCCCTCAACCTGGTGGGCCTGAACGCCTGGGCGTGGCGTGAGCGC
>DATILF010000301.1:0-5726 GCA_035476755.1 Ramlibacter sp.
CATCGGGCACATGATCGGCAAGATCGTGCGGCTCGAGACCACCGTGGTGCGCTCCGAAGCCGAAGCGCTGCTGCTCGAGAACAACCTGATCAAGACGCTCAACCCGCGCTACAACATCCTGTTTCGCGACGACAAGAGCTATCCCTACCTGAAAATCTCGGGCACCGACAAGACCGGGTTCAGCGAAATCGCCCCGCCAAACGCATCGACCTTCCCGCGCGTGGCCTACTACCGCGGCGGCGTCGATCGCAAGCACCGGTACTTCGGCCCTTACCCCAGCGCCTGGGCGGTGAAAGAATCGATCCAGCTGCTGCAGAAGGTGTTTCGCCTGCGCACCTGTGAAGACACCGTGTTCGCCAATCGCACCCGCCCGTGCCTGCTGTACCAGATCAAGCGTTGCTCGGGCCCGTGCGTCAACCTCGTCACGCCTGGCGACTACCAGCAGGACGTGAACAACGCCGAGGCGTTCCTGCGCGGCGAAACCCAGGCGGTGCTGGCCGCGCTGGAAGCGCGCATGATGGCTCACGCCGAGAAGCTGGAGTTCGAGCAGGCGGCCGAATTGCGCAACCAGATGAGCGCCTTGTCGAAGGTGCTGCACCAGCAATCGGTGGAGACCATTTCCGACAAGGACGTGGACATCCTGGCCGTGAAGGTGCAGGGGGGCAAGGCCTGCGTGAACCTGGCGATGGTGCGCGGCGGACGCCACCTGGGCGACCGCGCGTATTTCCCCACCCACGTCGAGGACGCGGCGGCGATGCAGGACTTCGATGGCGCCCAGGAGGAGGGTGCCGCCACACCCGCGACGCCCGTGCGCGTGGAAGTGCACGTGCTCGAAGCCTTTATTGCGCAGCACTACATCGGGGTGCCCGTGCCGCCCGCGCTCATCACCAGCGAGCCGGTCAGCCCGGCCCTGATCGACGCGCTCGGCCAGCAGGCCGGCATCAGGATCAGCGCCGTGCACAATCCGCGCGAGCAGCGCCGGCTGTGGCTGGAGATGGCGCAGAAAAATGCCGACATCCAGCTGGCCCGCCTGCTGGCGGAAGAAGGCTCTCAGCAAGCGCGTACGCGCGCGCTGGCGGACTCGCTCGACCTGGCACCTGACAACCTCGACACGTTCCGCATCGAGTGCTTCGACATTTCGCATACGGCGGGCGAGGCCACGCAGGCCTCCTGCGTCGTGTTCCACCACCACAAGATGCAGAACTCGGAGTACCGGCGCTACAACATCGACGGCATCACCCCCGGCGACGATTACGCCGCGATGCGCCAGGTGCTGATGCGCCGGTACAGCAAGCTGGCGGAGGCCGGGCGCGACCCGCCGGAGGCGACGCCCGGATCCAACGGGGGCGCGGGGCGCCTGCCCGACCTGGTGCTGGTGGATGGCGGCAAGGGGCAGGTCGCCATGGCGCGCGAAGTGTTTGCCGAGCTGGGGCTGGACCTGGCCGTGATCGTGGGCGTCGAGAAAGGCGAGGGCCGCAAGGTGGGCCTGGAAGAACTGGTGTTCGCCGATGGCCGCGACAAGGTGTACCTGGGGCGTGACTCGGCGGCGCTGATGCTGGTTGCGCAGATCCGCGACGAGGCGCACCGCTTCGCCATCACCGGCATGCGCGCCCGGCGGGCCAAGGTGCGGGTGGGGGGCAGCAGCCTGGAGGAAATCCCCGGCATCGGCGCCAAGAAGCGCGCACGGCTGCTGCAGCGGTTCGGCGGGGTGCGCGGCGTGGCGGCCGCGGGCGTGGATGACATTGCCAGCGTGGACGGCATTTCGCGCGAGCTGGCGGAAGAGATTTATCGGGCGCTGCACTAAAAGCGCGGCCGTCGCCATGCCAGAATCGGGCATGTTCTTCACGATTCCCACGATCCTGACCTGGACGCGCATCGTCGCCATCCCCCTGATCGTCGGCGTGTTCTATCTGGGGCTGGCGCAGCCGGTGCAGAACCTGGTCGCCACGGTGATGTTCATCGCCTTCGCGCTGACCGACTGGCTCGATGGCTACCTGGCCCGCAAGCTGAACCAGACGTCGTCGTTCGGGGCCTTCCTGGATCCGGTGGCCGACAAGTTCCTGGTCTGCGCCTCGCTGCTCGTGCTGGTGCATCTGCAGCGCGCGGACGTGTTCGTCGCCCTCATCATCATCGGCCGCGAGATCGCCATCTCCGCGCTGCGCGAATGGATGGCCCAGATCGGCGCCTCCAAGAGCGTGGCGGTCCACATGCTGGGCAAGGTGAAGACCACCGTGCAGATGATCGCCATTCCCTTTCTGCTGTTCGACGGCCGGCTACTGGGCGTCATCGACACCGGCGTCTGGGGCACCTGGCTGATCTGGCTGTCGGCCATCCTCACGGTCTGGTCGATGGTCCATTACCTGCAAAAGGCCTTGCCTGAAATCCGCAAGCGGGTGAAGTAACCCCATGAGTTCCATCTCCCGGCAGGACCGCCTGGTCATGGCCATGCCCGTCGTGTTCGTGCTGATCTGGAGCACCGGCTTCATCGTGGCGCGCTACGGCATGCCGCATGCGCCGCCGATGAAATTCCTGGCGGTGCGCTATTTCTTCTCGGTTGCCTGTTTCGCCGCGTGGGCGCTGTTGGCACGCGCCGCCATGCCCGCCAGCCGTCGGCAGGTGAAGCACCTGGCGGTCACCGGCGTCCTGATGCACGCGGGCTACCTGGGCGGCGTCTGGGCGGCGGTGAAACTGGGCATGGGCGCCGGCCTGGTGGCCTTGCTGGTCGGCCTGCAGCCGGTGCTCACGGCAATCTGGGTGTCGTCGCGCGGTGGGTCGGTGTCCTCACGCCAATGGGTGGGCCTGGCACTGGGTTTCGGCGGTCTGGCGCTCGTGGTCTGGCAGAAGCTGGGCCTGGGCGAAATCCACGGCCTCAATTTCATGCTGGCCCTGGGCGCCTTGCTCAGCATCACGGCCGGCACGCTGTACCAGAAGCGCTTTGTCGAGCCCTGCGATGTGCGCACCGCGAGCCTGGTCCAGCTGTGCGCGGCTTTCGCCGTCACGGCGCCGCTGGCCCTGTTGGAGCCCGAAGCCATGAACTGGAACATGCAGCTCGCGGCTTCCATGGCCTGGTCGGTGCTGGCCCTGACCCTGGGCGGCAGTTCCTTGCTATACCTGCTGATCCAGAAGGGCGCCGCGACGGCCGTCACCAGCCTGCTGTACCTGGTCCCGCCTTGCACCGCCGTGATGGCGTGGGTGCTGTTCGGCGAAGCGTTGACGTTCTCCACCATCGCCGGCATGGCGCTCACCGCGGTGGGCGTCAGTCTTGTGCTGCGCCCGGCATCCGCGCCTCGGACGTGAGCTTCCAGGGCTCGCCCCTGAAGCGTTCCACCAGGAAATCGATCAGCAGCCGCACCCGTTTTGGGGTCTGCGCGCGCTGCGGCGCCAGCCAGTGCACGTCCGCGTCGAGCATGGCGTAGCCGGGCAGGACGCGGACCAGTTGCCCGTTCGCCAGCTGCGGGGCAATGTCCCACAGGCTGCGCAGCATGATGCCGCGCCCGGCCAGGCACCAGTCGCGCACCAGCTCGCCGGAGTTGCTGGACAGTGGCCCTTGCACCCGTACCCGCACCTCGGCTTTGTGCTTCTCGCGGCGCAGCGCCCAGATGTCGGATCGCTGGTCGTTCTCGCGCACGATCAGGCAATCGTGTGTGGGGAGTTCATCGGGCGATTGCGGGGTGCCACGCTCGCGCAGGTAGGCGGGAGCGGCGACGAGCACCCGCTGGTTGCGTGCGAGTCGCCGGCCCACCCATTCGGAGGCGCGGCGCCCCTGCACCGACCACAGCCACACCGCACCGTCGTAGCCTTCCACCGCCAGATTGGGCAACTGCTCGGTGAGTTGCAGTTGCACCTGCAGCAGCGGGTGGCGCGCCTGGAAATCGGCCAGGGCAGGCCCCAGCCACAGCCGGCCGAACCCGAAGGTGGCGGCCAGGCGGATCACACCGGACGGTTCGCTGCGCCGCTCGTGCAGGTCGGACTCCAGCTCGGAGAACGCGTCCAGCAATCCACTGGCGCGGCTGCATAGCGCTTCTCCTTCGGCCGTGGCAACGATGCGGCGGGTGGTGCGCTGAAACAGCCTGAAACCCAGTCGGGCTTCGAGCGCGGCCAGTTTCTTGGTCACGACGGACGGCACCACGCCGGCCGCGGCCGCCGTGGCCGCGAGGCTGCCGTGTGCGCGCACCGCCAGCAGCAGCTCGAGGTCGGCGCGGTCGAGCAGGTGATTCAACTGTTGCCCTTCTGGAAAGAATCAATTGCCTGATTATTGCTTGCGGCGCGGGTGGCCGCAATGCCAGAATCCACGCCATGTTGGACTTGTTCGAGCCATTCGAAGTGCGGCGAAACGATGTGCGCCTGAGCGCGCACCGGGCGGGCCGGGGAGCGCCACTGCTGCTGCTGCACGGCCACCCGCAGACGCATGCGATGTGGCATCGCGTCGCCCCGCGCCTGGCCGAAAGCTTTTCGGTCGTGATGATGGACCTGCGGGGCTATGGTGATTCAGGCCGGCCGACCGCGGGCGAGGGGAGCGCCGCCTACGCCAAGCGGGAAATGGCGCTGGACGCCGTGGACGTGATGCGCGCGTGCGGCTTTGACCGCTTCGCGGTGCTCGCGCATGACCGTGGTGCCCGCGTGGCGCACCGGCTCGCGGCGGATCATCCCGATGCCGTGGAGCGCCTGCTGCTGCTGGACATCGCACCCACGCTCGCGATGTACGAACGCACCACGTTCGCCTTCGCGCAGGCGTATTGGCACTGGTTCTTCCTGATCCAGCCGGCGCCGCTGCCGGAAGCCTTGATCGAGTCCGACCCGGTGCGCTACCTGCACAGCGTGATGGGCAAGCGCCATGCGGGCATGGCCGCCTTCGCGCCCGAGGCATTGGCGCAGTACGAACGCTGCGCCCGCATCCCGGGCACGGCGCAGGCCCTGTGCGCCGACTACCGCGCGAGCGCGGGCATTGACCTGGACCACGATCGCGACGACATCGCCGCGGGCCGCATGCTGCAGCAGCCCGTGCACGTGCTGTGGGGCGAGCATGGCGCGGTAGGCCGTTGCTTTGACGTGCTGGCGCTGTGGCGCGAACGTGCGGCGCGGGTCACCGGCCACAGCCTGCCGTGCGGCCACTACATCGCCGAGGAAGCCCCCGAACTTCTGTTGGCGCAAGCCATTCGTTTTTTTCAATCCAAGGAGAGCATGACATGAGCAGGAAACGCATTGCGGTGATCGCGGGCGACGGTATCGGCAAGGAAGTGATGCCCGAGGGTGTCCGGGTGATGGAGGCGGCCGCAACCAAGTTCGGCATCGACCTGGCCTTCGATCATTTCGATTTTTCCAGCTGGGACTACTGCGAGAAGCACGGCAAGATGCTGCCGGACGACTGGAAGGACCGGATCGGCGGCCACGATGCGATCTACTTCGGAGCCGTCGGCTGGCCCGAGAAGATCGCGGACCATGTTTCGCTGTGGGGCTCGCTGCTGCTGTTTCGCCGCGAGTTCGACCAGTACGTGAACCTGCGTCCCGCGCGCCTGATGCCCGGCATCATTGCCCCGGTGGTGCGCCGCGATGGCAGCGCGCGGCAGCCCGGCGAGATCGACATGTACATCGTGCGCGAGAACACCGAGGGCGAGTACTCCAGCATCGGCGGGCGCATGTACCCCGGAACCGAGCGCGAGATTGTCATGCAGGAGACAGTCATGTCACGCATCGGCGTCGATCGCGTGCTGAAGTTCGCCTTTGAC
>DATILF010000302.1:0-7511 GCA_035476755.1 Ramlibacter sp.
GGCCTGCTCGCGCTGCAGGGCCCGAAGGCCGTGGACGCCCTCGCGCGGCTGGTTCCTGGCGTGGAGAAGCTGGTCTTCATGACCGGTGCCAGCTTCCAGTGGCAAGACGCCGGACTTTTCATCACGCGCAGCGGCTACACCGGCGAGGATGGCTTCGAGATCTCGGTGCACGCCGCACAGGCCGACGCGTTCGCGCGCGCCCTCCTCGCGCAACCCGAGGTCAAACCCATCGGCCTGGGCGCGCGCAATTCGCTGCGCCTGGAAGCGGGGCTTTGCCTGTATGGCAACGACATCGACACCACCACCACGCCGGTCGAAGCCGGCCTCACCTGGGCCCTCCAGAAAGTGCGCCGCACCGGCGGCGATCGTGCAGGCGGCTTCCCCGGCGCCGAGCGTGTCCTGGGCCAGCTGCAAGGCACCGCGCCGCTGGAGCGAAAGCGCGTCGGCCTGGTCGCCCTGGAGCGTGTGCCCGTGCGCGAACACACCCAGCTGCACAGCCCCGATGGCAACCGCATCGGCGAGGTCACCAGCGGCCTGCTCGGCCCCACCATCGACAAGCCGGTGGCCATGGGCTACGTACCCCCCGCGTTCGCCGCGCCGGGCAGCCTCGTGCACGCCATCGTCCGGGGCAAGCCGGTGCCGATGGAAGTGACCACTATGCCTTTCGTTCCGAATCGGTATTACCGCGGCTGAAAATTGGAATCTGACCCCAATTGATTTACCAGGAGAAAAAAGCATGACCGTCAAATACACCGAAGAGCACGAGTGGATCCAGCTCGAGGACCACGAGGCCGCCGTCGTGGGCATCACGCTGCATGCGCAGGACGCGCTGGGCGACGTGGTGTTCGTGGACCTGCCGGAAGTGGGCCGCGTCTATGCCAAGGGCGAAGTGGCCGGCGTCGTGGAGTCGGTGAAGGCGGCGGCGGACATCTTCATGCCGGTGGCCGGCGAGGTTACCGAGGTGAACGAGGAACTGCGCACCGACCCATCGCTGGCCAACCGCGATCCGATGGGCAACGGCTGGTTCTTCAAGATCCTGATCAAGGACATGGCCGAGTTCGACGTCCTGATGGACGAGCCTGACTACGCCAAATTTTCCCAGAACAACTGATCCCGCCGCGTCATCGCGGACCTGATCCGGGATGACCCTGCATGGCGGGCCTGTCCCCGCCATCGCCGCCTTCACGTACGGAGCCCCCATGTTGATGCAATCCGCCCGCCCGCTCGGTGAGCTCGAGAACGCCGCCGAGTTCGTTGCCCGCCATATCGGCATCGAGGAGTCCGACGAAGCGCGCATGCTGTCGGTGATCGGCGAGTCATCGCGACGCGCGCTGATCGACAGCATCGTGCCGCGCTCGATCGCCCGATCCAGCCCGATGAAGCTGCCGCCCGCGGCCACGGAAGCGGCGGCGCTCGCCGAGCTCAAGGCGATGGCCTCGCGCAACCAGGTCTTCAAGAGCTTCATCGGCCAGGGCTACCACGGCACCTACACGCCCGCGGTGATCCTGCGCAACGTGCTGGAGCACCCGGCCTGGTACACCGCGTACACGCCTTACCAGGCCGAGATCAGCCAGGGGCGCATGGAAGCGCTGGTGAACTTCCAGACCATGGTGTGCGACCTGACGGCCATGCCCATCGCCAACGCGTCGATGCTCGACGAAGCCACGGCCGCGGCCGAAGCGATGACACTGGCGCGCCGCAGCGTGAAGAGCAGGAGCAACGTGTTCGTGGTGGCCGGTGACTGCCATCCGCAGACGATCGAGGTGGTGCAGACCCGCGCGAAACCCCTGGGCATCGAGGTGCGCCTGGCCAACTCGGCGGCAGAGTGGGATGCAGCCCTGAGCGCCGACTGCTTTGCCGTGCTGGCGCAGTACCCGTCCACCAGCGGGCGCATCGACGACCTGCGTGCCGACGTGGACAAGGTGCACGCGAAGCAGGCGGCGTTCATCGTGGCGGCCGATCTGCTGGCGTTGACGCTGCTGGTGCCGCCCGGAGAGTTCGGCGCCGACATCGCCGTGGGCACCACCCAGCGCTTCGGCATGCCCATGGGCGCGGGCGGCCCGCACGCGGCGTACATGGCCTGCCGCGACGAGCTCAAGCGCTCGCTGCCCGGGCGCCTCGTGGGCGTGAGCGTGGACACGCATGGCAACCCGGCCTACCGGCTGGCGCTGCAGACCCGCGAACAGCACATCCGCCGCGAAAAGGCCACCTCCAACATCTGCACCGCGCAGGTGTTGCCGGCGGTCGTGGCGAGCATGTATGCGGTCTATCACGGCCCGCATGGCCTCAAGCGCATTGCCCAGCGCGTGGCCAGCTACACGGCCATCCTCGCCAAGGGGCTGGCGCAGCTGGGGCACCCGCCGCAACCCGGCGGCGCCTTCGACACCCTCAGCCTGCACACCGGCGCGGACACCGAAGCCATCGCCGCGCGCGCCCGCTCCAGGCACGCCAACCTGCGTGTCTACTTCAAGGAATACCTGTGCATCGCGCTGGACGAGACGACCACACGCGATGACATCGTGATGCTGTGGTCGCTGTTCGCCAAACCCGGGCAAGCGATGCCGGACATGGCGACGTTCGAAAAGGGCGTCGAGTCCCTCATCCCGGACAGCCTGCGCCGCACCAGTGCCTTCCTGACGCATCCGGTCTTCAACACGCACCACTCCGAGACCGGCATGCTGCGCTATATCCGCGCGCTGTCCGACAAGGACCTGGCGCTGGACCGCAGCATGATTCCGCTGGGCAGCTGCACGATGAAGCTCAACGCCACCAGCGAGATGATCCCGATCACCTGGCCGGAGTTCGCGCATGTGCATCCGTTCGCTCCGCAGGACCAGCTGCAGGGCTATGCCGAGCTGGATGAGCAGTTGCGCGAGTGGCTGTGCCAGGCCACCGGCTACGCCGGCATCAGCCTGCAACCCAACGCGGGCTCGCAAGGCGAGTACGCCGGGCTGCTCGCCATCAAGGCCTTCCATGAGAGCAAGGGCCAGGCCCACCGCAACATCTGCCTGATCCCCTCGTCGGCGCACGGCACCAACCCCGCCAGCGCACAGATGGTGGGCATGCAGGTCGTGGTGACGGCCTGCGATGCGAACGGCAATGTGGACCTGGCGGACCTTGAGGCCAAGTGCGAGCAACACAGCGCCCACCTGGCCGCGGTGATGATCACCTACCCCAGCACCCACGGGGTCTTCGAGATGCAGGTCAAGGCGCTGTGCGCGCTGGTGCACCGCCACGGCGGCCGCGTGTATGTGGACGGCGCCAACATGAACGCATTGGTCGGCGTGGCGGCGCCGGGCGAATTCGGGGGCGACGTGAGCCACCTGAACCTGCACAAGACCTTCTGCATCCCCCACGGCGGTGGCGGCCCCGGCGTCGGCCCGGTGTGCGTGGTGGAGGACCTGGTGCCCTTCCTGCCGGGCCACGACGCCGGCGGCATCACCGGCCACCCGGTGGGCGCCATCTCGGCGGCGCCGCTGGGCAATGCCGCCGTGCTGCCGATCAGCTGGATGTACTGCCGGATGATGGGCGCCGAGGGCCTGAAGCAGGCGACCGAAGTGGCCATCCTCAGCGCCAACTACATCAGCGCCCGCCTCAAAGACCATTACCCCACCCTCTACGCCAGCGAAAACGGGCATGTGGCGCACGAGTGCATCCTGGACCTGCGGCCCATCAAGGAAGTCAGCGGCGTGACGGCCGAGGACGTGGCCAAGCGCCTCATCGACTACGGCTTCCATGCGCCCACGCTGAGTTTCCCGGTGGCGGGCACGCTGATGGTGGAACCGACGGAAAGCGAGACGCTGGACGAACTCGACCGCTTCATCGACGCGATGATTGCGATCCGCGAAGAGATCCGCCGCATCGAGCGCGGCGAATGGCCACAGGACGACAACCCGCTCAAGCACGCGCCGCACACGGCCGCCTCGCTGCTCAAGGGCGAGTGGGGCCATGCTTATTCCCGTGAAGCGGGTGCGGCGGTGCTGGATGAGCGCCGCCACGCCAAGTACTGGCCACCGGTCGGGCGCGTCGACAACGTCTACGGCGATCGCAACCTGTTCTGCAGCTGCGTGCCCATGACAGCGTACGAATGACCGGCCCGCGGGATCTCGCGGCGCGTGCGGGATGACAATAACCACTTGGACTCGCTGATCGTCATTGTCATCGCGGGCGCCGCGCTCGCGGGCTTCGTGCAGGGTCTGTCCGGCTTCGGCTTCGGCCTCACGGCCATGTCGCTCTGGGCCTGGACGCTGGAGCCGCAACTGGCCGCCGTGCTGGCGGTGTTCGGCTCGTTCACCGGCCAGGTGATCGCCGCGGTCACGGTACGTCGTGGCTTCGAGCTGGCGCGTCTGCTGCCATTCGTGCTGGGAGGCCTGGCCGGGATTCCCTTGGGCGTTCTCGTCCTGCCCCAACTGGACATCCCGCTCTTCAAAGGCCTGCTCGGCTTGTTCCTCGCGACCATGTGCCCCCTCATGTTCTTCGCGGACCGGCTGCCGCGCATTGCCTGGGGTGGGCGCGCGGGCGACGCGATCGCGGGTGCGGCCGGCGGCATGATGGGCGGCCTGGGCGGCTTCACGGGGGTCGTGCCGACCCTTTGGTGCACCCTGCGGGGCTTCGAGAAGGCGGCGCAGCGCGCCGTGATCCAGAACTTCAACCTGTCGATGCTCGCCATCACCCTGGCGAGCTACTTCGCCACGGGCCTCGTCACACGCGACATGCTGCCGCTCTTCGCCGTGGTGGCGCCGGCCATGCTGATCCCTTCCCTGCTGGGCGCCCGGCTCTACAGCGGCATCAGCGACAGCGCCTTCCGCCGGGTGGTGCTGGGCCTGCTGACGGCCTCGGGTATCGCCCTGCTGGTGGCTGCGCTGCCGGTGCTCATCCACCGCCTCTGACCCACCGCACGGACACGCCCCCGGGGGCTTGAATTTCGCGCGGGTGAGCTAATGCACGTCGGGCGTTGAGCCCGTGTGCGCCAGTGGCAGGCACAGCCGGAAGGTGGCGCCCCGGCCCTCGCCGGGGCTTTCCGCCGTGAGGCGGCCGCCCTGCATTTCGGCCAGATGCCTGGCGATGGCCAGGCCCAGGCCCAGGCCGCCATAGCGCCGCTCGAGGGCGGTATCGGGCGCGCGGTAGCGCTCGAAAACGTAGGGCAGCAGGGCCGGCGCGATGCCGACGCCGGTATCGGTCACCGCGATCTCCGCCCACGTGCCGGCCTGCCGCAGCGCCACTTCGATGGCGCCACCCTCCGGCGTGAACTTCACGGCATTGCCCAGGAGGATGCCCACTACCTGCTGCAACCGGCCCGCGTCGCCGCGCACCGGCCCCACGGTGAGGTCCAGCACCTTACGCACGGCCGTGCGCTTCGCCTGCGCGGCCGCGCGCACGCCCTCCACTCCCGCATCGATGAAGCGGCGCGGCTCCACATCCTGCATCTCCAGCTGGATCCGTCCCGATGTGATGCGACCCAGGGTCAGGAGATCCTCCACCAGCCTCACCTGCGCCTGGACGCTCTGCTCGATCACGTCCAGGCCCTTGTCCATGTCCTCGGGTGAGACGCGCCGCCGCAGGATATGAGCCCAGCCGAGAATGGCGCCGAGCGGGCCGCGCAGCTCATGGGAGACGAGCGACAGGAACTCATCCTGGGTCACGCAGGCGCGCTCCGCCTGCGCCCGTAGCGTTCGCTCCGCGTCCAGCTGCGCCAGCGCCGCGTCGAGCCGGGCGGCCAGCTCGGCGCCGGCATCGCGCCTTCTCACCGCCCGGGTTTCAGCGCCAGGAACAGGCTGCACGTTCATGACACCCCACGCAACGGGCAGTTGTGGGCACAATGGCGTGGTCGCGGCCAGCCTGACCCTATCGGAGGGCCGCAACGCCTATCATTGCCAAGAGAAGCCGCAGGCACAGCGGCCAGGAGACCGTCGTTGAGCCTCAAAGCGTTCGTGGTGGAAGACAACGTGGCGATCCGGGAAAGCCTGATCGAAGCATTGTTCGAACTGGCCGATATCGAAACGGCGGGCGTCGCCGGTGACGAGAAAGCCGCGGCGGCCTGGCTGACGAACGAGGCCAACGCCTGGGACATCGCCATCGTGGACCTCAACCTGGAGACCGGCGGCAGCGGGTTCGGTGTACTCCAAGCCTGCCGAGACCGCCTGCCCGGGCAAAAAATGGTGGTGCTGACCGGCACGGCCAACCCGAACGTGCGCCAGCACTGCGAGAAGCTCGGCAGTGATGGTGTCTTCGACAAGGCCATGGAAACCGACGCACTGTTGGACTTTTGCGTGGCGCTCGCGCGCGCTGGACAGCGCTGATGCCATGCAATCAAAGCCCATTGTGTCGGCCCCGCTCGGCGCCCCCTGTAGGACGCCATGCCGTCCAAAACACGCACTTTGCGCTTGTTGACACGGTCAATGCAAAAGCGGGGCGATATGCGAAAATAGAATTAAAAACGGCGGGCGCTCACGGGCGCTGCCACTCATCCAGGGAGAGTCTGGCCATGCGCCAGAATAATCGTGCTTTCATTTGGGCCGCAAGATGAACCACGCCGCGATCCTCGTGGTGGATGACAATCCGGATCACCTCGAACTGACCGTCATGGCGCTCAGCGAATGCTGCGACGGCGAGGATATCGCCACAGCCACCGATGGCGTCGAGGCGCTCGACTACCTGTTCGGGCGGGGCGCACATGCGGGCCGTGACACCTCGCTGCAGCCCAAGCTGATCATCCTCGACATGAAGCTGGTGCGCCTGCACGGCCTGGACGTGCTCAAAGCCGTCCGCAAGGACCCGCGAACCGCGACGATCCCGGTGGTCATGCATTCCTCATCCACCGAGAAAGGCGACATCGCCGCCTGCTACGCCAACGGCGCCAACAGCTACGTGCGCAAGGCGACCGACTACGACGAACTGCGCCGCAAGATGCGGCAGGTCCACGATTTCTGGATGACGGTGAACGAGCGCTACCGCGTCGTGGGGACCTGATCGGCTGAGGCCTCGGCTGCAATTTGCCGCAGGGCCTGCTCGAAGACTTCCGGCGGCTGGCCGCCCTGGATCAGATGGCGGCCGTTCACGATGACGGCCGGCACGGCATGAATGCCACGGTCCACGAAAAATTTCTCGCTGTCGCGCACATCCCGGGCGTAGTCGCCCTGCGCCAGTACCTCGCGCGCTTTCGCGGTATCCAGACCCGCCTGCGACACCGCATCCACCAGCACGTCATGCGCCTCGGGGCTGCGCCCTTCGGTGTGGCAGGCCCGCAGCAAGGCCTTCTTGAGCGCGTGCTGGCGCTGCGCGTCCTGCAGGCCCGCCCAATGCAACAGGCGGTGCGCGTCGAACGTGTTGTAGATGCGCCCGCGGCCTTCCTTGCGAAACTCGAAGCCCACGGCAGCGCCGCGCTCGCGGATGGCGTCGCGCGCTCCCTCCTGCTGCTCACGCGTGGTGCCGTACTTGTGCGTCAGGTGCTCGGTGATGTCCTGCCCGCCCGCCGGCATGTTCGGGTTCAGCTCGAACGGCTGGAAATGCAG
>DATILF010000303.1:0-2820 GCA_035476755.1 Ramlibacter sp.
CGCTACACCGAGCGCGACACCATGCTCTACGCCCTGGGCCTGGGCTTCGGCCAGGACCCGATGGACCGCGGCGCATTGCGTTTCGTCTACGAGAAGGAGTTGCAGGCGATGCCCACCATGGCCACGGTCATGGGCTCGCCCGGCATCTGGTGGCGCGATCCGCGCACCGGCGCCGACCCGGTGAAGCTGGTGCACGGCGAGCAGGACATTCGCGTGCTGCGGCCGCTGGCGACCAGCGGTACGCTCATCGCGCGCAACCAGGTCGTGTCGCTCACCGACAAGGGAGCCGGCAAGGGCGCCATCGCCGTCATCCTGCGCACGCTCATCGATGAGGCCACGGGCGAGACCGTGGCCGAGAGCAAGAACGTCACGTTCCTGCGCGGCGATGGCGGCTTCAGCGCAACCAGTGGCGTCTCGGATCCCGGTCCGGAACCCTTGTCCGCCGTGCCGGAGCGTGCGGCGGACATCGAGGTCAGCTACACGAGCCGGCCGGAAGCCGCGCTGATCTATCGGCTCAGCGGCGACGTCAACCCGCTGCATGCGGACCCGGATGTCGCGGCCAAGGCCGGCTTTCACGCCCCCATCCTGCATGGGCTGTGCACCTACGGAATGGCGGCGCGTGCAGCCATCGAGCAGGTGCTGGGCCACGACGCGGCGCGGCTCAAGCGGCTGGCAGTGCGCTTTACCTCGCCGGTGTGGCCGGGCGAGACGGTGCGCTACGAACTGTGGCGCGAGGGCGCCACGCTGCTGCGCCTGCGCGCCAGCGTGGACGCGCGCAAGGTCGTGGTGTTGAGCAATGGGTTGGTGGAAGTCGCCTGAGATCCATCCATCCATGAACTTCCAATACTCCGAATCCGAAAGCGCCTTCCGCGCCGAGGTGCGCGCCGTTCTGCAAGCGCACCTGCCGCGTGACATGGCCCATCGCCATGCGCTGGGCTTTCACCCCTTGCCCAAGGCCGACCTGTTGGCCTGGAACCGCATCCTGGCTGACAAAGGCTGGGCCGCACCGCATTGGCCGGTGGAATACGGCGGCCCCGGCTGGACCCCCATCCAGCGCCACATCTTCGAGGAAGAGTGCCGCCATGCGAGCGCGCCCGATCTGAGCTGGCAAGGCCTGCGCCTGTGCGGCCCGGTGATCTACACCTTCGGCAGCACCGAGCAGAAGGCCCGCTTTCTGCCGCCCATCCTGCGTGGGGACTATCTGCTGGCCCAGGGTTTCTCGGAGCCCAACGCCGGCTCGGATCTGGCTTCGCTCAAGACGAGCGCCGTCCGTGATGGCGACCACTACATCGTCAACGGCCAGAAGACCTGGAGCAGCGAGGGCCACTACGCCGATTGGGGCTTCTTCCTGGTGCGCACCGACACCATGGTGAAACCGCAGCGCGGCATCTCTTTCCTGATGATCGACCTGCGCAGCCCCGGCGTCACGGTGCAGCCGATCCGCATGTTCAACGGCATGCACTACGTCAACGAGATCTTCCTGGAGAACGTGCGCGTGCCGGTGGAGAACCTGGTGGGCGAAGAGGGCGCGGGCTGGCGCTACGCCAAGTTCCTGCTGGACAACGAACGCACCTCCAGCGCCTTCATCCATTTCTCCCGCCACTGGCTGGAACGGACACGCGCGATCGCCCGGCGCCAGCGCTCGGGTGGCGTGCTGCTGGCGGAAACGCCCGCTTTCGCGCGGCGCCTGGCCGCGGTCGAGATCGAGTTGCAGGCGCTCGAATACTCCGTGCTGCGCGTGCTGACGCAGGAGAGCACAGCCTGGGACGCGACCGCCGTGGCGTCGGCGCTGAAAGTGCGCGGCTCGGAAATCCAGCAGCGTGTTACTGAACTCGCGCTCGATGCCTTGGGCTGGCAAGGGCTGCGCTCCATCGAAGGCTTCGAGGACCCGTTGTGCGCCGAACAGCCGGACGCTGAAGGCTGGCCGGCCGACGTGGCGGGTGTCAGCTCGGGCATGTTGCAGACGCGCGCCGTGACCATCTACGGCGGCGCCAAGGAAGTCCAGAAGAACATCATCGCGCGGCTGGCGTTCAACCTCTAGACCGTCGGATGCAAACATCGGCATGGCAGCCCTTCGCGCGGCGTGAATTCCGCGCGGTCTGGGCCAGCACCCTGGTCGTGCACCTGGCCAACTGGATGCATCAGGTGGGCGCGGCATCGCTGATGGCCACGCTGACACCGTCCCCCACCATGGTTGCGCTGGTGCAAACCGCGGCCAGCCTGCCCGCGGTGCTGCTGGGGCTGCCCGCCGGTGCACTGGCCGATATGGTCGAGCGGCGGCAATGGCTGATCTTCACGCAGCTGTGGCTCTGTTGCGGCGCGGCCATCGCCGCTGCGGCGATCGCGTGGGGAGGCGTGGGTCCGTGGAGCCTGTTGGCCCTGACCATGCTCATCGGCGCCGGTTTTGCCTTGCAGATGCCGGCCTCGCAGGCGGTGATCGGCGAGGTGGTGCCCCCCGTGGAACTGCCGGCGGCGCTGGTGCTGGCCGGCCTCAGCTTCAACATCTCACGGGTCGCGGGGCCGTTCCTGGCGGGCCTGCTGATCGGCGTCGCCGGCGGTGCCTCGGTGTATGCGGCGCTGTGCCTGTGCAGTGTGGGTGTGCTGGTCTTCCTGGTTCGCTGGCCTGGCGTTCCCCGTGCCGGGGACAGGCCGGCCGAGCGGTTGTGGCCCGCGCTGCTCACCGGGGTGCGCTACGTCCGGCAGGCGCCCCAGGCGCGGGTGGCGCTGATGCATACGCTGGTGTTCATGTCGTGCGGCAGTGCCGCCTGGGCTTTGCTGCCGGTGGTGGCGCGCGACAGCTACGGCCTGGGCGCGGGCGGC
>DATILF010000304.1:0-26082 GCA_035476755.1 Ramlibacter sp.
CATGATCGCGCCCACCAACATCTACAACAACGTGCCGACCCTGGCGCCGGAAGAGGCGGCGGACATGATCGCCGAGGCCTGCATCGCCAAGCCGGTGCGCATCGCGACCCGGCTGGGCATCACGGGGCAGATCCTGCATGCACTGCTGCCGCGGGTGGCCCAGATCGCCATGAACACCAGTTTCCGCATGTTCCCCGATTCGTCGGCGGCCAAGGGCGACAAGGGCGGCAAGCCCGCGCTGTCCCCCGAAGCCATCGCCATGCAGCAGATGATGCGCGGCATCCATTTCTAGAAGGCATCATGCGGCCGGCGCTTACAATAGGCGCCGGCTCGGGGTCACGTGCAGTGGGCAGGGCCGCAAGACACGGCCATGAAAATACTGCACGTTTACAAGAGCTATTACCCCGACACGCTTGGCGGCATCGAGCAGGTCATCGCACAGCTGGGCTTGGGCCTGTCTGCGCTGGGCCACGAAAACCGCATCTACACCCTCAGCCGCAATCCCAGCCCTGCCGTCATGACGCGCAGTGAAGGGGAGGTGCACCGCAGCCGTACAACGGCCGAAATTTCATCCAATCCGGTTTCTCTGGGCGCGCTGTGCGAATTCCGCCGGCAGTTGCGCTGGGCCGACGTGGTTCATTACCAATTCCCGTGGCCGTTCGCCGACGTTCTTCACCTGCTGTGGGCTCGCGACAAGCCCAGCATCGTCACCTACCAGTCTGACATCGTGCGCCAGAAGTGGCTGCTGCGGGCCTACACGCCGATGATGAATAGTTTTCTGGGTTCGGTGGGGTTGGTGGTGGCGACGTCGCCCGAATACGCCGGCAGCAGCTCGGTGCTGGCGCAACTATGCTCCCGTGTGCGGGTCATTGCCAATGGCGTCGACGAAGCGAGCTATCCCCGGCCGTCGGAACAGCGCCTCGCACATTGGCAATCCCGATTGGGTGAGGGATTCTTCCTCTTTGTGGGCGTGCTGCGTTACTACAAAGGCTTATCCACGCTGTTGGCCGCGGCAAAGGGCTTGCGTGGCCGCATCGTGGTGGCTGGGACGGGGCCGGAGGCCGACAAGCTCCGGCAGCAGGCCGACGCCGAGGGCCTGGACAACGTGCATTTTCTGGGCCATGTGAGCGATGAGGACAAAGTGTGTCTTTTGCAGCTCGCGTGCGGCTTTGTCTTTCCTTCGCACCTGCGTTCGGAAGCCTTTGGCATGTCCCTGGTGGAGGCGGCCATGTTTGGCAAGCCCATGATCAGCTGCGCCATCGGCACCGGCACGTCGTACATCAACCTGGATGGTGTGACAGGCTGGACGGTGCCGCCCGAGGATGCCCAGGCCTTGCGCGAGGCCATGCACAAGCTGGCGGACCACCCGCGGCAAGCGTGCGAGATGGGCCGTGCCGCGCGGCTGCGGTTCGAGGCCATGTTTACCGCGCAGCGTATGGCGCGGGCCTACGACGACGCCTATCGCGACGTGCTTGCGGCAGCTCGCCGATAGGCCGCGGCCGTTTCGGCTGCACATCGTTCCCAGCTGAACTGTGCGGCTCGCGTCAGCGCCTTGGCGGATAGGCAAGCGCGCAGCCCCGGGTCGCAGGCCATGGACAGCATTGCTTCGCGAAGGGCGTCCGTGTCATCGGGGTGGACCATGATCCCGCTATCGCCCACGACCTCCGGCAAGGAGGACGCGTTCGAAGTGATCGGCGGGACGCCGCATCCCATGGCCTCCAGCGGAGGCAGGCCGAACCCTTCGTAGAGCGAGGGGTACACCAGGGTCAGCGCCCCCGCAGTCACTGCGGCCAACTCGCCTCGCTCCAGATAGCCCAGAATTCTTGCGTGGCCGCTGCGCACCAACGGCTCCAGAGCACGCTCGAGCGATGAGGTGCGCCAGCCCTTCATGCCGGCCAGAACAAGCGGGTGGGTGTCGCGCACCCGCTGCGGCAAGGCGGCATATGCCGCGACAGTCGCTTGCACGTTCTTTCGTGGCTCCAGCGTGCCCGCGCACAGATAGTACTCGCCGTGGGTCAAGCCATGGCTACTCAGCACCTCGTGGGTCTGAGCAGCATTCAGGGGCCGGAAGGCGCTGTCCAGGCCCAGTGCGATTGGATGAATGAGCGAGGGGTCCGTGCCAAACACCTCCACAATTTCGTTCTTGACGAAGACGGAGTCCGTCAGCAACAGCGATGCGCTTCTCAGGCAGGGTTCGAAATAGCGGTTCATGGCGCGGACCCGTTCTGCCGGGTGCATCTGGGGGTACCGCAGCCACGAAAGGTCGTGCACCGTGATGATCTTGGGGCCGTCGAATTCAAGAGTCAGGTAATTGGGCTCGTGGTAGACGTCGTAGGTCTTTGCGCTTCGCCCCCGGTTGAACTGCCGCTGCTCCAGCGCCCGGCGAATGGCGTAGGCGTGCGGCACGAACCTTCGCACCCATGTGCGCAGTGGCCCGGCGCGTGATGGGGCGGCCTCGGCTTCGGCCGAAAAACGACGGCCGTAGAAAAAGTCCATGGCAAGCTCGGGCCGCTGCCGAAGATGGCGCCCCAGATGCAGGACATACTGGCCGATGCCCGTCAGCGGCGAGCGCAGGGCGCCTGCGTTCAGGGCGACTCTCAGGGGTGATGTGTCCGATCGGGCAGCCGTGTTCATTGCGGCGCCGACAACATCCATGAGAGCGTGTCCTCGAGGCGGTGGAGGGGCAGGGGCCCCACCGCATTCTGCAGGCGCGAGGGGTCTCCGCACAGGCGGCGAACTTCGTTCTCGCGCACGAAGGCCGGATCGATCTGGACATCGATGCGGTGGCCGGTCAGTGCCGCAAGCATGCCGATCACGGCGCTGAAGCTGTGAGTCACGCCTGTGCACACGTTGTAGGTACCCCGTGCCGCTTGCGCGCCCAATAGCCGCAGGTAGGCCTCGCAAATGAAGCGCACATCGTTGTACTCGCGTTCCACGTCGAGGTTGCCCAGAGCCACGCTCGGCGCACGGCGACGGAAATGATCCACGAGTTTGGGGATAACGAATTGGGGGGCTTGGCCGGGGCCGGTGTAATTGAAAGGGCGGGTCAGCACGAGTGGCAGGTCAGCGGCACGGGCGGTGGCCATGAGTTCCATGGCGAGTTTGCTCATGGCGTAATGGTTGACCGGCGCCGGCATCCGGGCTTCTGAAATAGGGGCCGCCTGCTCGCAGTTGCCGTAGACGTTGGCGCTGCTGGACACCAAGACCTTGCGCAGCGGCCGGCGCGTGGCTTTCAGGGCTTCCAGCAGGTTCAGGGACCCGAACAGATTCACGTCATAGAAGGCGCGATCGTCGGAGTGCCCCACAAAACTGATCGCCGCCAGGTGGACGACGGAATCGAACTCCAGCGATGAGACTTCGCGGGCTACGGCTGGCGCGTGCGTCAGGTTGGACCTCAACTCGACGATTTCGTGGCCTGCGGCAGCCGCGGTGCGAATGAATTCGCGGCCCGTGAAGCCATCGGCGCCCGTGAGCAGAATCCTCAAAACGAGTGGCCTTGTTCATTGCGCCGCAGGTCGGCCGCCACCATCATTTCGCACAGCGTCTCCAATGTGGTCTGCGGCCGCCAGCCCAGCTGCTTTTCTGCTTTTGAAGGGTCGCCGATCAGCAGGTCGACCTCGGCAGGGCGGTAGAAGCGGGGATTGATCTTCATCAGCAGGCGGCCGCTTGCGGCATCGACCGCGGTTTCATCTTCGCCGCGGCCCCTGAACTCCAGCGACATGCCCGCGCCCTTGAAGGCCATGCGAATGAAGTCGCGCACGGTTTCAGTCCGGTTCGTCGCCAGCACGAACGTGTCGGGCTCGCTGGCCTGAAGCATTCGCCACATGCCTTCCACATATTCCTTGGCATAGCCCCAATCGCGCTTGGCGTCGATGTTGCCCAGCTCCAGCACGTCCAGTTGCCCGAGCTTGATCTTGGCCACGGCGTCCGTGATCTTGCGGGTGACGAATTCGCGGCCTCGCAGGGGCGATTCGTGGTTGAAGAGGATGCCGCTGCTGCCGAAGATGCCGTAACTTTCGCGGTAGTTCACCGTCATCCAGTGCGCGTAGAGCTTGGCCACGCCGTACGGGCTGCGCGGATAGAAGGGCGTGTCCTCGGTTTGTGGAACGGCTTGGACCTTGCCGAACATTTCGGAAGTGGAGGCCTGATAGAAGCGTATTTTCGGATCGACCAGGCGAATGGCCTCGAGCAGGTTCAAGGCGCCCAGACCGGTGATCTTGGCGGTCGTGGTGGGTTGCTCGAAACTCACGCCCACAAAGCTTTGCGCCGCCAGGTTGTACACCTCGGTGGGCTGCGCGCGCTGGAGCAGTGCGATGCTGGCGCCCAGATCGGTCAAATCGTACTCAACCAGGTGCAGGCGCTCGTGAGAGGCCAGGCCCAGTTCCTCCAGGCGCCAGAAGTTGACTGAGCTTGTACGGCGGTAAGTTCCGTACACCGTGTAGCCCTTTTCCAGCAGCAATGCACTCAGGTACGCGCCATCCTGGCCGGTGATACCCGTGACAACAGCATTTTTCCCCATTGGAATCCCTAATTAATCCGGCTTGCTCCGGACGTTGAAAACGACATTCGATTTTGCCGCACATTCGCGCCTGCCCTTTTGCATGAGTTGCACCGCTCCTGTTGCATTAAAACAACTCCTGGTGCGAACGATTCCGGCGTTTGCGGCTGCAAGTGTGCTGGCCATCACTTATTGCCGCCGCGTTGCGTGCTATTTTGTGCGTATGAAATTCTTTGTCGGCATCCTTACCTTTGCCGCCGCGTTGGCCGGTGTGTTGCCCGGGGCTGTCGCGGCGCAGCATGCCGCTGGCCACGTCGGTGGTGAAGTGATGTTCGTGTCGGGCCGCGCCGAACGCATCCGGCAGGACGGCGCGGGCAACCCGGTCGCCAAGGGCATGCAACTGCTGGAGGGGGATCGCATCAAGACCCAGCCGGACAGCCACGTGTACGTGCGGCTGCGCGACGGTGGCTTGCTGGTCGTGCGCCCTGCGTCGGAACTGCACGTGGATCTGTGGCGCTACGATCCGGCTCAGCCGAAAGACTCCAAGATCAAGTACACGCTGGACAATGGGGTCGCTCGCCATGTGTCGGGTCGGGCAGCCAAGGCCGCCCGCGAAAGCTTCCGTTTCAACACGCCGATGGCGGCCATCGGGGTACGTGGGACCGATTTCACGGTGCTGGCCGACCCCGGCGTGACGCGGGTGTCGGTGCAGTCCGGTGGTGTGATCATGAACAGCCTGGGCAACGGGTGCAAGGCGGAGGCATTGGGTCCGTGCGAGGGGCCTTCCGCTGTCGAGCTCTTTGCGGCAGCCAAGGACAAGTTGCTGCAATTGCGCATGGGTGAAAGGCGTGTGGAGCTGATCGATGACAGCTCGGCAAGCCCCGACAAATCGCGCCCGGCCGCTGGGGCCGAACCCACCGCGAGCCGCCCGCTGCAAGGAGGCGACCTGAGCCTGGCGGACGCCAGGGCACCAGAATTGGTTGCAGGTAAGCCCGATCCGGTCGTGGTGCCCGTTCCAGAGCCACCCGAACCGCCGATTGCCGTCTGGGGGCGCTGGGCCGCCATTGCCCAGAACGATGCCGGCGTGATCGACGCCGCCGAACTGCTCAATGGCCGCAGCCTGGCCGGCATCAATCGTTACTACGTGTTGGCCGCCAACAAGCCGGCCACGGCGTTCGAGCTCCCTGGCGCGGGTGTCGCCAATTTCAGGCTCGCCGAGCACGAGGGCCTTGTCCGCGACAAGACCAGCGGCCAGTTCCTGTCTTCGACCGCGTCGGACGGCGTGCTGAGCATCGACTTCGCAAGCCGCCGCTTCGAGACGTCGATGAAAGTCCAGGCCGGCGATCTTGCCACCAGCATCGTGGGCAAGGGCTCGGTGGAGGGCAACGGGCGATTCCACTCGGACGCTTTCGTCTCGCCCAGTACCATCCAGGGTCTGGTGGGCGGCTCGCAAGCCAGCCAGGCCGTCTACTTGTACCAGCGCTCATTCGCAGGCCATTACGAGGCCTCGGGTGTCGCGGCCTGGCGCAAGTAGCACGCGACCAACCGCCGGGCCACCACAGTTGCGCCATCCTCGTGCCCTGCTTCGCTGGGCGCTGATAGCTCTGGTGGCCGGCTGTTCGCTGGCCCTTCAGTGGGCCCCGCCCCGCTTCACCGCTCTGTCGAGTGTCGAGCATCTGGTGAAAGATCCGCTTCACCAGCTGCTGGCATCCGCCGAGCCCGAAACACGGCTGGTGGTGATCGATCTGGACGAGACCAGCATCGCCGCGGTCGGGCCCTGGCCTTGGCCCCGCGGGCGCATCGCGGATCTGGCCGAAGCCTTGATCGGGCCGTACGGCGCGCGCGTGGTGGGCCTGGACGTGGTTTTCCCTTCGCCTTCAGACTCGAAGGGGGATGAGCGCCTTGCCGCGCTCAGCGACTTCGGCCCGCTGGTGTTGGCCCAAGCGCTGGATTTCGTCGGCCGCAGTCCGGCGCTGGTCAGTGGCGTGCCGGTTTTCGATGCGCCTTCGCTTGCCGCAAACGGCGTGCCGGCCCTGCCTGCCACGGGCTACATGGCCAATCATGGCGGCTTGGCCACGGCCCGGTGCGTGGGCAACATCGGACTTCAGCCTGACCCGGACGGGCGCGTTCGGCGCGTGCCCTTGTTGGCGCAGTGGCACGGGGGGGTGGCGCCATTGTTGCCGCTGGCCATGATGGCCTGCAGCCAGCAACGTGGAAAGGCGCTCGATCCCCTGGCCAAACTTTCCGCCCAGGAGCTGTCCACCGGCCAGTGGCAAGTGCCGTTCGTGCGCCAATGGAGCGCTTACACCGTGATCCCGGCCTGGGCGATCCTGGATGGCAGCGCGCCGGCGGAACTGGTGCGAAACCGCTGGGTGCTCGTCGGCTCCTCGGCGCTCGGCCTGAACGACCGCGCCGCGACGCCGCTGGCCGGGGCTGCTGCGGGCGTCATGGTGCATGCGGCCACGCTGACGTCATTGCTCGACCGCATCGAGGGAAAGCCGGCGATGCTGCCCTTCAGCGGCCGGTGGGTGGCGACGCTGTGGACCGTGCTGACGCTGGCGGTCGGCGCCTGGGCGTTGGGGCGCTATAAGGCCTGGTGGTTGATCCCGGCGACGGTAGCCGTGGTGGCTTCCTGGCTGGCTGTCGCCGCGTGGCTGGTGTTGCACGCCGAATCTTTCAGTGCCAGCGCACCGCTGCTCGCCTATGGGCTCATGCTGTTCGTCATCTCGGTTGAACTCTGGATGATCCAGCGGGAGCACGGCCAGATCCTTCGTTCGTTCGCCACTTACGTGGCGCCGCGGGTGTTGGACCAAATGCTGCGCGACGGGCTCGACAATCCAATGACCCCCCAGCACCGGGAAATCACCGTCCTCTCGGCCGACATGCAGGACTACACCGGCCTGACGAATCGTTCGAGCCTGCAGGACGCCGCGCAGCTGACGCGTGAGTTCCTGCAGTGCCTGACCCAGCCCATCCTGGACCAGGGCGGCACCTTGGACAAATACACGGGCGACGGATTGGTGGCTTTCTGGGGCGCGCCGATCGCCGGCCCCGATCATGCGCAAAAGGCGTTGCAGGCCGCTCAGGCCATCGTTGCCAATGTGCGCGAGTGGAATGAGAGGCGCCTCGAGCAAGGCAGGGCACCCGCGCGCGTGCGCATTGGTGTGGAAGCCGGCCACGTGCTGGTCGGCGATCTGGGGACACCCTTCCGCCGCACTTATACTGCCGTCGGCGATTGCATCAACACGGCCAGCAAACTGCAGGCGGTCGCCAAAACCCTCACTTGTGACCTGGTGGTCGGACCTGTCGCGCAGCGGTTGGCAGGGGGCAGTGGGCTGGTTCAGGTGGCGCAATTGACGCTGCCGGGACATAACGAGGCGTCCGTACTTTGGTCTTTTCCTTCGCTTGGCAGCTCCGTGCCGCAAACTGCGCCCTTGCAGGGGCTGCGCGCCGCCCCCGGCTGAGCGGCACTTGCATCATGCTGTTGGCGGCGTGCCTGGCCGTTGCCAATCGAGCCTACGCGCAAGACCAGGAAGAGGACGAGAAAGCGCTGAGCTCCCGGGGCGTCGCGGGCGAGATCATGGACACGGCGGTGGAACACTGCCGCCGAGGCGAAGCCGCACAGGCCCTGTCGATGTTCGGTGCCATTCGTACCCAGTTGGCGCCACCGCCTGCCATCCTGCGCTTGATCCAGGACCTGGAAGCCACGGGTTGCCTGCGGGCGAGCTCCGCGGGGCCCTCGCTGCGGCTGCAACTGGGCGGCGGCTGGGACAGCAACGTCAGCCAGGGCATCACGGCGCGCAACCTGGTGATCGGCAGCGGCGACAACGCCATCGAGCTGGAACTCGACGAAAGCTATCGCCCGCGCTCCAGCACCTTTGCACAGGCCTCGCTCGATTACAGCCTGGTAGTGCCGCGGCAGGGTTTGCAACTGCAAGCCGGCCTGGGGCATCGGCGCAACGAGCGTGAATCCACTTTCGATCTCACCACCGCTTCGGCGTCAGCCGCGCGGGAATTCCGGCTCCACGGGGGCAGCGTGCGTGCCCAGGTGGAAGTGTCCGAGGTCTGGCTGGCCAACCGGCACTACCAGAGCGCGCAGGGCCTGGGCCTGCAGTGGCTGCGCAGCGACAACCAAGGCGCCTGGCTGGCGACTGCGGGTGGCACGCGAGTGCGCTACGTCACGCAGCCTGCGCAGAGCGCACTGCAGTGGGAGGCCGGCGTGCTGCGCGAACAGCGTCTGAGCGCCGCGCACTCCGTGCATGCGGGCGTCACCTTGCAGCGGGACGTCGCGACAGGCGCGCGGCCCGGGGGAGACCGGCAAGGCTTCCAGCTTCAGCTGGGCACCGTGCTCCTGGCCTATGGCTGGCGCCTGCGGCCCCAGCTCAGTTACGCCCGCTGGGACAGCGGCGATGTGTTCTCGCCGGGCCTTCTCGATGTGCGCCGCCGCAACCGGCTCTCGCAAGCCAGCCTGCACGCCGAAAGGCCTCTGTCGGAACGGAGCAGCCTGGTTCTGGAGTGGCGCGGCCGCTCGGCGCGCGACACGGTGGCCCTGTATCGCTACCGGGCGCAGAGCTTCACGGCGAATCTGGCGCACCGTTTCTGAAGAGGGGCGCCGGACCCTGCTGCAAAGCCATGCGCCGCAAGCGCAGCGGATCGCGCACGATCAGTCGGCGAAAGTCCTTTTCAATCACGCCCAAGGCGATGAGGTGTGTGATGGACCGCGAAACGGTCTCGCGGCTGGTGTTGATCATGATCGCGATTTCCTGCTGCTTGGGCAGGTTCTGGATGACGACCAGGCCTCCCGGCATCTGCTGACCCAGCTGCTGCAAGAGCGCGTAAACACGCTGCTGGGCATTGGGGATGGCGAGCAGGGCGCGAAAGGTCGACAGATTGCGCACCAGGGCTGCCAGGTGGCGCATCATCGCCTCTGCCGTGGCCGGGAGCTTGTAGAAGGCTTCGCGCGCTGCCGCCTGCGGTATCACGCCGACCAGCGAGGTCTGCAGCGCGACGATGTGGGCCGATCGCGGCAGGCCGTCGATCACCGACAGCTCACCAAAAAACGCGCCGGGCCTGATCAGGTTCAGGCCGATCTCGCGCCCGTCCTCCGCGATATCCACGGCCTGCAGCGAACCTGAGAACAGCAGGTACAGGCCATCGGCAACTTCCTCCTTGCGGCAGACGATCTCGCGCCGGCCAAAAGTCTTCAACCTCAGCAGGCTGCTGGTGACCTTGAGCTCTTCCTCGGGCAGGTCGGCGAACAGCGGAAACTTGCGAAGGTCCATCGCATCAATGCTGAAGCCACCCATTGATTTCGTCAATGTTCTCGGCCTTGAGGTTGCCGGCCAGCGCCTTCAGGCGTACCCGAGCGACCAGGTAATTGAACCGCGCCTGCGCCAGATCGCGCCGGGCCGTGCCGGCCTGCTGCTCGGCATTGAGAATGTCCAGGCGGGTACGCGCACCGGCTTCGAACGAGCGACGGCTGGACAGCGCGAGCTGCTCGGAGGAACGCACTGCTTGTTCCAGAGCCTTCACGCGCAACACGCCTTCGCTGACGCCACGATATTCCTTGTGCACGCGCACCCCGAGATCCCGTCGGAGTTCCTCGAGCTTGTTGTTCGCCCGCTCCACGATGGCGAGCGCTTCGCGCACCTGGGAGTTGACGTATCCGCCCTGGAAAATGGGGATGGAGAGCTGCAGGCCGATCTGCTTCTGGTTGTAGCGGCTGTTGATGCGCGTGATGTTCTCGCTGGTGCTGCGCGAAATCTGGGCCACCGCATCCAGCGTCGGGTAATGGCCGGCCTTGGCCTTTTCCACATCGGCTTGCGCAGCCTCCACCTGGGCCCGGGCGGACACCATTTCCGGACTGGCTGCCTCGGCCAGCTCGGTCCACCTTTCCACGCTGGCAGGCGCAGGCGGCGCGAGCTGCAGCTTGCGCACATCCACCGCGGCCACCTTTTCCAGCACCGGCTGGTTGATCAACACTTGCAGCTGCCGGCGGGCCAGGTCGACCATCTGGCTGGCCTCCAGCTCCTGCGCGATGGTCAGGTCCAGCCGCGCCTGGGCTTCATCGATGTCGGTGCGCGTGCCGGCCCCCGCCGCGAAGCTCTTGCGTGCGGCGTCCAGCTGGACGGTGTAGGCCGACTTCTGCAAACCGACCAAAACGAGCTGCTCCTCGGCGAGCAAGGTTTCGAAATAGGCCTGAGTCACCCGCATCACCAGGTTTTGCTGGTCGCGCTCGAGGACCGCATCGATATCGGCTACCTGCGCCTGGGCCAGCCGGTACTGCGCGAAGAGTTGCTTGCGAAAGATCGGTTGGCGCAGCGTGACCTGATCGCTGCTGCTGGTGTATTTGTCGTTCGTGGTGGAACTGCCGCCCAGGAGGGTGGGGGCGGTCGTGTCCAGGTCGTTCTTGCTGCGCGACAGGCTGGACGAGACGTTGGGATAGAACTGCGCCATCGCTTGCGGCAGCCGCTCGCGCCCGGCCTCGGCCGCCGCGCGCGATGCGCGCAGGGTCGCGTCCTGTTCCAGGGCGAGTTTGTAAGCCTGCGCCAGATCGAGCGACCAGGCGGGCTGCACGGCGCACCCGCATGCAACGGCGATTGCCCACCCGGCAGCGCCCTTGAATAGCTTGTCCATGGTCATTCTTCCTTCATGGAGGCCGCCAGCCGCTTGGTCAGCGGCCCCAGCATGTAGGTCAGCAATGAGCGTTCGCCGGTCTTGAAGATCACCTCGGTGGGCATGCCCGGCTGCATCTGGCGCTTGCCCAGCTTTTTCAGGCCCTCGGTCGTCACCTCCACGCGCGCCAGGTAATAGCTCACGTTCGTGGCCGCGTCGGTGATCAGGTCGCCCGAAATGGAAAGCACTTTGCCGTCCACCACCAGCGCGGGTGAATGCGCGAAAGCCGAGAAGCGGATGTCCACCGGCAGCCCCGCATGCACCCGGTCGATGAAATGGGGTTGCACGTGCGCTTCGAGCAGCAGCGGCTCATCGTTGGGAACGATGTCCATCAGTTTCTGTCCCGGCTGAATGACGCCGCCCGCGGTCTGAACGGCGAGGCCGACCACTTGGCCCTTGGCCGGCGCCTTGATGTCCACGCGGCCCAGATCGTCTTGCTGGGCCCGGAATTTCTCCACGTCGCCCTGCACCTCGCGGCTCACGTCCGCCATCTGGCTCTGGACTTCCTTGCGGTATTCCTGCTGGCGGGCAATGATGCGCTGGCGCAGCTCACCGATGGCACGGCGGGCGCGGATGGTGTTGCCGTGCAGTTCGGCGATGGCCGTGTTGGACTCGGCCGCCGCACGCTCCAGTTCGAACTGGCGGTTGCGGGGCGCATAGCCCTCGGTGACCAGGCCGCGTGTGTTCTTCAGTTCCTCGGTCAGCAGGGCCAGTTGGTTCTTGCGGCTTTCCAGCATGCCCTGATAGGCTTCGACCAGTCCCTCCTGGCCCTGGATGTTTTCGTTGAGCGATGCGAGCTCGGCGGCCAAGCCGGCGCGTCGGGAGACAAGCAACTGCTCTTGCGTGACCATCTGGGCACGGATCAGCGGGTCCTGGCCGCCCGCGATCAGGTCGGGATGGTATTCAATCTTGCTGTGGCCCGCCTGCTCCGCGAGAAGGCGGGCTTGCATGGCCCGCAGCGACAGATAACGCTGGCGCGTGGCCTCGAAGTTCGCGCGCGCCACGGCCTCATCCAGTTTGATGAGCACTTCGCCTTCTTCCACCCGTTGGCCTTCGCGCACCAGCACGTCCTTGACGATGCCGCCCGTCAGGTGTTGCACGGCTTTGCGCTTGGTATCGATGGCAACCTGGCCGGGAGCGGCCACACCCTCGTCCAAAGGCGCGAAAGCGGCCCACAGCAAAAAGCCGCCGAAGCCCACGGCCAGCGCCCAGAGACCGATCCGTCCGGCGCGGCCGGTGTCCGTGTCCATCGGCGTGGCATCCTGCGCGGTCGCCGCGCCAGCATCCTGCGTGTTGAGGTTGAAGCGCTTCAGCATTGAAAGTTTGGCCATGGCATTGGAACTCGCAAAAAGTCTTTGTCGGTGTCGATATGGAAAGGTCTACGCGCTCAAGCTGGCTGGGGGTCCAGGCCTGATGCGGGAGGCTGCGATGCACGGCCGGCCTTCTGGCGCTGGGCGAAGGCTGCGGCTACCGCCTCGCGCGGGCCGTTTGCCACCAGTTCGCCATTGTTCAGGAGTAGCAGCCAGTCGGCCGTGCCCACCGCGCCGGTCCGGTGCGTGATGAGGAACACCGTCTTGCCCTTGGCCTTGAGCTGCGCCACGGTGTTGACTAGCGCGGCCTCACCCGCATCATCGAGGTTGGCGTTGGGTTCGTCCAGTACCACCAGCGCGGGGTCGCCATAGACGGCGCGCGCCAGCCCGATGCGCTGCCGCTGGCCGCCCGACAGCATGCCGCCGGCTTCGCCGATGGGTGTGTCGTAGCCGCTGGGAAAGCGCAGGATCATCTCGTGCAGGCCTGCGCACCGGGCCGCATCGATCACCTTGGGCGAGTCGACTTCGCCGAAGCGGGCGATGTTCTCCGCGATCGTTCCCTCGAACAACTCCACGTCCTGCGGCAGGTAGCCCAGGTGCGGGCCCAGCTCCAGCCGGTTCCACCCGTCGATGGGCAGGCCGTCCAGCAGCACCTCGCCCGTCACCCCCGGCCAAATGCCCATCATCACGCGGGCCAGCGTCGATTTGCCCGACCCGGATGGCCCCAGCACAGCGACGATAGTGCCCGCTGGTACCGAGAAGCTGATCTTCTTGAGAATGGGCGCCTCGCGGCCCGGCGCGCCGGCGACCACATCGCGCAGCGTCACCTCGCCGGTGGGTGGCACCCTGGACAGGGCCGCGTCACGCTCCGGAAATTCCTGGAGCAGCTTCTCGAGGCGCTCGAATGCGGCCCGCGCGCCGATGAAGGCGCGCCAACCGCCCACCATCATGTCGATGGGCGCAAGCGCGCGATTCATCAATACGTTGGCCGCGATCATGCCGCCGGCCGAGAGCTGGCCGTCGATCACCAGCAGCGCGCCGGCGCCCAGCGACAGCGATTGCTGGCTGTAGCGGATGAACTTGCTCCAGGCGGTTACCCGGTTGTTGATGGCCTGCGCCGCCCCGTTGCGTGCCAGAAACTGCTGGTGCCGCTCGCGCCAGCGATGGCGCAGGTTCTCCACCATGCCCATGGCCTCCAGCACTTCGGCATTACGCAGCTTGCCCTGCACGTACAGCGTGACCTCGCTGGCGGCCTTGGTCGCCGCCTCGGAAGGCTCCACGGTGTGGCGATGGCCGAACCACGCCAGCGCCAGCTGCACGCAGGCAAACACGATCGCCAGGACGCCCAGCAGAGGGTGCAGGAAAAACGTCACTGCAATATAGATGGGCGCCCACGGGGCGTCGAAGAAAGCGAAGATGCCCTGGCCGGTGACAAACTGGCGCAACTGGATCAGGTCGCCAAAAGCGCGTGCCGGACTGGTGCCCGAGCTGCCCAGGTAGGCCTCGAAGCTCGCATTGAAAACGCGGGTGCCCAGCCGTTCGTCCAGCCGCACTCCGGTGCGCACGAGCACGCGCGAGCGCGTCCACTCCGACATGGCCATGATGCCCAGGAGAAACAGGCAAATCATCGACACCGCGACCAAGGTCAATTCACTCTGGCTGACAAGCACACGGTCATAGACCTGCAGCATGTAGATGGTGGGGGTCAGCATCAGCAGATTGGCCACGGCGCTGAACAGCCCCACCAACAGGAACTCGCGGCGGAAGGACCACAGCGTGGCCGTCAGTTCGCTGCGCTGGAAAAAGTCGGGGGTCTTCATGCGGCGAGCTCCGGGGCGGCAGGGGTGGCGGCGCCAGGGGTCGGGCGCTTTTTAGGCGCGGCCTGTGCGGCCGCCTGATCGCGTGCCTTCTGCATGGCGGCGAGCACTTCGTCGCGCGGCCCGAAAGCCTGCACGGTGCCTTCGCGCAGCATGAGGAGCTTGTCGGCCACGCCCAGAATGCTGGTGCGATGGGTAATCACCACGAACGTGGTGCCGCGCGCCTTGTGTTCGGCGATCGCGGCGCCGAGGGCGGCGTCGCCCACTTCGTCCAGGCTCGAATTGGGTTCGTCCAGCACCACAAACACGGGCTCGCCGTAGAGGGCGCGGGCCAGGCCCACGCGCTGGCGCTGCCCGCCCGACAGGCGGGCGCCCTCGGTGCCGACTTCGGTCTGGTAGCCGTCCGGCAAAGACATGATGAATTCGTGCAGGCCGACCGCCCGCGCCGCATTCTCGACCTTGGCGGTCTCAACTTTTCCAAATCGTGCAATGTTCTCGGCCAGCGTCCCGTCGAACAGCTCGACCCCCTGCGGTAGATACCCCACGTGCGGACCCAACTGCGTCTTGTCCCAGGCATGGATGTCGGCGCCGTCCAGCCGCGCCTTGCCGCCTGCCGAGGCCCAGATACCGGCCAGCACACGGGCCAGCGTGGTCTTGCCCGAAGCGGAGGGGCCGATGACCGCCACCACTTCACCGGGCATTAGTCTGAAGCTGATGCCTTTGAGGATGGGCGTTTGCGTGCCGGGGGCGGCCGTGATGAGGTTTTCGGCGGTCAGCTGGCCGCGCGGTGCAGGCAGGCTCATGTTGTCCGGCTTGGCCGGCAAGTCCGTCAGCAGGGTGTCGAGACGCTGTCGCGCATCGCGCGCGCTCACGGCGGTGCGCCACTGCGTCACGATCTGCACCAGGGGCTGCAGCACGCGTGCGCCGAGGATGGAGGCCACGATCATCATCGCAGCGCCGCCGTTGAGATCGTTTCGCAGCAGCAGCCAGGCACCCAGGCCGAGCAGCAGCGAACCCATGACCACCTGGAGGAACTTCGAGATGGAGGTGTACACACCGGCGCGTTCCGACGCTACGGACTGAAGGCCAAGAAACTCCCGCTGCTTGGCGATCCAGCGTTTGTGGATGTCGCCCAGCATGCCCATGGCCTCGATCACCTGCGCATTGCGCAGCGACCCATCGGCATATTGCTGCGCCGCCATGGCGCTCTTGTTGGCGGCGGACAAGGGCGGTTGGGTGCTGCGCTCGTTCAGCCAGGCCACCAGCGTTTGCAGCACGGCCCCGGCCAAAGCGGCAGACCCCAGCACGGGGCTCATGGCGAAGATGAGCGTCAGGAAAACCACGGCCACGGGCGCCTCCATCAGCGCCTTGAGCATCGGCGACGGCAGGAAGTCGCGCAGGGTCCGAAGGTCGGCCAGCGGCTGGGTCGTGCCACCGGGCATGCGCTTGAGGTTGGCCTCGAAGCTCGCCGCGAAAACCCGGTCGCTCAAGGTCCGGTCGAGCGCCAGCCCGGCCTGGTGCATCTCTTCGGAATGCGCCCACTCCAGAATTTCCATGACGGCGTAGTCGGCGAGCACCAGCAGGGTCAGCATGAGCAGTGTCATGTGGCTGCGGCTGTTCACGACGCGGTCGTAGACCTCCAGCATGTACCAGCTTGGCATCAGCACCAGCAGCGCCGCGATGACGGTGAACCAGGCCGACTTGACGAAGTACGGGCGCAGCGAATCGATGGCCTTGGTCAGCTCGCTGGCAGGGCGTTGCAGGGCTTGCGGATCAAGCGTTTTCATTCATTTCCTCCACCACCATGTATTCGGGCAGCTCGGCTTCGCCGGTGCCATCGCGAACGGGCAAATCGTCATCCCCGTCCGAAAAAATAAAAGCCAGCTCGAACCGTCCGGCCTTCGTGCATGAGAGAACGATCTCCCGCAGCTTCTTCTCATGAAAATTGGTCTCGTCCTCGGGCTTGAGCCCGAGCTTGAAGCGCATGCGCCCGTCCAGGGTGTACATCGACAGTTCCCCCGCCTTGAGGCTGAGCGTGTGCCGGTCGAAATACACGGGGCAACGCTCGCTGAAGCGAAGCAGCGGCAGAGGCTTGCTACCCAATTTCGCCAGGCTGAAGGGGCTCTTCGGGTTCTGGAACAGCAGCCGGCAATGGCGCGAGACCGAGTAGATCGCGTTGCACACCATCTGCGACCCCATCTGGGGAAACTGCTCGCGCAACGGCTTGTATGCCATATGGTGCAGTGCAACGCGATTCCAGACTTTGGTGCTCTGCACCATGGGGGCGAGGGCGTTGCAGGTGCGGGCGAAGGCGGCCTGCAATTGCTGTAGTTTCGCGGCCTGTTCGGGCGACGTGTTCAACGGAACCCGAAGCGAGATATTCATATAGGAAGCGGATTCTCGTTGCTTCCTATATGAAAAGTCAACAGCTCGGCCGTTTCGCACGGTTGCTATGCTTTAGATAGCGGGCTTGTGCGTGTTGGTGTGGGAAATCACAGGTTTGCTAGGAATTACGCACCGGGGTGCATGTGGTGGCAACGCCCGTCTCTTGCGGATTTCTTGAATGAAAACAAGGACTTGACCCAAAAAGGCGCTGTGTACAAAGTGCAACAGAATCTCATGAAAAGTGATGCAGGTCACAAGATGCGGCCGAGGAGCCTCTATAGTCACGCCTAGCCCTAGTGGGGACTCGGCATTGACGTGCTGGGCAGCCTGCAAAGGCGAGGGCAGCGATGTCCGAGTCTTCTATCGATAGACGGCACTCATTTTCTCTACAGGAGTTATTTCTTATGGCAGTCACCGCCTCCCAGCTTAATGAGCTGTACCTCGCTTACTTCGGCCGCCCGGTCGATTTCACCGGCTACATCTATTTCACCAGCAACCCCAACGAAACCGTCCAGACCGTCGCGGCCGCTTTCGCTGCCTCCGATGAGTCGCAAGCCCTGTACGGCGGCGGCAGCGTCCAGGCACAGGTCAACGCGATCTACCTGAACCTGTTCAACCGCCCCGCCGAGCTCGACGGCCTGGTCTACTGGACCACGCAAATCGTGACGGGCGTGGTCAGCGCCGCTCAAGCCGCGATCGTGATCATGGAAGCCGCCGTGGGCACCGATGCCGACAGCGTCGCCAACAAGCTCGAGGCTTCGCAAGCGTTCTTCGACGCCTACACGGCAGATCCGGACCTTATTCTTGGCTACTCGGGCCTGGAAGCCAACGCGACCGCGCGCGCTTTCCTGGCTACGGTCGACGAGACGGCTGCAAGCCTCACCGCCGCCATCGCCGGTGTGGACGAAGCGGTCGCCGATTCCGTCGAAGTGGGCGGCACCATTGGCGACGCCTTCACGTTGACGACCACCGTCGACACGATCACCATCTCCGACTCCACCACGATCAACACGATCACCGGCGTCGTGGACGGCACCACACCCGCCAATTCGACGTTGTCCATCGGCGATGCCATTGACGGCAATGGCAAGACCATCCTGAATATCGCCGTCGCGGCTGACGGCACCGCCGCGTTCGCATCGGTCAAGGATGTTGCCGAGGTGAACTTCACCGCCGGTGCCTCGGGCACCCTGGACATCAACGCAGTGAGCTGGACCGGCATCGGCTCGGTCAACCTGCTGAACGGCGTCGATGGCCTGACGGTCAATGTCGACCAGCTCAACGCCGGCGCCGACCTGTCGGTGGGCACGGGCGTCAGCGGTACGGTCAGCGCGACCTACACCAATGACGTGTACGCTTGGCTGTACTCCGACCGCGGCAGCTCCATCGCCTACGTCGATGGCGCCGTCACCGGTGTGGCCGCTGACGACGGCTTCTCGGAGATGTACCTGTCCGCAACGGGCAACAGCGTGGCGATCACGGTGGGCGACGTGTCCATCACCAACGCCAGCAGCAAGGGTTCGGATGCCTTCTTCGCCGTGTACAACAGCGAAGACAAGGGCGGCAACATCACCATCGGCAACGTGGCGATGACCGGCTTCGACAGCAACATCTCGTTCACCGCCAGCAACACCGACCACACCGCCAGCGCGACGGCTGTCAACAACAGCGTCGGCAACGTGACGCTGACCGGCGCCGGCGCTGCTTCGGTCGACCTGTGGGTGTACAACACCGGCGACGGCGCCGTGGGCAGTACGACCGTCGGCAACGTGGCAATGTCCACCGGCAAGAGCGGTGACCTTGACCTTGGCATCTACAGCTACAACGGCACCACCGTGGGCACCACGACCGTGGGCACCGTGGCCTTGACTGGCGGCGTGAATGCCTCCATCAGCGCGACCATCAGCGCCACGGCTTCAGCCGCCACGACCAAGGCCGCTACCGTGGGTGCGGTCACCGTGGGCGACATCACCGTCAGCAACGGCATGAGCGGCACGTCGTACTTCTACGTCTCCGCCGATGCGTTCACGTCGGGTACCGGCAAGGCCAGCGTGGGCAACGTCGCTATCGGCAACAGCACCGTGACCGTGGCGCAAGCCGGCTACCATTCGTCCACGTTCTCCGTTTCGGCCAATTCCACCGGTGGTGGCGAAGTGGCTGTGGGCAATGTGACGATCGGCAGCCTCACGGCCACCATCGCCGTGGACGGTTACTTCACGCATAGCAACACCATTGAGGCATCGACGACCGGCACCACCGCTACCGTCGGCAACGTGACCCGTGGCGACGTGTCGCTGAATACCGGCATCAACGCTACCGCTTACTACTACGACTACATCTGGGCCACCGGCACCACCGCCTCCAAGGTGTCGGTCGGTGACGTGACGCAAGGCAACACGACGCTGGTCGGCGACGACGGCGCCTACGTGTCGTACTCGTACAGCATGTCGTCGGACGGCAAGATCGGCAATGTCGCGGTTGGCGACATCACCGTGGCGCTGGGTGTGTCCGCCACCGGCTACTACGATGCCGAAATCGAAGCCAACGGCGGTGCGATCGGCACCATCACGGTGGGCGACGTCGACGCCACGGTGGGCCAGGCCGGTTACTTCTGGGGTTCGTTCGAAGCTTCGGCCGAAAGTGCGACTACCCTGGGCAACATCGGCAACGTGACCCTGGGCAACGTCGACCTGACCGCCGGCGTAAACGCCACGGCCGGCTTCTCGTTCACCATCAGCGCCAGCAATGACCTGGGCAACGTCACCATCGGCAACATCGCCCTGGACGCGTCCGCCAAGGGTGGCTACGTTTACCTGAGCCACGACTTCAGCGCCTGGTCCGCTGACGTGGGCACGGTGAGCGTGGGCAACATCAGCGCCATCGCCGGCGCGAGCGCCACCGCGAGCTACTCCTTCTACATGGAAGGCGAAACCTCGATCGGCGCCGTGACCTTCGGTACCGTGGACTTCACCGCTTCCGGCGCCAGCGCCAGTGCCGGTGTGTCGATCGACATCTCCAACGACAGCGATGGCACCATCGGCGCCGTCACGGTTGGTGACGTCACCGGTGCGGTGAGCGGCGCGGGTGCCTACGGCAACTTCTACGTCTCCGTGTCCAGCGCTGACAGCGCCGGCACCGTGACCGTGGGCGACCTGGACCTGACCGTGGGCAACGTCGCCACCAAGACCGGCGCGTACCTGGAAATCGACATCGGCAACGACATCGGTGCAGTGGTGGTGGGCGACATCAACCTGAACGCTACCGGCGTCCGTGGGACGACCGACGTGACCATGGCCTATGACGCCGACGTTTCGATCTGGGCCGACACGACGGTGACGGTGGGCAACATCACGGTGTCCGGTGGCGGCAGCGCCGCTGAGGACTTCCAGGTGCTGACCAACTGGCTGACGCTCACGGGCGGCACCAGCGAGACCATCGGCGGCGTGGACTACAGCGGCTTCAACGAAGCGTCCACCATCGACGTGTCGGGCTTCAAGGGCGCGGCCACGGTCGTCGGTAGCTCGAAGGCCGATACCATCACCGACAACACGGGCGTCAACGCCGTGACCGGTGGCAGCGGTGCGGACACCTTCGTGTTCGTGGACGGCAACACGGGCAAGACCGAGGCAACCTACGACTCGATCACCGACTTCGGCAATGCCGCTGGCGACAAGATCGACCTGAACCTCACCGGCGGCGCCCTGGACGTTCCGCGCTACGGCGAGGCCACCTATGCAACCTTCGCTGACTTCGTGACGGGTTCGAACGCCGGCAACAAGGCGGTGTTCGTGGGCCAGATCGGCGCCAACTCGGTGGCGGCGGTCGACTTGAACGAAGACGGCACGGTGGACTTCATGATCCAGCTCACGGGCGTTAGCCTGTCGGCCGTGGACGTGGCTTCCTTCATCTGATCTCCGTTTCCGGGTGATCGAGGGGCCTGCGAGAGCAGGCCCCTTTTTTATTTTTGGTACGCTTCAGCCCTATGCAAGATATTCAGAAGACCATCCAGGAGTCCCTGGCCCTGGAGCAGGCGCAGCGTTACAACGATGCGCTGAACATCATTCACACGGCGCGCCGGCAAAATCCCGGCGCCCGCGCCCTGGCCCTTCGCCAGGCGCAGCTTCTCGAAGCCATCAAGCAGCCGCAGAACGCGTTGCAGATGTACAAGCAGCTGGCCGAAGCCCAGCCCGAGAGCCAGGAGCCGATGCTCGTGCTGGGCATGGCCCGCTCTCTGCTGAAGACCTCGCACTACCAGCAGGCGGCCGAGCTCTTCACGCGCATGAAGGGCAACCTGCCGCCGAACCCCGAGGTGCTCGTTGGTCTGGCCGCGTGCCGTCGGCACAAGAACGCCCTCGATGAGGCGAGTCTCCTGGTGGAAGAGGCCCTGGCGCTCGCGACGGGGTACAAGCCCGCCGTGCATGAACTGGCCGAGATCCAGGTGGCGAAGAAGGACACCGAAACCGCGCTGCAGACGCTTGAAAAGAACGTGCTTCGCGAGGATTTGTACGGCGACTCGATCGACTTGTGGCTCACGACGCTGCGCGACCTCAAGCGTGATCGGTACACGCAGGAAAAGCTGCAGGAGGCCGCCCGGAAATGGCCACAAAAGGTCGAGTTCATCTTTGCTCTGGGCGTGCAGGCCCATAGGGCGGGTGAGGTCTCGATCGCCCGTCCCGCGTTCGAGCAAGCCGACAAGCTCAGCCCCAACAATCACCGCATCCTGCACGAATGGGGCGTGCTCGAGCGCATCGCGGGCAGCATCGAGTTTTCGCAGAGCCTGTTGGCTCGCTCGCTGGATCTCAACCCTGAGCAGCCCGGCACGCTCCGCACGTACGGCCAGGAGCACAAGTACGCCTACGGTGACACGGTCTTCACGCGCTTGAACTACGCTGCGGCCAAGTTGGCCGATGTGGAACCCATCGAGCAGGTGCACCTGCATTACGCGCTGGCCAAGGCCTTCGAGGACGTGAGCGAACTGGATACCGCGTTTCGTCACTATGAGACCGCCGGCGTCAAGAAGCGCCGCATCGAAAAGTACGATGAGCGGCTCGGCTCGCGCCTGTTCCAGGTCTTGCCCCAGGCGGTCAATGCCCAGACCGCGAAGCTGGCACCGCAGAAGGGTTGCGACAGCGAAGTGCCCGTGTTCATTCTCGGCATGCCGCGATCCGGAACTTCGCTGATGGAGCAAATCCTCTCATCGCACCCGGACGTATTCGGTGCGGGCGAATTGAAGTTCCTGCCGGCGGTCGTGGACAATATCCAGTACGGCCAGAACCGAATCAACCTGAACGAGCCGGAGCCCGCCTTCCCGTACGATGAGAACGCTTCATGGGAGGCGCGCGGCCAGCGGTACGTCCAAAAGCTGCAGGAGCTGGCCGACAAGCCCTACAAGCGTATCGTGGACAAGATGCCCGGCAACTTCACCTTGGTGGGGCTGATTGGCGCGATTCTTCCCCATGCCAAGATCATTCACAGTCGCCGTCATCCGGTGGAGACCTGCCTGTCCAATTACCGCATCCATTTCGCGGAAGGACAATTGTGGTCTTACAACCTGCGCGAACTCGGACGCTACTACAAGCGCTACTGCCAGCTGATGCAGTTCTGGCGCGAGCAGTATCCCGGCCTCATGTACGAGGTGCGCTACGAGGACAACGTCGCGGATGTCGAGGGGCAGGCGCGCAAGCTGATCGACTTTCTGGGGCTTGATTGGCACGATGCCTGCCTGGAGTTCTACAACACCGATCGACCCGTCAAGACGGCGAGCGCGTCCCAGGTGCGCAAGCCGATCTACACCACTTCCACCAATCGTTGGCGCAAGTACGAGAAGCATTTGGGACCGCTGCTCGACGAACTGGGTGACATCGTGCCGGAGTACGAGGCGGAAATCGCGCACTTGTCGGCCAAGGGCTGATCCGAATCACATCGAACTTGAGCATCAAAATGGTTGAAGACTGGACCTCCGGCTATGTGGCCGATCTTGGCTATACGTACGGGTACTACGCGGAACTCAATCCGATGTCCGCCGAGTTTTCCTTGCTGAGTGCCGGCGTTCGTCCGCCGGGGCAGGGCGTCGCTTGTGAACTCGGCTTTGGACAGGGCATGAGCGTCAACGTTCATGCAGCGGCGTCAGGCGCGCAGTGGTGGGGTACCGATTTCAACCCTGCACAGGCCGGGTTCGCGCAGGAGCTGGCTGCGGCCTCGGAGTCCGGCGCGCACTTGTTCGATGAGTCTTTTGCCGAGTTTTGCCGCCGGCCCGATCTTCCCGAGATGGACTACATCGGCTTGCATGGCATCTGGAGCTGGATCAGTGACGAGAATCGAGCGGTGATCGTCGACTTTGTGCGGCGCAAGCTCAGAGTCGGCGGCGTGCTCTACATCAGCTACAACACGCAGCCGGGGTGGGCGTCAGCCGCGCCCCTGCGCGACTTGCTGGCCGGGCACGCGGAGGTGATGGGCTCGACGGGCCAGGGGTTGATTTCCCGGATCGATGCGTCCATCGCGTTTGCGCAGAAGCTGCTGGATACCCATCCGGCCTATGCCAAGGCCAACCCGCTGATTGCGGAGCGGCTGAAAAAGATTGCGACGCAAGATCGCAACTACGTGGCCCATGAATATTTCAACCGCGACTGGGAGCCCATGTCGTTTGCCAAGATGGCGGAGTGGCTGGCTCCCGCCAAGGTGAACTATGCGAGTTCAGCCAATTTCTTCGATCATGTGGAGACGCTGAACCTGACGCCTCAGCAGCAGGCTTTGTTGAAGGACATCCCCGATCCGATGTTTCGGCAGACCGTGCGCGACTTCTGCGTGAATCAGCAGTTTCGCAAGGATTTCTGGGTCAAAGGCGCCCGTTCGATGAGCTCGCTTGAGCAGGCCGAAGCGCTGCGCGACTACCGGATTGTCCTGATAGCACGCGCCTCCGAGATCAAGCTCAAGGTGAGCGGTGCGCAGGCCGAGGGAAATCTCAACGAAGCGGTGTACGCGCCCATTCTGGAGGCGCTGGCCGATAACAAGCCCCGGTCGCTTCGCGAACTGTCCGAGTTGGTCAAGCCCAAGGGCGTGAAGTTCCCGGCCATGCTCCAGGCCGTCATTGTGCTGACGGGCAAGGGGGCAGTTCAGCCGGTGCAACTCCCGGAAAAAATCGCGTCGGCACGTCCCTTCACCGACAAGCTGAACAGGCGATTGATGATGTCGGCTCGCAGCACCGCGGAAATTTCCTATCTCGCGAGCCCCGTGACCGGCGGCGGGGTTCCGGTTTCACGCTTCCAGCAGATGTTCCTGCTGGCGTTGACCAGAGGCGAGCAGGACCCGCGCGAGTGGGTGCGCGGTACTTGGCAGGACCTGGCCCGGCAGGGGCAGCGGCTCGTCAAGGACGGAAAGACGCTCGACACCCCCGAAGAAAATATCGCCGAGCTGACGCGGCAGGCCGAGGATTTCAAGGAGAAGAGGCTGTCCGTTCTCCGCGCCCTCGAAGTGGTGTAGGCCCCACCACAAGGTTGATCGCAGTGAAAGCGTATTTCGAATGACGGCTTATCTCACACGTGGCGAACTGGAACAGCTTTGCTGCGTCGCCCAGGCCGCCGGTCGCGAGGTCACGGCCGTCTATGCGACCGATTTCGCCAGCTGGTCAAAGGACGATGCCTCGCCACTGACGCAGGCCGATCTGCGGGCCGATGCCGTGATCCGCAAGGGGCTGGAAGCGGCCTTTCCGGGGATGTTCATCCTGTCAGAAGAGTCTTCCTCGCAGGCCGCGCAACCGCAGCAGACGTTCTTTCTGGTCGACCCGCTCGATGGGACCAAGGAGTTTCTCAAGCGCAACGACGAGTTCACGGTGAACATTGCTCTGGTTCATGGCGGTGAGCCGATCGCCGGGGTGGTGCTGGCGCCGGCGCTGGGTGAGTTGTTCTATGCCGCCAGGGGCCTGGGTGCGTGGCTGCGTACCGGCGAAGGCGCCGCCGTGGCGCTCAAAACGGCGCCATCCATCAACACGGCGTCGCTGAGGGTCATCGGTAGCCGCTCGCATGGCGGGGATGCGCTGGCTGCCTGGCTGGACCGTCTCGATCGCGAGTACACCTTTCTTGCCGCCGGCAGCTCGCTGAAGTTCTGCCGCATTGCGCAAGGAGCGGCAGACATCTACCCCCGATTGGGACCCACCAGCCAGTGGGATACGGCGGCGGCCCAGGCGGTGCTGCAGGAGGCGGGTGGGGCCGTGCTCGACCCGCAGGGCCAGCCTCTTGCCTATGGGCTCGATCGTCCTGTCCTGAACCCCCATTTCATCGCCGTAGGTGATCCGCGGCTTCTATTTCCGCCCCTGGCTTGAGTGCCCGGTGTTGTTTCCGTGAGGTATTTCTCGGAACGACCCGTCGGGCAAAGCGCACAATCAAGCTCAGCGATTGACAGGAGTGGTTGTGGCGACACAGACGAACAGCGTGCCCGGCACCGGTTACGGCAGTGCCTACATCGATTCCCTGGTCTGGGGCTGCGGCTGGGAGGGCGGGCCGGTTAGCTATTACTTCGGCTCTGGCTCGGTGGCGGCCGATGACAGCTCGCTGGACGGCGGCGCTTTCACCGGCGCCAGTTGGCTGGATGCGGAGAAGGAGGCGTTCGAAACTGCCCTGGACCAGTTCGCCGAAGTGTGCAATCTGGTCTTCGAAGAAGCGGCCACCCAGGCCGATGCCAACATCGTGTGGTGGCTGGCACCCAATTCGGAGATCGGCTCCGGCATCCTGGGCATGCACGAGGTGCCCGACGAGTCCTATTCCCAGATCTACGGCTACTTCAACTACCAGCATTCGAGCTGGGCCAATCTGACGCCCGGCAGCTATGGCTACATCACGGTCATTCATGAGTTGGGCCACGGCATGGGGCTGGCCCATCCCCACGATGGAGGTGACCACTCGGACGCGTCGCTCTTTCCCGGGGTGCGGAGCCCGTCCAGCCTTGGCACGAGTGGCCTGAACCAGGGTATCTGGACGACGATGAGCTACAACGATGGCTGGAGCCTGGCGCCGTCACCCTCGATGGCTTATGGCTACCAGGGAGCGCTCATGGCCCTGGACGTTGCTGCTCTGCAGGCTCTTTATGGCGCGAACATGACGGTGCGCACGGGCGACAACAGCTATGCGCTGCCTCAGGTCAACGCCAGTGGTACCGGCTGGTCCTGCATCTGGGATGCTGGCGGCACCGACACCATCAGCAATGCCGGGTCGGCCATCGCCTGCACCATCAACCTCAACGCGGCGCCGCTCACCGGATCGGCCGCGGGGGGCTATGTGTCGCGCGACGCCGGCATTTATGGCGGGTACACCATCGCCAACGGTGTGGTGATCGAAAACGCCACAGGTGGCAGCGGCAACGATGTGTTGGTGGGCAACGTGGCCGCCAATGTGCTGGATGGCGG
>DATILF010000305.1:0-11157 GCA_035476755.1 Ramlibacter sp.
GCCTGCCAGAATGAGGTGGCCGGTGCTGGAGATCGGCAGAAACTCGGTCAGGCCCTCGACCACACCCATCACCGCAGCCTTGACCAGCAGAACAATATCCAACACGCGCTCCAGCCAAAGGCCGGATTATCGCTGTGTTGGGTGCGCGGGGAATCTCACTCGTAGCGCAGCGCCTGGATCGGCAGCAGGCGCGAGGCACGGCGCGCGGGGTAGAACCCGAAGAAGATGCCGATGAACGCCGCGAAGCCGGCCGCCAGCAGGATGGACCCGCCCGTCATGCTCACCTGCCAGCCCGCGAAGTAGCCAACGGCCCAGGTGGCGATGGCGCCGACGATGACCCCGAGCGCGCCGCCGATCAGGCTGAGCGTGAGGGCCTCGATCAGGAACTGCATGAGGATGTCCCGGCCCCGCGCGCCCACCGCCATGCGCAGGCCGATCTCGCGGGTGCGCTCGGTCACGCTCACCAGCATGATGTTCATGATGCCGATGCCGCCGATCAGCAGGCTGATGCCGGCCACCGCCGCGAGCAACGTGGTCATCACGTTGCTGGACTCCTCCTGGGCCTGCATCAGCTCGGTGAGGTTGCGGATGGAGAAGGGGTCGATCGCGCCGGGCTGCACCTTGAAGCGCTGGCGCAGCAGCGCCTTGATGCCCTCTTCCGCCTCCTTCATGCTCTGGCCTTCGCGCACCTTCACGCTGATGGCCGAGACCCGCTTCAGGCGCCCGCCCGCACCCCCCTGAACACGGTTGCGAAACGTCGTGATGGGCACGATCACCACGTCGTCCTGGTCCTGGCCCATGGTGTTCTGGCCCTTCTTTTCCAGCACGCCCACCACGATGACCGGCACCTTCTTCACGCGGATCTGCTGGCCGACCGGATCGGCTTCACCGAACAGTTGCTGGGCGATCGTCTGGCCGATGATCGCCACCTTGGCCGAACCCTGCATTTCCGCGGCCTCGAAGGCGCGCCCCGCGGCGATCGGCCATTCACGCGCCTCCAGGTGATCGTTGGTGGTGCCGAAGATCACGGTGTTCCAGTTGCTGTTGCCGCCCACGATCTGCGCGCTGGTGCGCATGCTGGGCGCGGCCACCTGCACCTCGGGGATCTCGCGGACGATGGCCGCCACGTCCTCCTCGGTCAGCGCCTGGCCCGTCTGCGCGCCCATGCGCACGCCGCCCTGCGTCACCCCGCCCGGCAGCACCAGCATGATGTTGGAGCCCAGGCTCTTCATCTGGGCATGCACCCGGTCGGTCGCGCCCTGCCCCACGGCGATCATCGTGATCACGGCCCCCACCCCGATGATGATGCCCAGCATGGTGAGGATGCTGCGCAGCTTGTTGGCTGCCAGGGCGCGCAGCGCGGAACGGAACGCGGCCAGCGAATTCATGCCGCCCCCTTGTCATCCCGGGCTTGACCCGGGATCCATGCCCCGCCGGCCGATTCATCGGTCATCACCGGTGGATTGCGGGTCGAGCCCGCAATGACAGCCTCTTGGTTTCCTCTGTCATCCCGGGGTGGATTGCGGGTCGAGCCCGCAATGACCGCCTCTTGATTTTCCCTGTCAACAGCATCCTGGTGCGCTTCCTGCGGCACGTCCTCGACGATGCGGCCATCGCGAAAGACGATCCTGCGGCGCGCCCAGGCCGCGATGTCGGCCTCGTGCGTGACCAGCACCACCGTCAGGCCCTGCCCGTTCAGTTCGGCCAGAAGCCGCATGATGTCGGCCGACGTCTCCGAATCCAGCGCGCCGGTCGGCTCGTCCGCGAGAATCAGCTGCGGGTGGTTGACCAGCGCGCGCGCGATCGCCACGCGCTGCTGCTGCCCGCCCGACAGTTCCGAAGGCGTATGGCTGGCGCGCTCTGCCAGCCCCACCCGCTCCAGCGCGGCCATCGCCCGCTCGCGCCGCTGCGCGGTCTTCACGCCGGAATACACCATCGGCAACTCGACGTTCTCCAGCGCGCTCGTGCGGGGCAGCAGGTTGAACTGCTGAAAGACGAAGCCGATGCGCCGGTTGCGGATGGAGGCCAGCTGGTCAGGCGCCATGCCCTCCACCGCCTCGCCCGCCAGGCGATAGTGCCCGGACGTCGGCAGGTCCAGGCAGCCCAGGATGTTCATCAGCGTGGACTTGCCGGAGCCGGAGGCACCCATGATCGCCACGAACTCGCGCGCCTCCACGTCGACGGACACACCGCGCAGCGCATGCACGGTCTGCCCGCCCATCGCGTACACCTTGCTGAGATCGCGCGCCTCGATCAGTGCCATGGCCGGTGATGGTTCAGAACGGCATGCGCGGACCCGGGCGCGAGGGCGCGGCCGTCGTCACGCCCGTGATCACGGTGGCGCCTTCCTTCAACACCTCGGCGTCCGGCGACCCCGGCGGCAACAACAGCTCGGTGCTGGTGCCGTCGGTGATGCCCAGGCGCACGTTGAAGGCCCGAGGCTGGCCGCCGTCGGCCAACAAGTAGATGCGGCCGCGCGAAACCGCACTAGCCTCTCCACCGGTGCCGCGGGCCACGCCCGTTGCCGGCCCCTGCGCCTGCAGTTGGGCGTATTGCGTTTTCTGCTCGGGCGTGAGGATGGCTTCGATGCGCCCGCGCAGGGCGGCCAACAGCTTCTCGCGGGCCGGACGGCGCTGGTCTTCGGGCAGCTCACGAAGCGCCGTGAACTGGGGCCGCATCTCCGCGCTGATGGCATCGAGCTGGCCCTGCTGCGGCGCCGTCAGGCGCAACTCCGTCACCAGGCGCTCGCGCATGGCGGCCAGGCCGCCACCGCCACCGCCACCGCCGGCCGCCGGCTGGGCCAACGCTTCGCCCAGCCAGGTCCAGCCGCCGACGCGGCTGCTGGAAGAGGCCGCCCCCGAAGCCGGCCGCGCGGCGCCGCCCGCCGAGCCGGGGGCCGCCGCATCGGCCGCCGGCTCGACCCCGGCGATGCGAACCCGCAGCGCCGCATTGGGCACCTTCAGCGCGTTCTCGCGCGAATCCGTCACCACGCGCACGTTGGCCGTCATGCCCGGCAGCAGCTTGCCCGTGGTGTTGGAGAAGCCGACCACGGCGACATAGGTCACCACGTTCGCCACGTTCTGCGCCGCCTTGCGCACCTGGCGGATCTCGCCCTCGAAGGTCTGGCCGGGGAACGCGTCCACGGTGAAGGTGGCGCGCTGGCCGGTGCGGATGCGGCCCACGTCGCTCTCGTCGATGCTGGCGTCCACCTGCATGTCGCGCAGGTTCTTGGCAATCAGGAACAGCTCGGGCGACTGCAGGCTGGCGGCCACGGTCTGGCCGCGTTCGATGGCACGCTTGATCACGATGCCATCCACCGGCGAGGTGATCCGGGTGCGGGCCAGGTCGATGCGCGCCTGCGCCAGGCCGGCCTGGCGCTGCGCCACATTGGCCTGCGCACTCTTGATCTGCGCATCGGTCACGCTCAGCTGCGCCTCGGCCGACTTCACGCCCTCGGTCAGGCTGTTCACCAGGGCACTGGCCTTGTCGGCCTCGCTCTGGGCGATGAACTGCTTGTCCACCAGCATCTTCTTGCGCTGGTGGTCGCGATGGGCTTCCACCAGGTCCACCTTGGCCCGCGACACGGCCGCGCGGGCCGCCGCCGCATTGGCCTGCGCCGTGAGCACCGTGGCCTGCGCGGAATCCACGTCGGCCATCGACTGGCGCACCCGGTACTCGAAGGTTTCCGGGTCGATCAGCGCGATCAGCTGGCCGGCCTTGACCTCGGAGTTGAAGTCAACGAACAGCTCCTTGATCTGCCCGGACACCTGGGTGCCCACGGTGACCTGCGTGACGGGGTTGACGGCGCCCGACGCGGAAATGCTGGCCTGCACCGTACCGCGCTCGATCTTCGCGGTGCGGTAGCTGACCTCGGGCGCGCGGCCATTCGTCCACCACCAGGCGGCCCCGCCCGCAGTCAGCACCACCACCGCGGCGCCGGCCACCCACACGTTACGCGCAAGCTTTCTCATGGCGAACATTGTAGGAAGCGGCCCAGGTTCCGTCCCTAGCCCTGCGTATCGACCAGGTAAAGCCGGCGCCGGTCACGCCGCCGCGCCGCATTTCGCTCCCCGATTCCTGCATTTCGTCCCATCGCGGTGGCCCGGCCGGGGGCGCGGCGGCAAAGTCCACCCATCGCAAAAAGCCGCAGGAGAGCCCCATGCAACTCACCCCCCTCATTGCCGTTCACGCCACCGCCGCCCTGCTGGCGCTGGTCACCGGGCCGGTGGCGCTGTGGGCCCGCCGCGGCGGGGCGCACCGCCCGCGCCTGCACCGCGCCTTCGGCTACGCCTGGGTCACGCTGATGGTCGTCACCGCCGTGTCGGCCTTCTTCATCCGCGGCGGCAACCTGCCCAACATCGATGGCCTCGGCCCCGTCCACCTGTTGATCCCGATGGTGTTCCTGGGGCTGTTCCGCGCGTTCCAGCACCTGGCGCGCGGCAACATCCGCGGCCACCGCAAGCTGATGCTGATCCTGTATTTCAGCGCCTGCGTCGGCGCCGGCGTCTTCACGCTGCTGCCCGGCCGCCTGCTGGGCGAGCTGATCTGGGTCGAATGGCTCGGCCTGCTCGCCCCCCACGTTCACCCCGTTTCCGTCTCCACCTTCGAAGGACCTTCCATGCTCGTTCAAATTCTCACCAACACCCCCGTCTGGGTCTGGGGCCTGCTCGCCGCCCTGCTCGTGCTCGGCTTCAGCCAGGCCCGTGCCCGCACCGCAAGCGTTGCCCGCATCGCCCTCCTGCCGCTGGGCCTGGGCGCCTTCTCCCTCTGGGGCACGATCTCGGCCTTCGGCGCCTCGCCGGCCGTACTGGGCAGCTGGGCCGCCGCCACCATCGCCCTGTTGCTCATCGTGACGCAGATGACCTTGCCCGCCGGCGTTCGCTACGACAGCGCCCGCCGCCAGTTCGCGCTGCCCGGCAGCTGGGTGCCCCTGGTGCTGATCCTGGGCATCTTCATCACCAAGTACGCCGTGGGCGTGAGCCTGGTGATGCGGCCCGAGCTGCGGCTGGATGGCACCTTCACGCTGGCCATCGCCACGCTCTACGGCGTCTTCAGCGGCATCTTTGCCGGGCGCACCGTTCGCCTGCTGCGCCTGGCCCTGCGGCCCGGCGCCCCCGCAGAATTGCAGACCGCCCAGGCCTGAACCTCTTCAAGGAGAATGCCCGCCATGAAGCACTACCTCATCACCGGCCTGCTGGCCCTCGCAGCGGCGTGCGCCCAGGCCGGCGTCGGGCTCGCCGAAGTCAACGGCGTCCAGGGCGATGGCCCGGTCACCGTGTACTACCCCACCGCCGTGCCCGACAGCGCGCAACGCATCGGCCCCTTCACGCTCCAGCTCACCCGTGACGCACCGGCGGTGCGCGGCAACGGCCGGCTGGTCGTGATGTCGCATGGCTCGGGCGGCGCGCCCTGGTCGCACGCCGACCTGGCCCGTGCCATGGTCGAGGCCGGCTTCGTGGTGGCCTTCCCCGAACACCGCGGCGACAACTACAAGGATGCCTCCGACCGCGGCCCCGCCAGTTGGAAGCGCCGGCCCGCCGAGGCATCGCGCGCCATCGACGCGGTGGCGCAGAACCCGCGCTTCGCCAAGCTCCTGTCGCTCGACAAGGTCGGCATGTATGGCATGTCGGCGGGCGGGCACACGGCCCTGAGCCTGGCCGGTGGGCGCTGGTCGCCGGCGCGGTTCAGGCAGCACTGCGAGCAGCACATCGCCGAAGACTTCCCGGCCTGCATGGGCCTCATCACACGGCTGAACGGGGGCATGCTGGACGGCGTGAAAAAGACCGGCGCCCTCCTGGCGATCCGGATGCTGTTCTCCGACGAAGCCTGGCAGGTTCACCATGACCCGCGCATCGCCGCTGTGGTGTCAGGCGTACCCGTCGCCGCAGACTTCGACCCGGCGTCGCTGGCGGCGCCCCGGGTGCCGCTGGGCCTGGTCACGATGGGCAAGGACAAATGGCTGGCCCCGCGCTTTCACAGCGAAGCCATCCTGGCCGCCTGCAAGACCTGCGAACGCGTGGCCGCGCTGCCCGAGGGCGGGCATGGCGCCTTGCTGTCGCCTCCGCCGCCGCTGGAGCGCATGGGTGAGATCGCCGCCGACCTGCTGGGCGACCCGCCGGGCTTCGACCGCGCCGTACTGCCCGAAATCGACAAGCGCATCGTGGGCTTTTTCAGCAAGCACCTGCTCCCCTAGAATGGCCGTGTCGCTCCCCGCCACCATCATGCAGCCGCTGTCCCACGAAGAGATCGAACGCCTCGCGCACAAGCGCGCCGGGGCCAAGCTCGGCTGGTACGTGCATGCCGCGCTGTACGTGGTGGTCAACCTGTTCATCTTCGCCATCTCGCAATACGCCTTCGGCCACCGGCCGTGGTCGGTGTTCCCCCTGCTGGGCTGGGGCCTGGGCCTGGCGCTGCACGGCATCTCGGTGTTCCTGCTGGGTGCCGGCGGCGGCCTGCGCGAGCGGCTGGTGCAACAGGAACGCGACCGCCTGCAGCGCCGGCAGGACGGCTCTTGAGCCCCGCATGAAGATCGACTGGCTCGCCAAGCTGCGGCACATGCTGCAGGTGCTGGCCTTTTGCCTGGTGGTGGCCACCATCCAATACGCCTTCCAGCCTGAGCGGCCCTATGCCCCGCCGGTGGTGTATTCGCTCTTCATCGGCACCATCATGTGGGCCATCATCGACCTGGGGCGGCACCTGTTCCCCTCCGCCGCCGAGACCGGCTGGCCCCGTGGCTTCACCGGCTTGGCGCTGGTGGCGGGCGGCATCGTGGTGGGCTACCTGCTGGGCAACAAGATCGCCGACATGCTGTGCCTGTACTACGGCTTCTATCCGCCCGGCCGCGCGCCAGACCACAACTCGCAACTGCGTATTTCCATCCTGATCACCGGCCTGGCGGGCATCACCGGCAGCTATTACTTTTATAGCGCCAACAAGAGCTCGTACCTGCAGCGCAAGATGCGCGAGGCGCACCAGCACGCCAATGAGGCGCGCCTGAAGCTGCTGGAAACGCAGCTGGAGCCGCACATGCTGTTCAACACGCTGGCCAACCTGCGCGCGCTGATCGGCACCGACCCGCAGCGCGCCCAGGTGATGCTGGACCACATGATTGCCTACCTGCGCGCCACGCTGAACGGCTCGCGCACGGCCACGCACAGCCTGCAGGCCGAGTTCGACCGCCTGCAGGACTACCTGGAGCTGATGGCCATCCGCATGGGGCCGCGCCTGAGCTATGCGCTGCAGTTGCCGCCCGAGCTGGCGCAGCACCCGGTGCCCGCGCTGCTGCTGCAGCCCCTGGTGGAGAACAGCATCCAGCACGGCCTGGAGCCCAAGGTGGAAGGCGGCCGCGTGACGGTGTGCGCCCGCTGCGAAGGCCGCGAGCTGGTGCTGGAAGTCGCCGACACGGGGGTCGGCCCCTCCGGCCCGCCTGCCAGCGGCAAGGGCTTCGGCATGACGCAGGTGCGCGAGCGGCTGGCCGCTGTTTACGGCGCCGCCGCATCCACCGACTTCGAAGCCGCGCCCGAAGGCGGCGCACGTACCGTCTTGAGAATTCCCCTGCAAGCATGACCCCCGCCACCGCCCTCATCGCCGAAGACGAACCGCTGCTGGCGCAGGCACTGCAAGACGAGCTGGCACGCGCCTGGCCCGAGCTGCGCATCGCGGCAACCGTGGGCGATGGCGCGTCGGCCGTGGTGCAGGCGCTGGCGCTCAAGCCCGACGTGCTGTTCTTCGACATCCGCATGCCCGGCCAGAGCGGGCTGGAGGCGGCGGTGGAACTCACCGACGAATGGCCGCAGGACGAGCCCTTTCCCGCGCTGGTGTTCGTGACGGCCTACGACCAGTACGCGGTGCAGGCCTTCGAAACCCAGGCCGTGGACTACGTGCTCAAACCCGTGCAAGCCGCGCGGCTGCAAAAGACAGTGAGCAAGGTGCGCGACGTACTGGCGCGTCGCACCCCCGGCGGGACCAATCTGGAAGCCACGCTGGGCCAGTTGCGCAACCTGCTCGGCTCAGTGGCGCCCCCCGCCCCGCCGCAAGGCCCGCTGAAGATGATCCAGGTGAGCGTGGGCGCCAGCATCCGCATGGTGCCGGTGGAAGAAGTGCTCTATTTCGAGGCCGCCGACAAATACGTGCGCGTGCTGACCGCAGGCCACGAGTACCTGATCCGCACGCCCCTGAAGGAGCTGGTGCCGCAGCTGGATGCGCAAGCCTTCTGGCAGGTGCATCGCGGCACCGTGGTGCGCGCCGAAGCCATCGACAGCGTCACGCGCGATGAAGCCGGCAAGCTGCACCTGACGCTGCGCGGGCGACCGGAAAAGCTGCCGGTGAGCCGGCTCTACGCGCATTTGTTCCGGGCGATGTGAGGGGTTTGTCGTTGCGGGCGTGACCCGCTTGGCTGTCATTGCGGGCTTGACCCGCAATCCATGCCCCATCGACCAACGCATCTCCGGCGCGGCATGGATCCCGGATCAAGTCCGGGATGACAGCCCTTTCATCCGCCAACACCCCCGGAATCTGCCCACGCCCAATCCCCAGGTCGGCCAACTCCCGGTCCGACATCCCCCGCAACTGCGCCTCTTGCGCGCGCAGCGCGCCCCGACCCAGGCCCAACAGCTTGAACAGTGATTGCAGTTTCATGGCGTGCTCCCGATGTGCATGCCGTGATGGTGAGGGCTACACTGCTATCTGTGAAGTTGAGATTCCTGATCCCACTTATCAGCCTTCCTGATGCGTGAACTGAACCTGGACCAGCTGCGGACCCTGGTGGCCATCGCCGACCTGGGCACGTTCTCGGCCGCGGCGCAGGCATTGAACCTGGCGCAGCCCACCGTCAGCCTGCACGTGAGCGAGCTGGAATCGCGCCTCTCGGCGCAGCTGGTCCTGCGCGGCGGGCGCCGTGTCACGCCCACGCCCGCCGGCGCCGTGCTGGTAGAGCGCGCGCGTCGCCTGCTGCGCGAAGCCGGCGACGCCGTGGAAACCGTGCGCGGCATCGCCCAGGGCCGCAGCGGCCGCGTGCGCCTGGGCACCTCCACCGGCATCCTCGTGTACCTGCTGCCGCAGGTGCTGGACGCCATGAGCCAGGCCCACCCCGACATCGACGTGGAAGTGAGCATCGTCGGCACCTACGACGCGCTGGCGCACATGGCGGCCGGCTCGCTGGACGTGGCCCTGATCGCCCCGCCCGAAATGCCCGGCGACCTGGTCGTCACCCGCTGGCGGCGCGATGCCATGATGGCGCTGATGCCGGCTGACTGGACCGCGCCGCAACGCGTCACACCGCAATGGCTGGCCGGCAAGCCGCTCATCTTCAACGACGCGACCACGCGCCTGTACAAGCAGACGATGGAATGGTTCGGCGCGGCGGGCATCGTGCCGCGCGTGCGCATCGAGCTCAACTACAACGAGGCCATGAAAAGCCTGGTGGCCGCCGGCTACGGCGCCGCCATTCTGCCGCTGGAAGGCCCCGTGCAGGCGCACCTGGTGCGCGGCATCCAGGCCGTGCCGCTCAAGCCCGCCCTCTCGCGCGAAACCGTGGTGGTGCACCGCGCGCTGCCGCTGCTGGACGGCGCCACGCGCCACCTGCTGGACGCCCTGAAAGAGTTTCGCCAACGATGAGCCCGTTCATTGACCCCCGTCAAATAATCCGCTGTCCGGCAGCATTTATGGAAATCGTCCTACAGGCAAAACAGCCGAGTCGGGTTCTACTACAAGCCAATCACCCCGACTCCTCTGAGTCCCCTCCTCCTCCGGGGTGAGCTGGTCCGGCCCTCCGTCCCGCGACTGGCATGTTGGCCCCCAGGCCTAAAGCCTGGGGGCCTCTTTTTTGGCCGCCGGGAAACCGCAAGGGCGGCAGGTTGCTTATCCCTTGTCGTCTCTTGCCAGCGCCACGATGCCGCGCAGCCCGAGCAGGTACGACTGCGGCCCCAGGCCCTGAATCGTGCCCTTCACCGCGGGCGAGATGATGGAGTGGCTGCGCCAGGGTTCGCGCGCGGCGATGTTGGACATGTGCACTTCCAACACCGGGAACGGCATCGCCTTGATCGCGTCGTGCAGCGGCACGCCGTGCTGCGTCAACCCCGCGGGGTTGACCAGCGCGCCCTGCGCGGAGTCGATGTGCTTGTGGAAGAAATCGATCAGCGCGCCTTCGTGGTTGGACTGAATGGTTTCCAGCTCCACGCCCAGTTCCCCCGCCAGCGCGGCCAACTGCTCATCGATCTGCGGCAGTGTGGTGTGGCCGTAGATGTGCGGCTCGCGCCGGCCGAACAGGTTGAGGTTCGGGCCGTGCAGGACAAGGATTTTCATGAAGCTCAGAACTTCGAGACGCGCTCGAGCTCGGTCTTGAAGAGGGTCACGACAGCCGGGTCGTAAGCGGCGGAGAACTTGTCGTAGACCGGCTTGACTTCAGCACGCATGCGGGCCAGTTCGGCGGGCGGAATGTCGTTGTAGATCATGCCCTTGGCCTTGAGCTCGCCCAGCGCCTTGCCCGATATTTCGCGGCTGACGACGCGCTGGTAGTTTTGCGCTTCGATGGCGGCGTCTTGCAGCAGCTTCTGCTCCACCGGCGACAGCTTGTCCCAGAAGCGCTTGCTGATCTGCACCGGGTTCGTCGCGTAGACGTGGTTCGTGCCGCTCACGTACTTCTGCACCTCGTAGAGCTTGCTCGACAGAATCACCGCGAAAGGATTTTCCTGGCCGTCCACTGCCTTGTTTTCGAGCGCGCCGTACAGCTCGGCGAAGGGCATCGGCACAGGGTTCGCCTTGAAGGTCTTGAACGTTTCCAGGAACACCGGGTTCGGGATCACGCGCAACTTCAGGCCGTCCAGGTCAGCGCCCTTCATGATGGGCCGCTTGCTGTTGGTGACGTTGCGAAAGCCCAGGTCGAAGAAGGCCAGCACGATCACGCCCTTTTCCGGCAGCTTCGCGGCAATCATCTTGCCCAGCGGCCCGTCGACCAGCGCGTCTGCCTGTTGGGCATTGGCGAAGAGGAACGGAAAGTCGAGCAGGCCGAATTCCTTGACGATGCCGTTCAGCGACGTGGTCGACGCCACCAGCATTTCCTGCACGCCGCCTTGCAGCGCCGATTGCTGCTGCAGTTCGTTGCCCAACTGCGATGCCGCGAATTCCTGCACCTTGATCTTGCCGCCGCTCTTGGCCGCG
>DATILF010000306.1:0-26421 GCA_035476755.1 Ramlibacter sp.
ACCCGCCACAAGGGCGGTGGGCACAAGCACCACTACCGCGTTGTCGACTTCGTTCGCAACAAGGACGGCATCCCGGCCAAGGTCGAACGCATCGAGTACGACCCGAACCGCACCGCCCACCTGGCACTGGTGTGCTACGCCGACGGTGAGCGCCGCTACATCATCGCCCCGCGCGGCCTGGAAGTCGGCTCGGTGCTGCTGAGCGGTTCGGAAGCCCCGATCCGTGCCGGCAACACGCTGCCGGTTCGCAACATCCCGGTGGGCTCGACGATCCATTGCATCGAACTCAAGCCCGGCAAGGGCGCGCAGATCGCCCGTTCGGCCGGTACCTCCGCGACGCTGCTGGCGCGCGAAGGCACCTACGCCCAGGTTCGCATGCGCTCCGGTGAGGTTCGCAAGATCCACATCGAGTGCCGCGCCACCATCGGCGAAGTCGCCAACGAAGAGCACAGCCTGCGCCAGTTGGGCAAGGCCGGCGTGAAGCGCCACATGGGTATTCGCCCGACCGTTCGCGGTGTGGTGATGAACCCGGTCGACCACCCGCACGGCGGTGGCGAGGGCAAGACCGGCGAAGGCCGCCACCCCGTCGATCCGTGGGGCAACCTGACCAAGGGTTACCGTACCCGCAACAACAAGCGCACCCAGGTCATGGTCGTGTCGCGTCGCAAGAAGTAAGGGGTAGCAAATGACTCGCTCTCTCAAAAAGGGTCCGTTTGTTGACCACCACCTGGTGGCCAAGGCCGACAAGGCCGTAACGACCAAGGACAAGAAACCGATCAAGACCTGGTCGCGCCGCTCCATGATCCTGCCCGAGTTCATCGGGCTGACGATCGCCGTTCACAACGGCAAGCAGCACGTGCCGGTCTATATCACCGACCAGATGGTGGGCCACAAGCTGGGCGAATTCGCCCTGACGCGCACCTTCAAGGGTCACCCCGCGGACAAAAAAGTCCAGAAGAAGTAAGGAAAGACCATGGAAACACGTGCAGTCCTTCGGGGCGTCCGTCTGTCGGTCGACAAGGGCCGTCTGGTCGCCGACCTGATCCGCGGCAAGAAAGTGGATCAAGCCCTCAACATCCTGAACTTCACCCAGAAGAAGGCGGCGGGCATCGTCAAGAAAGTGCTGGAGTCCGCCATCGCGAACGCCGAGCACAACGACGGCGCCGACATCGACGAGCTGAAGGTCAAGACCATCTACGTCGAGCAGGGCGCCACGCTCAAGCGCTTCACCGCGCGCGCCAAGGGCCGCGGCAACCGCATCAGCAAGCCCACGTGCCATGTGTACGTGACGGTCGGCAATTAAGGCGAAGCAAGAAAATGGGACAAAAAATCCATCCGACCGGCTTCCGTCTTTCGGTCAGCCGTAACTGGGCCAGCCGCTGGTACGCGAGCAACCGTGACTTCGCCGGCATGCTGTCCGAAGACATCAAGGTGCGCGAGTACCTCAAGGCCAAGCTGAAGAACGCCGCGGTCTCGCGCGTTCTCATCGAGCGCCCCGCCAAGAACGCCCGCATCACCATCTTCTCGGCGCGTCCGGGCGTGGTGATCGGCAAGAAGGGCGAGGACATCGAGAACCTCAAGCGCGAACTCGCCAAGCGCCTGGGCGTGCCTGTCGCAGTGAACATCGAAGAAGTGCGCAAGCCCGAGATCGATGCCCAACTGATTGCCGACAGCATCACCCAGCAGCTGGAAAAGCGCATCATGTTCCGCCGCGCGATGAAGCGCGCCATGCAGAACGCGATGCGCCTGGGCGCCCAGGGCATCAAGATCATGTCCGCCGGCCGCCTGAACGGCATCGAAATCGCGCGCACCGAGTGGTACCGCGAAGGCCGCGTGCCGCTCCATACGCTGCGCGCCGACATCGACTACGGTTTCTCCGAAGCCAAGACCACCTACGGCGTGATCGGCGTCAAGGTCTGGGTCTACAAGGGCGACACGCTCGGCCGCAATGACCTGCCGGCCGTCGAGACCCCGCGTCCGGATGAAGAGCGCCGTCCTCGTGGTCCCCGCCGCGACGGCCGTCCGGGCGACCGCCCGGCGGGTGACCGCCGTGGTCCCGCCACCCGCCGCCCCGCAGCTGGCGCAGGCAATGTCGCACCGGCTGACGGCAGCGACAAGCCCGCGGAAGCAACGACAGGTGCCGATGCACCGAAATCTACCGTTAAGCGCGTCCGCAAGGCAGCGCCGGCAGGCACCACGCCCGCTGACGGTAAAGGAGAGTAAACATGCTGCAACCCGCTCGCCGGAAATACCGCAAAGAGCAGAAGGGCCGTAACACCGGCATCGCCACCCGGGGCAACTCGGTGGCATTTGGTGACTTCGGCCTGAAGTGCACGGACCGTGGCCGCCTGACGGCCCGCCAGATCGAAGCCGCGCGCCGCGCGATTTCCCGTCACGTCAAGCGTGGCGGCCGCATCTGGATCCGTGTGTTCCCTGACAAGCCGATCTCCCACAAGCCCGCCGAAGTGCGGATGGGTAACGGCAAGGGCAACCCCGAGTACTACGTGGCTGAAATCCAGCCTGGCAAGGTCGTGTTCGAGATCGTCGGCGTGCCCGAAGAACTGGCCCGCGAAGCGTTCCGCCTGGCTGCCGCCAAGCTGCCGCTGCGCACCACGTTCGTCAGCCGCATGATCGGCTCGTAATTCAGGAGTGATGAGAAATGAAAGCTGCTGAACTGCGCCAAAAAGACGTTGCCGGCCTGCAAACCGAGGTGAAGGAGCTGCAGAAGGCTCACTTCGGCCTTCGCATGCAAAAAGCCACGCAACAGCTCAACAACACCGGCACGCTGCGCGTCACGCGCCGCGACATTGCTCGCGCCAAGACCATCCTGGCCCAGAAGCAAGCCGAAGAGCGGGCCACGCCCGCCGCCAAGTAAGGAGTGACCATGACGGAAGCCAAGACATCCCTCAAGCGCACCCTGATCGGCAAGGTGGTGAGCGACAAGCGCACCAAGACCGTGACGGTCCTGGTGGAACGCCGCGTCAAGCACGAGCTCTATGGCAAGATCGTTGCCAAGTCGAGCAAGTACCACGCCCATGACGAAAAGGGCGAGTACCACACGGGCGACGTGATCGAGATCACCGAGAGCCGCCCGATCTCCAAGACCAAGAACTGGGTTGCCACCCGCCTGGTCGAAAAGGCGATCGAAGTCTAAGACCTCGCTCGGCAATACCTTTGAAAACGGCCCACAATGTGGGTCGTTTTTCTTTCTGGAGACCTGAATGATCAAAGTCGGCGACGCCCTTCCCAATGTCACCCTGCAGGAGTATTCCGAAGTCGAGGGCAACGGCTGCAGCATCGGCCCGAACCCGGTGAAAGTGGCCGAAGCCACCGCTGGCAAGACCATCGCCCTGTTCGCGCTGCCCGGCGCCTTCACGCCCACGTGCTCCGCCAAGCACGTTCCCGGGTTCGTGGAGAAGGCCCAAGAGCTGCGCCAGGCCGGCGTCGATGAGATCTGGTGTGTCAGCGTCAACGACGCCTTCGTGATGGGCGCATGGGCGCGCGACCAGAAGACCGGCGACAAGGTCCGCATGCTGGGCGACGGCAGCGCCGACTTCGCCAAGGCCACCGGCCTCACGCTCGATCTGACCGGCAAGGGCATGGGCGTGCGCAGCGCCCGCTATTCGATGCTGGTGAAGGATGGCAAGGTTGCCGCACTGAACGTCGAGGCGCCCGGCAAGTTCGAGGTGAGCGACGCCGCCACGATCCTGGCGCAAGCGCGCGGCTAAGTCGTCCCCATCCTCTCCCCGCGGAAGAGGATGAGACCGATCACACCAGGTCCGCCTTCAGGTAGTGCGCACCCGGAATCGGGTTGTGATAGTAGGGCGGAACTTCCTCGAATCCCAACTCCTCGTACAGGGCGCGGGCCGCTTCCATGTCGTCCAGCGTGTCCAGCAGCACGCTGGCGTAGCCCAAGCGCCGGGCGGCGTCCAGCGTGGCCTCTGCCAATTGCCGGCCCAAACCGAATTTTCGATACGCCTTTCGCACGTAGAGGCGTTTCATTTCGGCGGCATTCGGGTAATCGGCGTTGTCCAGCGGGCGCAGGGCACTGCAACCGGCGACGACGCCATCCACCATGGCCAGGAACAGTGCGCCGCGAGGCGCAGCATATTCGCCGGGCAGGTCCGCGAGTTCGCGATCGAACTGCTGGAAACACAGGTCCACATTCAGCGTGGACGCGTAGTCGCGGAAGATGTCCCGAACCGCATCGATCTCTTCGGAGGTGACAGGTTCGACCAGACGCAGTTGCGGCACGGCAGCCGTATTCATCGGCATGGGGGAGAGCTGAGGGGAGGCACAGTTTATCCCCTGCGGATGCTCGCGTCGCGGGTTTGGCAATTTCCCCGGTCTTCCAAAAAAATGCAGAACTTTTGAATGAGCGTCCACTCAATGGCTGGGTGGCGACCGATGAGTTGAGGCATCGGACGCCGCCCATAACAACTTTGAGGACGGGAAAGTCTCTGCCATGGAAGAACTTCTGAACAACCCTGCGGTCCAGGCCGGCGTCCTGCCGTTTGTCGCCGCCCTCGTGCTGGCCGGGCTTTTGCGCCGCACGCGCCACGTTGGCTTGGCCATTGCAGCCGCATTCCTGGTGGCCGTCGGCCTCACGATGGGCTTCGGGTTCGAATCACTGACGTCGGTGAAAAAGCTCGTATTGGCGGGCGCCGGCGCGGCCGTAGGGGGCGTGCTGCTCGAAGTGATTGCCAACAAGCCGCGCTGGCCGCATCGGCTGGCGCTGCTGGCCGCCCTGGCGCTGGCCGTGCTCTGGGTGCTTCAACGCATTCTGATGCAGCGGGAGGGGGCGGAGGCGGCGATCGCCTCGGTGGCCGCCGTGGCGTATGGCTTGGCCATGCTGCCGGGGGCCGAACGCGTCAGCCGGGATCCGGTCCGTGCCAGCGCCGCGGCCCTGGTCCTGGCGCTGGCCTCGGGCGCTTTGGCGTTGCTCGGCGCGTCGGCGCAGCTTGCGCAACTGGGCATCGCGCTCGGCGCGGGCGCCGGTGCCGTGCTGCTGGTCCAGATGCTGGGCGGGGCGCCTTCGCCGGTGGGCTGGACGCTGGGCCTGTGCGCCCAGGTCGGCGCGGCGCTGATCGGTCTTCTGGCCGTGTTCACGGGTTCGCTCCCCTGGTTCTGCCTGCTGCCCCTGCCGCTGATCGCATGGGCCGCCGCATGGGCGCCCGCTGGTAGCCGCCCGGTCTGGCAAAGGGCGTTCATCACGGCCTTCATCGCATTGATTCCGGCCCTCGCCGCCATCGCGCTCGCCTGGCGGATGGCTGGCGGCTCGGCCGCATGAGATTTCCGTCCCGTTTTTCTCAACCACTCCAAGGAGTACCCATGATTCGTCGTTCCCTTGTTCTCGCTGCTTTGCTGCCCCTGTCCGCGCTCGCCGCGCCGCAGACTTACCTGATCGATCCGATCCACTCGTTTCCCAACTTCAAGCTCAATCACCTGGGCATGGCGAGCCTGATGGGCCGATTCGAGCGCATGACCGGCAAGGTGGTGATCGACCAGGCTGCCAAGACCGGCTCCCTGGAAGTGAAGATCCCGACGGCCACCGTGTCCACCGGCGACGGCAAGCGCTCCGACGGCGCGCGCTCGCGCGACGACCACCTGCGCGCGGCCGATTTCTTCAACAGCGCCGAATACCCGGACATGACCTTCAAGTCCACCAAATTCCATTTCAGCGGCGACAACCTCGACAGCATCGAGGGCAACCTGACCCTGTTGGGCATCAGCAAGCCGGTCAAGCTGTCGGTGACTTCATTCAAGTGCGGCCCGCACCCCTTCACCAAGAAGCCCATGTGCGGCGCGGACGCCGAAGGCACCATCAAGCGCACCGACTTCGGCATGAAGTTCGGCGTGCCCGCAATTTCCGACGAAGTGAAGCTGATGATCGGCGTGGAAGCCTATCCGGAGTGAGGGTGGCGGGCGGCGCGCCCGCCCCTTTCAGGCCTGCGCCAGCAGCTTTTCGATCAGCTGGTGGAGTTCGTCGAAGTTGGGCTCGCCCACGTAGCGCTTGACGATCTCGCCACGCTTGTTCACGACGAACGTGGTGGGCGTCAGCTGCACATCGCCCCAGGCCTTGGCCACGGCACCGGTGTTGTCGATGGCCACCTGGAAGGGCAGTTTGCGTGTCTGCGCGTAGTTCACGACGTAGCTGGGCGGGTCGTAGCTCATCGCCACCGCGATGGTGTCGAAGCCTTTGGCATGGTACTTGTCGTAGGTGCCCACGATCTTGGGCATCTCGGCCACACAGGTCGTGCAGCTGGTGGCCCAGAAATTCACCAGGGTCACACGCCCCTTGAGGTCCGCCGTGGTCTTGCTGGAGCCATCCAGCAGGACAAATGTGGACGCGGGTGCGCCATCGCCGCCTGACAGGCCGATATACGCGGCAATTCCCGTTGCCAGCACGGCCGCTGCTGCGGCAACATAGAACACTCGTTTCATTTCAGGACATTTCCCATGGATCGCCGCCAGTTTAATTCCACGGCCGTTTCAAGCCTCGGCCTCGCCGCGATGGCGGCGTGGCAACAAGCCCATGCGCTTTCCCTGGGCGACTTGAGCAACGCGGATGCGTCGAAGGGACTGAAAACGGCACTCGAGCATGGGGCGATGGCGGCCGTTTCCTTGCTCGGCAGGCCGGATGGATTCCTTTCCAACCCAAAAGTTCGAATTCCGCTGCCCGGCTTTCTGGCCGATGCGGCCAGGTTCCTGCGCAGTGTGGGGCGGGGCAAGCAGGTCGATGAGCTCGAGATCGGCATGAACCGGGCTGCGGAAGCGGCCGTGCCGATGGCGAAGGATCTGCTGGTGAATGCCGTGAAGACCATGAGCGTGAAGGACGCGAAGACCATCCTGGCGGGTGGCGATTCGTCGGTGACCGAGTTTTTCGCCGAGAAGACCCGTGCGCCGCTGACCGGGCGCTTTCTGCCCGTGGTGACCCAGGCGACCGCGAAAGTGGGCCTGGCTGAAAAATACAACCGCGTGGCGGGAAAGGCCGCCGATATGGGCCTGGCCAGGAAAGACGACGCCAACATCGAGCAGTACGTCACCCGCAAGTCGCTCGACGGCCTTTACCTGATGATCGGCGAGGAGGAAAAAAAGATCCGCCAGGACCCGGTGGGCACGGGCAGCGCCATCTTGAAGAAGGTCTTCGGGGCGATGAAGTAGGCAGGAGCCTCAGGCCGCGCAATCCATAAGGATACGCGTCAGCTCTCCGGGCATGGTGACCATCGGGTCGTGCCCGGTCTTGAGTTCGACCAAGCTCGCGCCCGCCCCGCCCTGCCAGGCGCCGCCCCAGAAGCGCGGGTCGGCCAGGCGAGGGCGAATCGCATCGATGGTGGCCAGGGCGGGCTGCGTGCAGTTCACGAACGTTCGCGGCACGGAGCCGACCCGCTCGGGCTGGAAGTCCAGCGGGGCCTGATAGGTGTGACCGGGGTGCGGCGTCTGTCGGCGCCTGACCCATTCGTAATCTTCTCCCGTCAGGCCAAAAATGCCCGGGTCGGGTGACGGGAAGCTGAAATCCGGCGAGCCGGCCGCCGCGGCGATCCGCGACTCGCGGGTCGCGCTGGCATGGGTGCTGCTCCAGCTCTCACCCGGCTTGGGCACCACCGCGTCCACGTAAACCAGGTGGCGCAATCGACGGGGCTGACGGTCGGCCACGGCGGTGCCGATCATGCCGGCGTAGGAATGAACCGCCAGCACGACATCGTCCATCTCCTCCGCCGCCATCGCATCCATCACGTCCGTGATGTGTGTCTCCAGGGTGATCGCGGGGGACATGAGGTGCACGCGATCACCCAGCCCGGTGAGGGTCACGGCATGGGCGCGATGCCCGGCCGCCGCCAGCGCCTGCACCACACGCCGCCAGCACCAGCCGCCGTGCCATGCGCCATGCACAAGTACAAAATTGGCCATTCAGATCACCTTTGCTTGTTGGAGGAGCGAGGTCATGGGCGGCATTGTCCGCGCAAAACTGATAATCGGGCGATGCTCCGAATCCTCGCGGTCGCCCTGGTCTGTGTTGTTGTGCTGGGCGCCTGCAGCCCGACGTTCAACTGGCGCGAGGCGCGGGCCGGCTCGACGGGGCTGAAGGCCATGTTGCCCTGCAAGCCGGACAAGGGCGCGCGCACGGTCCCCATGGCGGGGCGCGAGGTCAGCCTGGAAGTGATGGGCTGCGACACCGGCGGCGCGACCTTCGCGGTGATGTTCGCGGATATCGGCGATGCGGCTCGCGCCGGCGAGGTGCTGGCACTGTGGAAAACCGCGACCCTGGCCAACCTGCGCAGCAAGGCGGGCGCGCAGGAGAGCACGTTCCATGCGCCGGGTGCGCAGCCGCTGGCCCAGTCGGTGCAGGTCGTGGCCACCGGACAGCGCGCTGATGGCAGCCAGGTCGAAAGCCACGCCGCCTATTTCGCGCGAGGCAGCCACGTGTTTCAGGCGGTGATCTACACGGATCACCTGAAGGCCGAGGTGGCTGAGCCCTTCTTTTCGGGGCTGCGGTTCGAATGAGCCTGCTGCCGCGCCGCACGGCCGCCATCGTCTTCCTGGCATTCGCCTTCGCCTATTTCTTCTCGGCCCTGGTGCGGGCCATCACGGCCACGCTGTCGCCGACGCTCACCGGTGAATTCGGCCTCACGGCCCAGCAACTCGGCCTGCTGGCGGGGGGCTATTTCCTGGGGTTCGCCGCGATCCAGCTGCCTCTGGGCACATGGCTCGATCGGCATGGGCCCAAGAAAGTGATCGTCGCATTCCTGCTGATCGCTGTCGTCGGGTGCATTGCGTTCTCGCTGGCCACCAGTTTCAGCGGCCTGCTGGCCGCGCGCGTGCTTTGCGGTGTGGGTGTCAGCGCCTGCCTCATGGCACCGCTCACGGGTTTCCGGCGCTGGCTGGACCCAACGGCCCAGCTGCGTGCGAACTCGTGGATGCTGATGACGGGGTCCTTCGGCATGGTGGCTTCCACTTTGCCGGTTCAATGGTTGATGCCGGTCGTCGGCTGGCGACCGCTGTTCTGGGGCCTGGCTCTGGCCATCGGCACAGCGATGGCCGCGATCGCCTGGAAGGTCCCCCGCTGGGAGGCGTCCGCGCCGGAGCCCGGCGCGCGTTCAGGCACCTACGCACAGGTCTGGGCCCATCCGTATTTCCGCCGGATGGCACCGGTGGGCTTCTTCAGCTATGGAGGCATGATCGCGATCCAGACGCTGTGGGCCGGGCCGTGGATGGTGCGGGTGGCCGGTTATGCGCCGCTGGAGGCCGCTGCCGGCCTGTTCGTCATCAATATCTCCATGCTGTGCACCTTCTGGAGCTGGGGCATGCTGAGTCCCTGGCTCGCGCGCCGGGGCTTTACCACGGACACGCTGATCAAGCGGGGGCTGCCTGTCAGCTTCCTGGTACTTGCTATCATTATCGTAGCTGGACCGTCAGCGGGCGCGGGATCCTGGGCCTTGTTCTGTGTATCGTGCTCCTTCGTGTCGCTGGCGCAGCCGGCCGTGGGCATGGTCTTTCCCGCGGCCCTGGCGGGCCGGGCGCTGTCGGCCTACAACCTGGTGATCTTTGCAGGGGTGTTCGTGATGCAATGGGGCATTGGCCTGCTGGTGGACGGCTTCGGCGCTGCCGGGCTTGGCGAAGTGTCGTCTTTTCGCGCTGCCATGGTCGTGTTCCTGGCCTGCAGTGTGATCTCCTACGGCTACTTCCGGCTGGCAAAGGATAATTCCCCTCCATGAACGCGATCCTGATCATTGCCCACGCCCCGCTGGCGCACGCGCTGCGGCAGTGTGCGCTGCATGTCTTCCCCGACTGCGGCGCTCACGTGGCCGCGATCGACGTGCAGCCCAACATGCCGCCCGAGGAAACACTGGCCACGGCGCGCATCGCCATGGAACAGATCACCCGAAGCGCGCCCGTGAGCGGTGTGCTGGTGCTCACCGACATTTTTGGCGCAACGCCCAGCAATGTCGCCCAGAAGCTGGTGGATGGCGTCAAGTCGCGCCTGATCACCGGCATCAACCTGCCCATGCTGCTGCGCAGCGTGAGCTATCGCAACGAACCGCTCGACGCACTGGTGTCCCGTGCCGTCATCGGCGGCACGCAGGGTGTCATGCAGGTGGCCATCACCGCGCCCCAGAACCAGGCCCGAAGGAACCATGACCAGGACCACAACGACCATCAGCAATAAGCTGGGCCTGCACGCCCGCGCATCGGCCAAGCTGACCAAGCTGGCCGGCAGCTTTCCCTGCGAAGTATGGCTCTCGCGGGGAGAGCGGCGCGTCAACGCCAAGAGCATCATGGGCGTGATGATGCTGGCGGCCGGCATGGGCAGCGAGGTGGAAATCGAAACCATCGGCGAGCGGGACCAGGAAGCCGTGGATGCGTTGCTGGCCCTGATTGCCGACAAGTTCGGCGAGGGCGAATGAAAGTGGCCCCCACGGTCGCCCACTGCGTGGGGCTCCCTGCCCCCCGAGGGGGTCGCGTTTCGCCTTGGGGCGGCCCGGCGGCGAAACGGATGGCCCCCACGGTTGCCCACTGCGTGGGGCTCCCTGCCCCCCGAGGGGGCCGCGCATGACGTTCTCCGTGCACGGTCTGGCCGTTGCCCGTGGCATCGCCATCGGGCGCGCTGTGCTGATGGCGTCGAGCCGTGTCGATGTGGCGCACTACTTCATCGAGCCCGAGCAGATCGAAGATGAAATCGAGCGCGTGCGTGTCGGGCGCAACGCGGTGGTGGACGAGATCCATCGCTTGCAGCAGACGATCACCACGATGGGTCCGAAAGAGGCGCCGCACGAACTGACGGCCCTGCTCGACGTGCACCTGATGCTGTTGCAGGACGAAGAGCTCATCATCGGCGTGAAGCACTGGATCACCGATCGCCTCTACAACGCCGAGTGGGCGCTCACCACCCAGCTCGAAGTGCTGTCGCGCCAATTCGATGACATGGAGGACGACTACCTGCGCGGCCGCAAGGCCGACCTGGAGCAGGTGGCCGAACGTATCCTGCGCTACATGAAGGGCGTGCCGTCGCCCGTGGCGCCGCCCCCGTCGGGCCGCCGCAAGACCCAGCAGGACTTGTTGCTGGACGACAGCATGGACGTGCCGCTGGTGATGATCGCGCACGACCTGTCACCCGCCGACATGCTGCAGTTCAAGCAAAGCGTTTTTGCCGGCTTCGTGACGGACGTGGGTGGCCGCAATTCGCACACGGCCATCGTCGCGCGCAGCATGGACATCCCCGCGGTGGTCGGCGCGCGCAGTGCCAGCCAGGTGGTGCGCCAGGACGACTGGGTGATCATCGACGGCGACGCCGGCGTCATGATCGTCGATCCGTCGCCGATCATCCTGGCCGAATACGGTTTCAAACAGCGCCAGGGCGAGCTGGAGCGCGGCCGACTGTCGCGCCTGCGGCATACGCCGTCCGTCACACTGGACGGCCAGAAGGTCGAACTGCTGGCCAACATCGAATTGCCCGAGGATGCGCCCGCCGCCGTAAAGGCCGGGGCCGTCGGGGTGGGCCTGTTTCGCAGCGAATTCCTGTTCATGGGCCGGCGCGGCCACCTGCCGGACGAGGAGGAGCAGTACCAGGCCTACCGCCGGGCTGTCGAGGGCATGGAAGGCCTGCCGGTCACGGTCCGCACCATCGACGTGGGCGCTGACAAGCCGCTGGACGATTCAATGCGGGACGCGGCGCACCTGAACCCGGCGCTGGGCCTGCGCGCCATCCGCTGGAGCCTGGCCGACCCCGCGATGTTTCTCACGCAGCTGCGTGCCATCCTGCGCGCCGCCGCGCACGGCCAGGTGAACATGCTGATCCCGATGCTCGCGCACGGCAGCGAGATCCGCCAGACGCTGTCGCTGGTGGATTTCGCGCGGGCCGAGCTGGACAACCGGGGCGTTCCCTATGGGCCGGTGAAGCTGGGCGCGATGATCGAGATCCCGGCGGCGGCGCTGACCTTGAAGATCTTCCTGAAGTATTTTGATTTCCTCTCGATCGGCACCAACGATTTGATCCAGTACACACTGGCGATCGACCGTGCCGACGAGTCCGTGGCGCACCTGTACGACCCGCTGCATCCCGCCGTGCTGCGGCTGGTGGCGGAAACCATCGCCGAGTGCAATGCACAGGGCAAGGGCGTGAGCGTCTGCGGCGAGATGGCCGGCGACACCAGCTTGACCCGGCTGCTGCTGGGCCTGGGGCTGCGCAGTTTTTCCATGCACCCCGCGCAGATCCTGGCGGTGAAGCAGGAAGTGCTGCGGGCCGACACGACGCGGCTCACGCCCTGGGCGCAGCGGGTGCTGGAGTCGGAAGACCCCGCCGCGATGATCGCCGGCTGATCAGCGGCGGCGCGTGCCGAGGACGGCCGCGCCAATGATCAGCAGGCCTGCGATCGCAATGGAGCCCGTGAGAGCGTGGCCGCTTACCAGCATAAGGAGCAGCGTGGAGGCCAGTGGCGTGAGGTAGCTCAGGATGCCAATGTGGCGCGGGTCGCCCCGCTTCAGCGCCCTGTCCCAGAGGAAGAAGGCGGCGCCCAGCGGGCCCAGCCCCATCGCGGCGATCAGGGCCCAGTCGCGAAGCTGCAAGGCCGAGGCGGGCTCCAGCGCCCAATGGCACAGCAGCGAGAGCAGGCCCGACACCAGGCCGAACAGGCCGATGGCGGCGGTGGGAAACGGCGGCACCCGGCGTGTCATCAGCGAATAGCTGGCCCAGATAAAGGCCGAGCCCAGCGCGGGCAGGTAGCCCCATGACCAACCGCTGTGGGTCGTGCCCGAACCCAGGATGGCGATCGCGGCCCCCGCAAACCCCGCCACCGCCGCCAGTGCATGCACGGGGTGCAGCCGCAACCCGGGGAGTAGCACAGGCGCCAGCACCACAATCAGCAAGGGCCACAGGTAGTTGACCAGGTTGGCCTCCACCGGCGGCGCATGGCGCAGCGCGATGAACAGCAGGAAATGAAAGCCGAACAGGCCGTAGATTCCCAGGGCCAGCGTTGAAAGCGGCACCTTCCACTCGCGGGCGCGCGGCCAGGCCGGCACACTGCCGATGATCAGGGCCAGGCCGGTCAGAAGGAACGGCGGGACATGCCCCAGCGAGACCCCGAGCGATGCCAGCGTGGCCCACAAGGCGATGGCGCCCAGCGCATACAGATTGGCGTGCATGCGCCGAGCTTAGCAAGCGCCGGGCCGCCCCAAGCCGCGAAGGCCCCCTCGGGGGGCGGCGCGCCGCGAAGCGGCAAGCGTGGGGGCCACATCCTTAGCGCGAGCGCTCGGACCACTCGCGGCTCGCAGGCCTTGCCGCCCGATGCGTTCAGCCTGCTGCGCTACAACGCCGCCGTGCTGGAAAGCCAGCCGCGCACCGCCATCAGCCGGGTGCGGGCTCGGTCGAGACGCGCGCCCACCTGGCCGAATGCCTGGACACGTTGAGCGAGGCGCTGCGCGCGCGGATGCAGCGCAACTGAAAGCCATCAACCGGGTTACTGGCTGACGGGCCGCCGCGTCCACTGCAGCAAGACCCGCCAGAGCTCGTCCGGCTCGATCGGCTTGCTGATGAAGCCATTCATTCCGGCTTCCAGGCAGCGCTTGCGGTCCTGCTCCATCGCGTTCGCCGTCATCGCCACAATGGGCAGGGTCTGGAAGCGGTCGAGCATGCGGATCTGTCTCGTCGCCTCGATACCGTCCATCACGGGCATCTGCATGTCCATCAGCACGATGTCGTAGTGCCTGGCCTGAATCATCTCCAGGGCAATGCTGCCGTCCTCCGCGATGTCGATCACCAGGCCGGCGTCCCCCAGGATTTCGCTGGCGACGATCTGGTTGATGTCGTTGTCTTCCACCAGCAGCACCCGTGCCCCCTGGATCGACGCCAGCGCGACCTTGAGGTCTGCCAGTTCGCTGTCGTCGTCGGCTACCGCGGTGCGCCGGTTGCCCAGGGCGTTCATCGTCGTGTCGAACAGCATCGACGGGAAGACCGGCTTGGCCAGTACGTCGCACAGCCCGATGCCGGCGCCTTCCTTGAGCATCTCGTCGCGCCCGTGGGCCGTGAGCCCGATGAGGACCGGCCCGGTCTCCAGCCCCAGGTGCTGGATGCGGCCGGCCGTCTCGAGGCCATTCATCCCGGGCATGCGCCAGTCCAGATAGATGATCTCGAACGGCTTGCCGGCGATCGCCGCCGTTTCAACCGCGGCGATCGCGGCACGGCCTGACGACACGCCTGTCGCGTCAAAGGTGAGGGACTGCAGCATCCCGAGCAGCACGGTGCGCGCCACGTCGTTGTCGTCCACCACCAGCACGCGGCGGCCCTGCAGTTGCGGCTGCGACACGGCCGCGGGCAGTGGGCCGGCGCCCAGGCCGACCACCGCGGTAAACCAGAACGTGCTGCCCTGGCCCGGCCGGCTTTCGACTCCGACCTCGCCTCCCATGAGCGTCGCGAGCTTCTTGGAGATCGCAAGGCCGAGACCGGTGCCGCCGTATTTGCGCGTGGTGGAGGAATCCGCCTGCTGGAAACTCTCGAACAGCCGTGCCATCTGCTCGGGTGTCATGCCGATGCCGGTGTCCTGCACCGAAAAGCGCAGCAGCACCTGTTGCTCCATCCGGCGCTCGACCTGCACCGAGACCACGATCTCGCCCTGGTCGGTGAACTTCACCGAGTTGTTGGCGAAGTTGACCAGGATCTGGCCCAGGCGCAGGGTGTCACCGACCAGGTGCTGAGGCACCTCGGGCGCCACCCTGAAAACCAGTTCCATGCCCTTGGCGTTGCTCTTGTCCGCCACCAGGTTGGTGACCGAGCCCAGCAGCTGCTCGAGGCTGAAATCCGCCTGCTCGATGTCGAGCTTGCCGGCCTCGACCTTGGAGAAGTCGAGAATGTCGTTGATGATCCCCATCAGGTGCTGGCCCGAGGACTCGACCCGGCTCACGAACTCGCGCTGGCGCGCCGAGAGGTCGGTCTTCAGCACCAGTTGCGACAGGCCGATGATGGCGTTCATGGGCGTGCGGATTTCGTGGCTCATGTTGGCCAGGAAGTGCGACTTCATCTTCGTGGTTTCCTCCGCAAGCTCCTTGGCCTGGCGGATGTCCTCCTCGGCCTTCTTGCGCTGCGTGATGTCGCGGCCTATGCCTATGATGCCGATCAGCCGGCCCTTCTCATCGAGGAACGGTGCCTTGAATGTTTCCAGCAGGGCCCGCTCACCGTTGCGATAGTTGATCCATTTCTCGCGCAGCTGGATCTCCATGGAGGCCAGCAGTTCCTGGTCGGCCTTGTGCACCCTGGCGCCGCGCTCGGCACCCAGCACCTCAACGCCGCTGCGGCCCACGATGTCATCCTGCGAAATGCCGGCCCAGTCGGCGAAGGCGGCGTTGCAACCCAGGAACGTGCCGTCCGCATCCTTGTAGAAGATCAGGTCAGGGATCGCGTCGATCAGCGAGCGCAGGATGGCTTGCTGGCGGGTCTTTTCCTGCAGTGCGCGCTGCTGTTCCAGCAGTTCCTTCAGTTCCGCGGTGCGCAACGCCTCCTTCGCCTCCCGGTTCGCCCTGCGCTCGCTCGCGAGCAACTCCTCGTTCTTGCGCAGGGCCCGGATCGGCAGCACGCGCAGGCTGAAGAAGACGATCACGCCAAGCAGCGTCGACAGCAGGGCAACGATGATGCCGCTCTCGAGCAAGGGGCGCAGCGATCGCGCGATCACCAGCGATCCCACCTCCTGCACGGTATCGTGAATGTCGCTGCTCTGCGTCAGGATGGGAAGCGCCAGCGTGTGGCCGGCCTGCGCCACTACCTTGCCGTCCGGCTTGACGATGGAGCGCAGTTCAGGAGTGTCGTCGTGCCCGTACGGCAGCAGGAGCGCGGTCAGCCTTGGCTGGTCCAACCAATGTCCGGGGGTGGTGTTGATGACGATGTTGACCTGGTGGGCACTGTCGATCGCCTCGGTGCGCAGGATGGCGACTTCGGACTGGTAGCCTTCCAGGACGTAGCCGGCCGGAATCGCCAAGGCGATAACGGCTGCCAGCAGGCCTGCGATGATGGTGAGGAGACGTTCCATGGCATTGCCCGTCGTGTGCGTTTCGGCCAACTGCTCCCTGGCGCGTGGTTACTGCTGGATTGACTCTAAGTGCCGCACTCGTGCGGTCCTTAGGCCGATTCCTTAAAGTGACCTGGGCGATTGCTTACCCGCACCGGCTCGTTGAGGGCCGGACGACGTGCGGCCCGGCTGCAGGAAAGAGGAGGCAGCTGGCTCTGGTAGCGGAAATATCGATGTCGTAGCACCCGGCCCCTGGCGGTGACGCGAGGGGAGCCGCACGGGAACTTCTTGCGCTGTCCGTACATGTGGCGTACATTGAAGAACTACCGCGCTATCCGCAGTTGCCGGTGACGTTGCTCGGTCGGCTGGCCGTTGACCAACGCATGAAGGGCAGGGGCATCGGTCAGTTCCTGCTGATGGACGCCCTGCGCCGCAGCCTGGAAGCTGCCGCCAACATCGCGGCGATGGCCGTCCTGGTCGATGCCATTTCAGCTTTCTGCCGCTGCACGAGCAGCCGCGCCGCCGGTTCCTGCCCATGAAAACCGTCGCCGGATTGTTCGATGATTGACCGGCTGCGCTTGCATCAGGCCCCCAGCGGCCTGAGCAGCTCGGCGAGGTCGCCTTCGGTGAACAGGGGCTGCTTGCGCGCCGCGGCCTCGCTGTACATGCTGTCGGCCAGTGCGGCTTTGCGCTCCTGCAGCGCCAGGATCCGTTCCTCGATCGTGCCCTGGGCCACCAGCTTGTAGACGAACACCTGCTGCGTCTGCCCGATGCGGTGGGCCCGGTCGGTGGCCTGGTTTTCCACAGCCGGATTCCACCAGGGGTCGTAGTGGATCACGGTGTCGGCCTGGGTCAGGTTCAAGCCCACGCCACCGGCCTTCAGGCTGATGAGGAACAGCGGCACCGCGCCCGAAGTAAAGCGCTCGATCAGTTCATCGCGCTTTTGCGACTGGCCGGTGAGCTTGACCCAGGGGATGTCTCGCTTTTGCAGCTCCTGCTCGATCAATTCCAGCATGCTGGTGAACTGCGAGAACAGCAGCACCCGCCGGCCCTCGGCCAGCATCTCGGGCAGCAGCTCCATCAACAGTTCCAGCTTGGCCGATTGCTTGATCTTTTTCGCGGCGGCCACGGGCACCAGGCGGGGGTCGCAGCAGACCTGCCGCAACTTGAGCAGGGCATCGAGAATCTGGATCTGCGACTTGGCCAGGCCCTTGTTGGACAGCGCCTCGCGCACCGCTTTCTCGGTGGTCAGGCGGATGGTCTCGTAGAGGTCGGCCTGCTTGTCGCCCAGTTCCACACTGGAGATGGCCTCCTGCTTTTCCGGCAGGTCGGTCGCCACCTCGCGCTTGGCCCGGCGCAGCATGAAGGGCGTGATGCGGCGGCGCAACTGGTCGAGCCGCTCGCTGTCGCCATGCTTTTCGATCGGGGTGCGAAACAGTTCCTTGAAGCGCGCCTGGCTGCCCAGAAAACCCGGCATCAGGAAGTGAAACAGGCTCCACAGTTCGCCCAGGTGATTTTCCATGGGCGTACCCGACAGGCAGAGCCGGTGCCGGGTATCGAGCTCGGCCACGATCTGCGCCGCATGGGTATTGGCGTTCTTGATGTTCTGCGCCTCGTCCAGCACCACCAGGTGCCACGCCTGCTTCAGCCAGCGCTCGCGGTCGCGCTGCAGCAGCGAATAGGGGGCGATGACCAGGTCATGGCGGGCCACGTCGGCAGCCGCCTCGTGGCGCTGGCTGCCGTGCAGCACCAGCGCGCGCAACTCGGGCGCGAAGCGCGCCGCCTCGCGTCGCCAGTTGCCCATCAGGCTGACCGGCGCGATGATGAGCGCCGGCCGGTCCAGCCGGCCGGCTTGCTTTTCCACCAGGATGTGGGCCAGGGTCTGCAGGGTCTTGCCCAGGCCCATGTCGTCGGCCAGGATGCCGGCCAGGCCATTGGCGCGCAGAAACTGCAGCCACTCCAGGCCTTGCCGCTGGTAGGGCCGCAGTTCCGCCAGCAAGCCCGCCGGCGCGTCGACCTCGGGCAGGGCGCTGCGGCCGGCCAGCTGCTGCACCATGTGGCGCAGGCTGTCGGCCCCTTGCCAGTGCGCGCCCTCGCCCAGCGCCGCGCCCATGCGCAGCGCCTCCAGCCGCGACAGGCGCAGGCTGTCGCCATCGAGCGCCACGTGGCGTTCGCCCACCAGGTCCAGCAGGGCTTGCAGCCAGGGCCGCAGCGGCTCGGTCGGCAGGCGCAGGAAGTTGCCACCGGATTGCCGCAGATAGACGTAGGGCGGCAACTGAAGGGTGCTGGTCGCCGGATCGGCGCCCGTGGCGCCTTGGCCGTGGCGCGCCGCGCCCAGTTGCGCCAGCAGCTCGGGCAGCAGCGGCAGGATGTTGTGGCGCTGGCCGCCGATGTCCATGCCCAGCGACAGGTCGAACCAGGGCGAGCGGCTGTCGTCGCCGCCGGCCAGGTCGTCAGTCTCGGGGTCGCCGCCTTGCGGGGCCAGCTGCACTTCCAGCGTGTCGGCACGCGCGATCCAGTCCGCCAGGCGGGGATCGACATCGAGCACGAAGCCGGCCTCGCGCAGCGGCGCAAAATCCGCATCGGCCCAGTGCAGCCAGGCCTGCTGCTGCGCGGCGGAGGCAAACGGCCGGTGGAACCGCCCGGTGGCGTCTCCGCTCAGGCCCAGGGCGTGCAGGGCGCTTTCGGCGGCGTGTTCCGCCGCCAGGTCGCGATGCAGCAGCACGCGCTGCACGTCGGCGGCTGGCACCTCGCGGCCCGCTGATGAGGGGCTGGCCCGATCGACCAGCACGGGGTTGATGTGGCCGCGCGCGTAGTGGCGCAGCCCGTCATAGTCGAAGCGCAGCGTCGCGCACAGCAAGCCCAGCTGCGCCGCCTCGTGCGCCGGCACGGGCGCGATCTGCAGGCGGCGGATCGGCGCAACCCCTTGCAGCAGCTCGGGCGCTTTCAGCACGGGCGGCAGTGGCAGGCCCGCCAGACGGCGCAGCAGCGTGGCTTCGTGCAAGGCAAACGCGGATTGCGGAATCGGTGGCGCCTTGAGCAGCAGCGACAGGTGCTCGAGCGACATGCCCGGCGTTTCGAGCGGGCCGCATTGCCCGGTTGCGGCGTCCAGATACAGCGGCGGCGTGTTGCCGAACCAATCGGCGTCGCTGTGGGTGTCGGCCAGGCGCGGCTTCAGGGCCCACAGCGGCTCGGCCGCCGTGGGCGATGTGACTTCGCTCCAACCCCAGGCCAGGGGCCGCGCCGGTCCCCAGGCGATGGGCTGGTCCAGCACGCGCTCATCGGAGATCGAGAACAGGCGCCCGGTGGCCGCCGCCATCTGCAGGGCCAGCAGTCCGGTCTGGCCGGCCACGACACCTTGCTGGCTGGAGTAACTGTAGCCATAGGACTGCGCCCCCATGCTGGCGATCAGGCGTCCAATCTCTGTGTCCTGTGCCGTGGCGCCGCGCCCGTTGAAATACCTCGGCTGCTTGACCTTGGCCCATTTGCCATTGCGCAGCCGCCGCGTCAGGCCGGCGCCCAATTGCAGCACCGGCAGCACGCCCTGCCGGCCCGGGATCAGCATGTAAACCAGTTGGTCTTCGTCGCCCGGATAGGCAGCGCTCGTGCGCTCGCCAGGAGTCGCCGCGCCGCCGGCCGGGTCATCGCCAAACAGGTCCAGCCACTGGCGGACCTTGTGCTGGGACTGTTGCCGTTCACGCTCCAGGGCATCCCGCTCCAGGGTCTCGCGGCGCGCCTGCAATTCGGCGGCGTTGGGCGCCGGCGCTGCGGTGGGGGCTGGGGTGCGCAGGCCGCCGGACTTGTAGGCCGCCTTCAGCGTCAGGGCCACGCTGTGCTTGCAGTTGCTGCCCACCGGGCAACTGCAGTCGCCACTGAAGAAGGTGATCTGGCCCAGGGGGGACGTCTCCACCATGACCGAGACCTCGTAGATCTCGCGCCCGCTGCCCTGGACCTCGCCTTCGATGCCCCATTCCCGGCTGTTGGCGCCCAGGATCTGGAAGTCCAGCACCTGCTGGTTGCGATAGACCGCGAGGCCGCGATCGAAGGTGGCCTGGGAGACCTTGGCCGACAGCGACTGGGGGTCCAGCAGAAACCTGCCTTCGCTCACGACGCGTGCAACACCCCATCGGCCTGCTGGTCCGCGTGGTAGCTCGAACGGACCATCGCCCCGACGGCGGCGTGGCGGAAGCCCATCTCGTAGGCTTTCGCCTCGAACATCTTGAACGTGTCCGGGTGCACGTAGCGGCGCACCGGCAGGTGCGAGGTGGAAGGCGCGAGGTACTGGCCGATGGTGAGCATGTCGATGTGGTGCTCGCGCATGTCGCGCATCACCTGCAGGATTTCCTCATCGGTCTCGCCCAGGCCCACCATGATGCCGCTCTTGGTCGGCACCTCGGGATGCAGGGCCTTGAACTTCTTCAGGAGGTTCAGGCTGAATGCGTAGTCGCTGCCGGGACGCGCTTCCTTGTACAGGCGCGGGATGGTTTCCAGGTTGTGGTTCATCACGTCCGGCGGGGCGGCTTTCAGGATGTCCAGCGCGCGGTCGTCACGGCCCCGGAAGTCGGGCACCAGCACTTCGATGGTGGTGCCGGGCGAGAGCTCGCGCGTCTTGCGGATGCATTCAACGAAGTGGCCGGCGCCGCCATCACGCAGGTCGTCGCGATCGACCGAGGTGATCACCACGTACTTGAGCTTGAGGCGGGCGATGGTGGTGGCCAGGTTCACCGGCTCGTTCACGTCCAGCGGGTCGGGGCGGCCGTGGCCTACGTCGCAGAACGGGCATCGGCGGGTGCACTTGTCGCCCATGATCATGAACGTGGCCGTGCCCTTGCCGAAGCATTCGCCGATGTTGGGGCAGGAGGCCTCCTCGCACACCGTGTTCAGGTTGCTCTCGCGCAGGATCTGCTTGATTTCGTAGAAGCGGGTCGTGGGCGAGCCCGCCTTGACGCGGATCCACTCCGGCTTCTTCAGGATTTCGGCCTGCTCGACCTTGACCGGGATGCGCGACAGTTTGGCCGCGGCCTTCTGCTTGGCGCCGGCGTTGTAGGTTTCGACCGATTGTGCCTCGCGCACGACTTCGTTGGAGCTCATGAAATCTTTCAAGGCGAGAGGAGCGCGCCGAGCTTCTGGCTCAGTACCCGTGCCGCTTCGTCCCAGGTGGTAGATACCCCGATTGTAGAAAGGTCCACGGTTTTCAGCCCGGGGTAGCCGCAAGGATTAATACGTAGAAAGGGTTCCAGGTCCATGTCCACGTTCAGCGCGACGCCGTGGTAGGTGCAGTGGCGGCTGACCTTGATGCCCAGGGCGGCGATCTTGCCGAGGCCCTGGAAGGGGTCATCCGGTGATGTCTGGCTGTCATCCCGGGCTCGATCCGGGATTCCTGGATTGCGCGCAATGACAGCCTTTTGGGGCAGTGCCGCGTGCGAATACGGGTCGTCCAACCGCACATAGATGCCCGGCGCGCCCACCACGCGGTGCCCGGTCACGCCGAATTGCGCGAGCGTGCGGATCACCGCCTCCTCGATCCGGTAGACGTACTCCTTCACGAAATACCCCGCCCGCCGCAGGTCCACCAGCGGATAGGCCACCACCTGGCCGGGCCCGTGGTAGGTCACCTGGCCGCCGCGGTTGGTGGCGATTACCGGGATATCGCCGGCGTCGCGGACGTGGTCGGCGCGGCCCGCCAGGCCCTGCGTGAACACAGGCGGGTGCTCGCACAGCCAGATTTCGTCGGGCGTGTCGTCGGTGCGCGCGGCGGTGAAGGCCTGCATGGCTTCGTAGGTGGGCAGGTAAGGGACCCGCCCGCGCTGCACGGTGTTCACGGGAAGACGGCCCTAGAGGACGACCTTCACCATCGGGTGCGAGGACAGCGCGCGGTACAGGCTGTCCAGGTGCTCGCGGCTGGTGACGGTGACGGTGACGGTGATGCCCAGGTAATTGCCCGCCTTGCTGTCGCGCAGCTCCACGGTCGAGGCGTCGAAGCCTGGGTCGAACTCGCGGGCGATCAGGGTCACGGCATGCACGAAGCCATCGACCTTCGCACCCATCACCTTGATCGGAAAGCGGGACGGGAAGTCGATCAGCGAATCCTTGCGCGGATCGGGGGCGGCGGCGGGCGGAAACTGGGAGGCGGACATGGCAAGTCAGGCAGTTCAGGCGAGTTTGGCACGCTGATAGCCAGCGTGAAGCTTTTCATAGATGGGGCCGGGCTTGCCGATTCCAACGTGGTGGCCGTCCAGCCGCGTCACGGCCAGCACCTCCTTGCTGGCGTTGGACAGCAGCACCTCGTCGGCCGCGAAGACCTCGTCCCGCGCGATGCGCCGCAGTTCGAAGGGGATGCCGGCGTCGCGGCACAGCTCCTCGATGACACCGTAACGGATGCCTTCGAGCACCAGGTGGTCCTTGGGTACGCCCGCCAGCACGCCGTCCTTGACAATCCATACGTTGGCCGCCGCGGCCTCGCTGAGGTAGCCGTCCCGAAACATCACCGTCTCGGCCGCGCCCACGTCGGCGCTCATCTGGCGGGCCAGCACCGCCCCCACCAGGCTGATGCTCTTGATGTGGGCCTTCTTCCAGCGGAAGTCATCGGCCGTCACGCAGGCCACGCCCTCGGTGCGATCCTTCTCGCTGGGCGGCGTGATGCGGTTGCTGTTGGCGAACACGGTGGGCGTGATGCCCGCCGGCATCGCATGGTCGCGCAGCGCCACGCCGCGGGTCACCTGGATGTACACCAGCTGGTCGGTCTGCTCGGGGTGCAGCCCCAGGTAGTTCGCATAGGTGGCGATCAGCTGGTCCACCAGCTCGCGCCATTGCGCCGGGCTCTTCGGGTTGGGGATGCGCAGCTCGGCCAGACTGCGGTCCAGGCGCGCCAGGTGCTGCGCGAACCGGAAGGGCCGGCCGGCATAGACCGGCACCACCTCGTAGATGCCATCGCCAAAGATGAAGCCGCGGTCCATCACGCTGACCTTGGCGTCGCGCAGGGTGCTGAATTCGCCGTTGAGGTAGCAGGGGAGCTCGGGAAGGAGTTCGGTGGTCATCCGTGCATTGTGCTTTCTGAACGCCGATCAGGGGTGGGACGGGGCCGCCGGCCGAGGCTGCAGCCAGCGGGTCTCACCGATCTTCAGCAGGAAGAAATCCTGCTCGGACAGCCCCTGCAGGCCGCGCGCCTGCGCCAGATCCCTGGGCGGCTGGTCCAGCGATTCGTCGGTGAGGCTGAACGTGCCCCAGTGCACTCCCAGGCTCTGCCGCGCGCCGAGATCCCGGTGCACCTGCACGGCTTCGGCGGGGTTGATGTGCTGCGCCTGCATGAACCAGCGCGGCTCGTACGCGCCGATCGGGATCAGCGCGAGGTCGAAGCCTCGCGGCCCCTGGCGCCCGGCGAATCGCTGACGCGTGTCGGTGAAATCGAGGCTGTAGCCGGCGTCGCCCGAGAAATACCAGTGCAGATCGGGCGCAAGCACGGCCCAGCCGCCCCACAGCGTCTGGTTGCGGTCGCCCAGGCTGCGAGCTGACCAGTGCTGAACCGGCGTCAGGTGGAACTCGACCCCGCCGACACGGTGCATGTCCCACCAGTCCAGCTCCACCACGTTGTGGATGCCCAGGTCGTTCATCCAGGGCTTGTTGCCGAGTGGCACGAGAAAAAGTGTGCGGCCTTGAGAAAGCTCGTTCAGCCGTACGGCACTGACGCGATCGAGGTGGTCGTAATGGTTGTGCGAAACCAGCACCACGTCGATGGGCGGCAGGGCGTCCAGCGCGATGCCGGCGGGCTGCGCGCGCCGTGGGCCGAGAAAGGTGATGGGGGACGCGCGTTCGCTGAAAACCGGGTCGGTGAGGATGTTCAGGCCACCCGATTGCATCAGCACCGTGGCGTGACCGATCCAGGTGGCCGACGGCACCGGGGCGACGCCCGCGGACGCGGGGCGCATCCTGGCGGCCGAGCTGTTGCCACGGACCCGGGCGAGATCGGGCAACACCACCGGCGTGGGCGCCTCTGCCGGCCGTGGCAGATCGTCCCGCCACGCCTGAAACCGCCAGCGCAGCAACTGGCTGAATGGCTTGGCGACCTCCTGGATGTAGTTGTTGCGAAATCCCGTGGGCGTGTGGTGAGGCTTGGAAGGGTCGTAGTACGGATTGGCGCCCACGCTGGAGACCGCCGTGGCGCCCAGCAGGGCGAACAGGGCGAAGCGAATGGCTTCCTGGATCATCGCCACAGCATCACAGCGGCGATGGCCAGCCAGCCGAGGCCGAGATTGATCTTGGCGAGCAGCGTGATCTGCCCCATGCGCCGCCCGCCTTCGGGCCAGTCGGCCGCGGCGATCGCCTGCTTCAGCCGCCGGAAGGGGCCGAAGAAGATGTGGCCGAAGATCAGCATCATCAGCACGCCGATGCCCGCCATCGCGTGCCAGCCCGCGGGAGCGGCGGGCGCTCGCATCAGCAGGTACACGCCCGTGGCCAGCAGCACAGCGATGCTGATGCCCACCACCACGAAGAAGCGGGCCAGGATGGCGCCCAGCAGGGGCAGCCGCACAGGGGGCTGGAGCTGTTGAGCCACCGGTGCGCGCAAGGCGAGGACCATGAATGCCATGCCCCCCATCCAGAAGATGGCGGCCGCGAGATGGAAAAAAAGGATCAGGTGCATGAGCTTCGCTGGGAGTGGGTCACGCATTGTGCTTTCGGGCGAAAAAGACCTTTGACATCACATCAAAGCCCGCCAGCGCGCTCGGATACGCGGAACTCGTCGGGTTTCTACTTATAATCAGGGGCTTTGTAAAAGTTTCAGGGCGTAAAGAGGGCTGTAGTCCAATGCAAAAAATCGCCCCGCTCCCTGAAATGACTGAGGATGAGCCCCCGTTCAAGCCGCTGACCGCCGAAGAGGCGCACCAGTTGCGCGAACAGAACCCCCCGGTTTCCCCCTGGTGGGTGGTCGCGGGGCAGGCTGTCGTGGGGCTCGTGGTGGCGTTGGCCGCCTGGGCGCTCACCGGGAAGCAAAACGTTGGGTGGTCCGCCGGATATGGCGCATTGGCCGTGGTGATTCCCGCGGCCATTTTTGCGCGGGGCCTCACCGGGCGTTTTTCCTCCCTGAACGCGGGCACCGCGGCGGTTGGCTTCATGCTGTGGGAGATGGTCAAGATCGCCACGTCGATCGCCATGATGATGGCGGCGCCGCGGCTGGTGGTGGCACTGAGCTGGCCGGCATTGCTGGTGGGCCTGGTGCTGACGATGAAGGTGTACTGGATCGCCCTCGCTTACGCCCCCCGGGCCGGCGCGGCGCGAACGACAAAACTTTGAGTTTGAAGAAACATGGCTGCTGAAAACGGACCTACCGCGGGTGAATACATCATTCACCACCTGACGCACTTGCAGAACCACAAGGCCAGCAACGTCGTCGATTTCACCGTTTTCAATTTCGATTCGCTTTTCTTTTCCATCGCCATGGGTGCGCTGGGCTGCTGGCTGCTGTGGCTGGCCGCGCGCAAGGCCACTTCGGGCGTGCCGGGCCGTTTCCAGGCCGCGGTGGAAATCCTGGTGGAAATGGTCGATTCCCAGGCCAAGGGCATCGTGCACAACGCCACCAGCCGCAAGTTCGTGGCCCCGCTGGCGCTCACGGTGTTCATCTGGATCTTCCTCTTGAACGCGATGGACTTGTTGCCCGTCGATCTGCTGCCCCTCATCTGGGAAAAGATCTATGGCGCCGCCGGCCATGACCCGCACCACGCCTACCTGCGTGTCGTGCCCACCGCCGACCTCTCGGTGACCATGGGCCTGTCGGTCTCGGTGCTGCTGGTCTGCCTGTTCTACAACATCAAGATCAAGGGTCTGGGCGGCTGGATTCACGAGCTGTTCACCGCGCCCTTCGGCGCCCATCCGCTGCTGTGGCCGTTCAACTTCGCCATGCAGATCATCGAATTCGTCGCCAAGACCGTGTCCCATGGCATGCGACTGTTCGGCAACATGTATGCCGGCGAACTGATCTTCCTGCTGATCGCCATGATGGGCGGCGCCTGGACGCTGTCCGCCACCGGCATCGGCCTGGCCATCGGCCACGTGATCGCCGGCACCGTCTGGGCCCTGTTCCACCTCATCATCATCACACTGCAGGCCTTCGTGTTCATGATGCTGGCGCTGGTGTACCTGGGCCAGGCCCACGACGCGCACTGATCCGTTTTCCCTTTCCCTTTTCTTTTTACGTCAACCAAGTCCTCTAGGAGCAATCATGGAAGTTATCAGCTTTGTCGCACTGGCCGCCGGCCTCATCATCGGCCTGGGCGCTATCGGTGCCTGTATCGGGATCGGCATCATGGGCAGCAAGTACCTCGAGTCCGCCGCCCGCCAGCCCGAGCTGATGAACGAGCTGCAGACCAAGATGTTCCTGCTGGCCGGCCTGATCGACGCCGCCTTCATTATCGGCACCGGTATTGCGCTGTGGTTC
>DATILF010000307.1:0-6727 GCA_035476755.1 Ramlibacter sp.
TGACAGATACTTGAAGTAGTTTCTCATCATTGCGCCTCCTTGAAGAGGCGCTCGAAATTGCGGCTGGTCAGCTCGCCGATCGCCTCCGCGGTCGTGCCACGCAACTGCGCCAATTGTTGCGCCACATGCGGCACATAAGACGGGTTGTTCGTCTTTCCGCGGTACGGTACCGGTGCCAGATAGGGGCTGTCGGTTTCGATCAGCAGCCGGTCAGAAGGCACCAACGACGCCACGTCACGCAGGTCCTGGGCGCTCTTGAAGGTGAGGATGCCCGAAAAGGAAATGTAGAAACCCAAGTCCAGCGCGGCGCGGGCCACATCGGCCGTCTCGGTGAAACAGTGAAAAACGCCGCCGGCGCTGCCGGGCGATCCATCCTCGCCCTCCTCCTTGAGGATGGCCACGGTGTCATCGGACGCCGCCCGTGTATGGATGACCAGCGGCTTGCCGACCTGGCGGGCCGCCCGGATGTGGGTTCGAAAGCGCTCGCGCTGCCATTCCATGTCCCCGACGCTGCGGCCGCCCTTGCGCTCCTCCATCTGGTAGTAGTCCAGGCCTGTCTCACCGATGGCGACGACACGGGGCCGGCCGGACCGCTCGACCAGGTCTTGAAGGCTGGGCTCGGTGACCCCCTCGTTGTCCGGATGCACGCCGACGGTCGCCCAGAAATTGTCGTACGACATGGCCAATGCGTGCACAGAATCGAATTCCTCCAGCGTGGTGCAGATGCACAGTGCGCGGTCCACCCGCGCGTCGGCCATGGCCTGCCGGATTTCAGACAGACGGGCAGCGAGCTCGGGGAAGGTGAGGTGGCAGTGGGAGTCAACGAACATCGGAAGGGCTATGCAATGGCGGTAGCCGGGCGAAAGACGCCCGGGAGCTACAAAAATTGTAGCTACTCAGATGGTCTGGGTGGGGCGCTCGGAGGCCAGGTGGCCGCCCAGGATCTCTTCGATCTTGATCTTCAGCAGCTTGGACTTCTCGTCCGTGGGAAACCGGATGCCGACGCCCTGGGTGCGATTGGCCGCGGCCCGCGCGGGCGTCACCCACGCCACCTTGCCGGCCACCGGGTAGCGTTGCGGATCGTCCGGCAGCGACAGCAAAACATACACATCGTCCCCCAGCCGGTACTCGCGCGTGGTCGGAATGAAGACGCCGCCATCCGCGAACAAGGGAATGTAGGCCGCGTACAGGGCGGCTTTTTCCTTGATGGCGAGCTGAATGACGCTGGGGCGCGGGGTGAGGGGCGAGGGATTGCTCATGGCGTGTCAGGTGCCCGAGTTTAGGGCCGAGCGGGCCTGGCTCACAAGTGCTTCCAGCATGAGGCCGGGGTTGAAGGGGTGCTCGACGGTGCGTGCCGTGCGCGCCAACTCGCGCGACCATTGGCCGAGGGCGGCGAACGAGGCGGGCTCGGGCAGGTCGGTGGGGCTGAAAAACCGGGGGCTGGCGCCGGCCTTCACCGCCAGCAGATCGTGGCAGAGCTTGAGCAGCGCGTCCACCGCTTGCGGCGGCGTCCAGTCCGAAAGGGCCGACGCATCACCGCGTGCCAGCGCTTTCGGCAGCAAGGCCCACACCCTGGGATCGCGCCCGCTCCGCGCGAACTGGAGCGCGTCGTCAGGTCGGCCGCCGGCCGCGCGCAGCAACGAATCGACGTCGGCCGCCTTCACGCCCTGGCTTTCCAGCCATGCCGAAGCTTGTGCCTCCTGCGGCCAGGTCATCGTGTGCCCCAGGCAGCGGCTGCGGATGGTGGGCAGCAATTGGTGCGCGGCGTCCGTTGCCAGCACGAAGCGCATGTCGCCGGCCGGCTCTTCCAGCGTCTTGAGCAGGGCATTGGCGGTGACGTGGTTCATCCGTTCGGCGGGATACACCAGCACCACCTTGCCCCGCCCTCGCCCGCTGGTGCGCTGCGCGAACTCCACCGCATCCCGCATGGCCTCCACGCGGATCTCCTTGCTGGGCTTGCGCTTCTTGTCGTCAATGTCCTGCTGGGCCTTCTCCGACAAGGGCCAACCCAACTCGATCATGGTGGTCTCGGGCATCAGCACGCACAGGTCCGCATGCGTGCGCACGTCGATGGCATGGCAACTGCCGCATTGGCCGCAGGCGCCGTCCGCCCCCGGTTGTTCGCACAGCCAGGCACGGGCCAGGGCGAGTGCCAGGCTGTACTGGCCCAGGCCGGACGGGCCGTGCAGCAGCCAGGCATGGCCACGCTGCGCCAGCAACTGGCGGGCCTGAGTGGCGATCCAGGGGGCCGGCGCCGTCATGTGACCCAGCCCCTGGCGCGCAGCGCGGCCAGCACATCGGTCCAGACGGCTTCGCGCGGCTGGTCGGCGTTGATGCGTGCGAAACGCGCCCTGTCCTGCTCGACCCGGGCCTCGTAGCCCGCGCTGACGCGGGCGAAGAATTCCGCCGGCTGGGACTCGAACTTGTCGGGGACGCGGGCGCCCGCCAGACGCTGCGCCGCGACAGCCGGGTCCAGCACGAACAACAGCGTCAGATCCGGTTCGCGAAGAGCGTGGGCCGGCGTGTGCTGCACCCATTTCTCCAGCTGCGCCAGGACCGCCAGGTCAAAGCCTCGCCCTGCCCCCTGGTACGCGAAAGTCGCGTCGGTGAAGCGGTCGCACAGCACGGCATCGCCGCGCGCCAGCGCGGGCTCGATCACCTGCAGCAGGTGGTCGCGCCGGGCGGCGAACATCAGCAGGGCTTCCGTCAGCGCATCCATCGGCTCGTTCAGTGCCAGTGCCCGCAGCTTCTCGGCCAACGCCGTGCCCCCGGGTTCCCGAGTCAGCGTCACCGCCCTGCCCTGCGCCCGGAACGCGGCGGCCACGCCTTCGACGTGGCTCGACTTGCCGGCGCCGTCGATGCCTTCGAACGTGATGAACAGGCCCTGTGCGATGGTACTCATTGGCCGCGTTGGTATTTGTTGACGGCGCGATTGTGCTCGTCGAGGCTGGCGCTGAAATGGCTGCTGCCGTCACCCCGGGCCACGAAATAGAGCGCCTTGCTCGGGGCGGGCTGCACGGCCGCCAGCAGCGAGGCCTTGCCCGGCATCGCGATCGGTGTGGGCGGCAAGCCAGGACGGGTGTAGGTGTTCCAGGGCGTGTCGGCCTGCAGGTCCTTCTTGCGCAGGTTGCCGTCGAAGGAGGCGCCCAGGCCGTAGATGACGGTCGGGTCGGTCTGCAAGGGCATGCCGACGCGCAGCCGATTGTTGAAGACGGCGGCGATCAGCGGCCGGTCGGCGGGCTTGCCAGTTTCCTTTTCCACGATGCTCGCGAGAATCAGAGCTTCATCGGGCGTACTCACGACGGCGTCCGGCGCCTTCAGGGCCCAGGCCGCGGCCAGCCGCTTGTCCATGGCGCGCAGGGCCCGGCGCAGCACGGCCACGTCGCTGGAGCCCTTGGCGAAGGTGTAGGTGTCCGGGAAGAAGCGCCCCTCGGGATGCTGGCCCGGCCGGCCCAGCAGGCTCATCACGGCTTCGTCGGCCAGGCCCTGGGTGTCCGGCCTGAGCACGTCGTCTTTCAGGAGCGCCGCGCGCAACTGGCGGAAGTTCCAGCCTTCCACCAGGGTGATGGCTCGCAGGCTCTCCTCCCCGCGCGCCAGCTTGGCCAGCAGCCGGTGCGGCGTGATGCCGCTCTCCAGCTCGTAGCTGCCGGCCTTGATCAGCCGGTCCTGGCCGGAGATGCGGAACCACAGGTAAAGCAGGTCGGAATTCACGCTGACACCGGCATCCTTCACGGCCTGCGCCACGCCGCGCGGCAAGGTGCCCGCCTCGATCGACAGGTCCACCGACGGGGCCGAGAGTTGCAGGGGCTGGTACACCCACCACAGCGCCCAGCCGCCGGCCCCGAGCACAGCCAGGGACGCGAGCAGGAAGACCGTCAAGAAGAAACGCCGCACCGACCGCTGCCCCTATGCCATGGAGTGAATTGGAGGGACGATGATAATTCACGGGATGAGTCATGAACTGAATGGTGTAACCGCGCTTTCGCACCTGGGTGTGATCGCAGTGCAGGGCGAAGACGCCGCGAGCTTCCTGCAGGGGCAGCTGACGCAGGATTTCGCGTTGCTGGGGCCTTCGGGCGCCCGGCTGGCGGCTTACTGCACGGCCAAGGGCCGCATGCAGGCGAGCTTCATCGGCTTCAAGCGGGGTGACCAGCAGATCCTGCTGGTCATGAGCCGCGACATCCTGGCGCCCACGCTCAAGCGCCTTTCAATGTTCGTGCTGCGGGCGAAGGCCAGGCTGCGCGATGCCTCGGCCGAGTTCGATCTGTATGGTCTGTTGGGCGAAGCGGCCCTTCGGGCGGCGCCGGGGCTGGCGCCCTGGTCGCGCGTGGAGCTTGGCGATGCCAGCGTGATCGGGCTGTACCCGGCGGACGGCCTGGCCCGCAGTCTCTGGGTGGCGCCCGCGGGTGCGGCCAGGCCGCAAGGCGCCGACCTTGCCCATCCGCTCTGGCTCTGGAGCGAGGTGCGAAGCGGCGTTGCCACCATCACGGCCCCCCTCGTCGAGGCGCTCGTGCCGCAGATGCTCAACTACGAATCCGTGGGCGGCGTGAACTTCAAGAAGGGCTGCTACCCCGGCCAGGAAGTGGTGGCGCGCAGCCAGTTTCGTGGCACGCTGAAACGACGCGCCTACCTCGCGCACAGCACAGGTGCGCTCACGGCCGGGCAGGAGATCTACCAGGCCGCGGACCCGGAGCAGCCCTGCGGCATCGTGGCGGAGTCTGCGCCTTCACCGGCAGGCGGCTGGGATGCGATCGTCTCGATCCAGATCGCCGCAGCCGAAGCCGGCGGGCTGACCGCGGGCAGCCCGGCCGGCGACGCCGTCGCTGTGGAGCCCGCGCCCTACCCTTTGCTGGCCGACGTTTGAGCCGATGCCGGCGCCTGCGGCGTCGGGGGCGCGACCAGCTTGAGCCTCTCGCGGTAGGCCGGCGGTATCTGGTGGATCATCTGGCCGCGCTGCGCCTCCGTGGCGGCGTCCCAGCCGGTACGGAAGGCCTGCAAGGCCTTTTCAGGATCCTTCACGCCGGCCGCGTACATGTTCCCCAGCTGGATGAACCCGAAGGCGCGTGTTGCGGGCCAGCCTGCCATCCGCAGCCGCATCGCCTCAGCGGCCAGGGGAAAGTCCCCTGCACGCGCGGCAATGGAGAACGTGGCGTTGACCAGGTCGTAGTCGATCTGCCTGGAATGGATCGCCTCGCGCGCCAGTTCCAGCGCCCGCGCATCCTGCCCCGTGCGGCTGAGCAGGATGACCTCCAGCGAGCGCACCGCCGGCGCGCGAGGCTGCACTCGGCGCGCCTTCTCCAGCCAGTCCAGCGCCTTCTGCGGCTCGCCCATGCTGGTGTAGCCGCGCGCCACGTTGGAGATGATTGCCACCACGTGAGGCCGTGAGGACAGCACGCTCTCCCAGATCCAGACGGCGTTCTTCCAGTCGCCCCACCGCGCCAGTTCGTCGGCCACCATGGGGGTGATCTTGCGGTAGTGCGGGTTGATCGCCACGCCTTCGCGGATCAATCGGAGCATTTCCTGCTTGGGCTTGTCCCAGCGCGGATGGTTGGGTTGGCCCGAGTGCGAGATGGCCAGGGCGAGGCGCGTTGCCTTCACGATTTTCTGTTCGCACTCGGCGGCCAGTTGCGTGATGTAGAGCGCCAGGGCCAGGCTGGCGACGGCGCAGGCGGACGCGACACCAGAAAACGCAGGGCGCCAGGGAATGCGCCGGGCCTCCCACCACCGGCCCCAACCGAGCCGGGCATCGGAGGCGGCCAGGCCCGCCAGGCACAGGGCGAACAGCGCACCGGTGGTGGCCATGCGCCAGGCAAAGCCGATGCCGCTCACGATCAGCAGCGCCAGCAGGCTGCACAGGAGCACGGCGCGCCAGGGCGCCTCCGCGCGTTCCTGCGGGGTCTTGCCGAGCAAGGTCCGCGCGGCGGCCGACAGCAGGTAGGCCGCCAGTGCCAGCAGGAACGCCCACCCGACGAGCCCGTATTCGGCCACCAGCTGCAGGTATTCGTTGTGCACGTAGTAGTCGGTCTCCAGCTGCGAACCGGCCTCCTGGTACAGCGGAACATCGTTTTCCCAGGCCCCCGCGCCCACGCCGGACAGCGGGCGCTGCTCGATGACGCGCGCGGTCGCCTTCCACATGATCATGCGGATGCCCAGCGAAGGGTCCTGCGCGGAGATGGAACCGGTGCGCTTGAAGCCGCGCTCCAGCGCCGTGATCCCCCGCTCCTCCTGCACGATCTGCGGGTCGCCGGTGACGATCATGCCCAGCCCGCCCACGGTGGCGATGAGCACCGCCGGGATCAGCAGCTTCATACCCCGCGACCATTCGCCGAAGGCGAAATGCGCCCGGTACAGCCAGGCCATGAAGGGCAAGACCAGCAGCAATTGCAGCCACAGCGCAACCAGGGCCGCGCGCGTTCCCGTCATGAGAATGGCCACGATGATCAGGCCCGAACTCGCCGCCATCAATGCGGCCGGGCCGCTCTGGCGCGCGCGCGCCAGCAGCACGGCGCCGAACGGCAAGGTGCAGACCGCGAACTCCGCGAAGAAATTGCGGTTGACGAAGGTGGAGGCCGGATGGGGGCCCTGTGGGAAAACGTTGAAGTTCACCCAGAATTGCAGGGCGGCCCATACCGAGGCGACCACGGCGCCGCCGTGGATGCCCCAGGCCAGCCAGGGCAGGCGTTCCCGCGACAGCGTGTTCAAGCCCAGCCACAGCAGCACGCTGAAG
>DATILF010000308.1:0-3278 GCA_035476755.1 Ramlibacter sp.
CAGGTCATCACCGGCCCCAACATGGGCGGCAAGTCCACCTACATGCGGCAGGTGGCGCTGATCTGCCTGCTGGCCGCCATGGGTTCGTACGTGCCGGCCGCGACGTGCCGCCTGGGGCCGATGGACGCGATCCACACCCGCATCGGCGCGGCGGATGATCTGGCGAATGCACAGTCCACGTTCATGCTGGAGATGACCGAGGCGGCACAGATCCTGCATTCGGCCACCGCGAATTCGCTGGTGCTGATGGATGAGATAGGCCGTGGCACATCCACCTTCGACGGGCTGGCGCTGGCCTCCGGCATCGCGGCGCACCTGCACGACAAGACCCAGGCCTACACCCTGTTCGCGACGCACTATTTCGAGCTGACCGAGTTCCCCGCCAAATATCACGCGGCGTGGAACGTGCACGTGAGCGCCGCCGAATCCGGCCTGGACATCGTCTTCCTGCACGAGATCCAGCCCGGCCCCGCCAGCCGCAGCTACGGCATCCAGGTGGCCCGCCTGGCCGGCATGCCCACCGGCGTGGTGAATCATGCCCGCCATGCCCTCACCGCGCTGGAGAACCAGCAGACGCTGAGCCGCGAACAGGTAGACTTGTTCGCACCCCCGCCCGCAGCGGACACGCCCACGCACAGCGCCGTGGAAGCCGCGGTCGCCGCCCTGAATCCCGACGCGATGAGCCCGCGCGAGGCCCTGGACGCGCTTTACGCGCTCAAAAAGATTGGAGACCAGACATGACCTACTGCGTCGGCATCAAGCTCAACGCCGGACTCGTATTTCTCACCGACTCGCGGACCAACGCGGGCGTGGACCACATCAGCACCTTCCGCAAGACCATCGTGTACGAGCGCCCCGGCGACCGCTTCATGGTGCTGCTCTCGGCCGGCAACCTGAGCATCTCGCAATCGGTCCGCGAGATCTTGCAGGTGGAACAGCTCAAGGAGCGCGAGGACAGCGAGCCCCTCACCATCTGGAATGCCAAGAGCATGTTCGACGCCGCGCGCGTGCTGGGCAACGCGGTGCGCCACGTGTACGACCGCGACGCCGATGCACTCAAGTACGCGGGCGTCGAATTCAACGTGTCGCTGATCTTCGGCGGGCAGATCCGCGGCGAAAGCATGCGCCTGTTCCACGTGTACTCCGCCGGCAACTTCATCGAGGCCACGCCCGAGACGCCGTATTTCCAGATCGGCGAGTCCAAGTACGGCAAGCCGGTGCTCGATCGCGTGATCACCCCCGACACGCCGCTGGACGAGGCCGCCAAATGCGCGCTGGTGTCCATGGATTCGACAATGAAGTCGAACCTGTCGGTCGGCCCGCCGCTGGACCTGGTGGTGTACGAGGCCAACCGCTTCGAGACCGACAAGATCGTCTGCATCGACATGCAGAACCCGTACTACCGCATGCTGCACAACAGCTGGGGCCAGAAGCTGCGCGAGGTGTTCGACAGCCTGGAAGACCCGGTCTGGGACGACACCCACACCGAGGTGCCGCTCAAGGTCCTCGACGGCCACAGCAAGCCCCTGAAGAAGATCACCCGGCCGGACGAGCGGCTGATCTAAAAGGCAGTGAACGCAAAAGTAGTCGAAAGCACTGCCGCAGTGCGCCGGTGATGGCCGCGTCCTACACGGCCGCGCCCCTGAAGCTCACAGGGGTGCGATGACGAGGTAGGCACATTGCCACCCATGGACTCATCACGAACTTTCTCCCCCGCTTTCCAGCCACCCTCCTTCGCGTTGCTGGCCACTGAACCGCTTCGCGCGCTCTTCGACTTTTTGTCCCACACCGGCAGCCACGCGCCGGCCGTCGGCGACGGCCACCCCGTCGTCGTGTACCCGGGCCTGGGCGGAGGCGCCCTCACCACTTCACCCCTGCGACGCTTCCTGCAGAAATCGGGCTTCACGGTCCATGACTGGGAAGGTGGCGTGAACACCGGCCCCGAGGGCGTCTCGACGACTGGCTGGCCACCCTCGATGACCGGGTGATGGAACTGCACCGGCTACACGGTCGCAAGGTCAGCCTGGTCGGGTGGAGCCTGGGTGGGGTGTACGCGCGTGAAATCGCCAAGCGCCGCCCCGAGGCCGTGCGCCAGGTGATCACGCTGGGGACGCCCTTCGCCTCCCTGGAGGGCGGCAACCATGCCGGCGCCGTCTTCACGCTGTTGAATCGCGACCGCGCCCAGCTGCCGCCGGACCTGGCGATGCGCCTGCGCGAAACGCCGCCGGTGCCGACCACGTCGATCTACAGCAAGACCGACGGCATCGTGGCGTGGCGCGGCTGCCTGGAAAGGCGCACCGAGCGCTCGGAGAACGTGGAAGTGGCGGCCAGTCACCTGGGCATGGTGAGTCACCCGGAGGTGATGCGCATCGTGGTGGACCGGCTGGCGCAGCCGGAGGGGGCGTGGCGGCCCCTCAATGCGCCCACGTCACCCAGCCCATGGCCGAAGTCGCGAGCACGATGATGCCGAAGGCGATGCGGTACCACGCGAACGGCGTGAAGCTGTGGGTGGAGATGTAGCGCAGCAGCCAGCGCACGCACAGCCAGGCGCTGACGAACGAGAAGACCAGGCCCACCATGAACGTCGGCAGGTCGGCCATGGTGAGGAGAGCACGCTCCTTGTACAGGCTGTAGGCGCCCGCGCCCACCAGTGTGGGGATCGCCAGGTAGAACGAAAAGTCGGTCGCGGCCTTGCGCGACAGGCCCAGCAGCATGCCGCCGATGATGGTGGCGCCGCTGCGGCTGGTGCCCGGGATCATGGCCAGGCACTGCACCAGGCCCACTTTCAGCGCGTACTTCCAGTTCATATCGTCGGCCTCGCGCACGGTGACGATCTGGCGCTGGCGCTTCTCGGCCCACAGGATGACGAAGCCGCCCAGGATGAAGGTGCTGGCCACGACGGCCGGCGTGAACAGGTGTGCCTGGATCGCCTTGCCGAAAAGCAGCCCCAACACCACCGCCGGCACGAACGCGATGGCCACATTGAGCGCGAACAACTGCGCGTGCCTCTGGGTGGGCAGGGCCAGGAGCGTCTGGCGGATCTTCTGCCAGTACACGATGATCACGGCCAGGATGGCGCCGGTCTGGATCGCGATGTCGAAAACCTTCGCTTTCTCGTCATCGAAGCCCAGCAAGGCGCCTGCCAGAATGAGGTGGCCGGTGCTGGAGATCGGCAGAAACTCGGTCAGGCCCTCGACCACACCCATCACCGCAGCCTTGACCAGCAGAACAATATCCAACACGCGCTCCAGCCAAAGGCCGGATTATCGCTGTGTTGG
>DATILF010000309.1:0-4645 GCA_035476755.1 Ramlibacter sp.
GCCGGCGCCGTTGTCCAGCATGCCGGTCTTGCCGCCACGCGCGGTGAAGGACAGGTCGAACTGGTGCTTGTAGGCGCCCTTCAGGTACTCGACGCGAACGCCGGGTTTGAAAATGTACGAGCCTTGGGGCAGGGTTCCGGCACCGACCGCGGCGGCGTTGCCCTTGAGGCCATACAGCAGCAAGACGGGCAGGGAGACGTCCACGCTGGGCAGCACCTGCTGCCAGGCGGGGGTGAAGCTGAAGCCGACGCTGGCTGCGGTCCGCGTCGAGCAACCACGCAGCACGAGGTTGTCCACGCAGGCGCTGTTGCCGCCCGCGCCGTTGTAGAGGTTGGCGCCGCTGGTGATTTTCTGGAGGTGCATCGCATCGAACTGCATCGCCAGCGAACCGGCGTCGAACAGCGGATTCTTGTTGATCGTGAACACCGAGCTCGCCAGGAAGTGGATGGTGTTGCCGCGCGGCCCTTCCATGCCGGGGTCGTTGATCAGGCCCGTGGTGCTGCCGTAGGCGAAGCCGCTGCGGACGGCCAGCGGCATGTTCTTGCGGTAGTTGAGTTCGACGCCGGTGCCCCAGCCGCCCCGGGAGGTGTTGTAGGCCAGGCCGAGCAGCTGGATGTCCTTGGCATAGACCGCGCGGCCGGTGCGCGCCCCACCCGCGATGGCCACCTGGTTTTGCCAGGTGGGGGTCTTGTCGTCGAACTTGCGGTACCAGAGTTGCAGGGAGTCGCCGTCCAGCGCCGCGGGGGTCCACTTGGCGCCCAGTGCCACGTCGCCCTTCTCGCCCTTGAACGAGGCGACGCGCGGCACGGCCGGGTTCGAGATGAATTGCGGGCCTTCGAGCGCGACGTCCGCGACCGACCAGAAGGTGCCGCCTTCCGAGATGCGGGAGGTACGGAACTCGGCCGTGTACTGGCCCATCAGGGAGAAGTCGCTGCGCAGTTGCCAGGTCCCGGCGAGCTGGCCGATCGGAATGGCGGTTTCCTTGGCTGACGAGCCGGGGCTCAAGTCGGACTTGCGGCCGTCGTTGGGCGCCATCGAGTAGCTGAGGCTGCCGCCGTTGCCGAACAGGAACTCGCCCGGCAGCCAGGCAAAGCGGCCGGCCTTCACGTTCAGCGTGGTGTCGCCGAGCTTGACGTTGGACCAGGCGAACGCGTCCATGAACTCCGCGGAGGGGCCCTGGTAGTAACGCTTGATGTACGGCGTGAAGTCGTTGTTGGCGTAGTTGGGCGACGTCAGGAAGCGCGGGTCGCTGCGGCTCTTGTCCGGAAAATTGTGGTCGTACCAGGCCGATCCGCTCACCCGCAGACCCATGTTCTGCTTGTAGGTGAGGTCGAACTCGCTGTACAGGTCCAGGCGCGACAGAACCAGGTCGTTCTTGTCGAACAGCCAGTTGCCCTCATCGACCGAGTTCGCCGGAATCAGGCGCGCGTCGCGCGTGCCCGTGCGCGCGGCCGCGTTGTAGCGCACGGTGGTGTCCAGGGTGAGGTCGAGGTCGGGCGAGCCGCTGTCGATCTTCCCCGCCGAAGCCGGCGCCGCGGCCATGGCCGCGAGAGCGACGCTGACGGCGTTCAATGTGAATCGAAGGCCGAAGGACCGGCGCCGGATTTCTTTGTCAATTTTCATGGAGTCTCCAACTGTGGTTAGGGACACGGGCGGCTGGCTACCCATGCGTTCCAATATTAGAACGACGTTCGAAGTTTGCGTCAACGTCAAGAGGCTCAGTGTTTACCCGATGTAGGGCGTCGTCGCGGTTGTGTTTGGGAGGGGCTATTTCCAGTGCGCGGCCAGAAAGCGGCGCAGCTCCGTCGTCACTTCCAGGTCGTCCGGCGTGCCGCCGCCGAAGCCGCCATGCGGCATGGCCTCGAAGACATGCAGCTCGGCGGCGATGCCGGCCGAGCGCAGCTTGCGGTGCATGCGCACGGTGTTCGACAGCAGCAGGTCGCGCGTACCGGACTGCAGGAAAGTGGGCGGGAAGCCAGGCTTGAAGTCGCCGTACTGCGGCGACACGCAGGGGTGGTCCAGCGGTGCGTCGCCGGCGTAGAGCTGCATCATCTCCGGCATCGCCGACGGCAGCACCGAGTCGATGCCGCGAAGGGTGTGCATGGTGTCGCCGGCGCCGGTGATGTCGCTGCCTGGCGTCATCATCACCACGGCGGCCGGCATCGGCAAGCCCTCGTCGCGCGCCCGCAGTGTGAGCGCGGCGGCCAGGTTGCCGCCGGCAGAAACACCACCGACGATGATGTCGGCGGGCCGGTGGGTCTCCAGCAGGTCACGGTAGACCGCCAGGCAGTCGTCGAGGCCGGCGGGGTACGGGTGGTCGGGCGGCATGCGGTAGTCCACCGACACCACGCGCACGCCGGTGCGCAAGGCCATGCCGATCGCCATGAGCCGACAGGCTTCACCGCGGCCGAGCACGAAGCCTCCGCCGTGAATGTCGAGAAATACGTGCGGGTCGTCCGCGGCTACGCCCTGTGGCGTGATCACGTAGGTGGTGACGCCGGCCACGGTGCGGGTCTCCTGCGTGTAGCCTTGCGTTGGCAGCCGGGGGCTGATCGCGGCGACGATGGCGGCGTCGATCTGGCTCACCAAGGTCTTCCATGCGGCCTTGTCAGCCGGGGGCGGAAGACGGGTCGGCAAGGCCAGGGACGGGTTGGCCAGCACCTGGCGCGCCGCCTCGCTGATCGTCGTCGGCCAGGGGATCACTCGTGCGCCCAGCGCCAGCCCAGCAGTTGGGTTTTCGGACATTCTTTTGCTCCTCGGTTGAAAAAGATGGGGTGAGTTGCGTCACTGGGTGCAATGGGCGGCAAGTGCGCAACTGCCGCCCTGCGGACTGTCAAAAGGGCAACGCCTGCGGGTCTCGAGTGATGACAAGCGGGCGCGCGTAGGAAGGGTCGGACTTGTCGCGTGTGGCCACGCCCGTGGCCGCGTAGGCCGCCAGCGCAATGGCCGGCACTTCGATGTCGCCGAGCGTCCCACCGCCTTCGATGATGCACTTGCGCGCCGCGATCGCCCACTTGCCGCCGCGTTTCTCGAATCGGTCCAGGTAGCGGCCCGTGTGCAGTGAGCAATTCGGTTCGGACCGGTTGTTGCCGACGAACAGCCAGTAGGTTTCCGTGTGGGCCGTGTCGCCATCCAATTCACAGCGATGGTTGAGCACGAAGTGCTTGTGAGTGTGCTGGTACTTGGCGTGATACGCGAACGCCCAGTCCACGAATTCGGTGACCGAGCCGACGAAGGCGCCGTGGTCGTCCATCGCATCGGGGTGATATACCGAAAGCACCATTTCGCGGTCGAAACGATCGACGCCGCTGCAGTAGCGCAGGATGCAGTCGTGGATCTGCTGGCGGTCGATCAGTTGCTGCAGTTCCGGTGGCAGGGGTGTTGCGCTCATGGCGTCTCCTTATGGGTCGTGGAAGGCAGTTGTAATATGGGAATGATGTTCATAAAATAGAACGATTCCCACTATACCGACCGGAGACACCATGAGCCAGAGCGAACTCGAACAAAGCCCGAATTACCGCAAAGGTGTAGCCCTTGTCGGCGAGATGCTGGGCCCGCAATTCCAGGCCGGCATGCTGGCGGCAGCCGGCTCCGGTGCGTTTGCCGCCGACTGCGCCGCCATCGCGTTGGAGTCGGCTTTCGGTGCCGTGTGGTCGCGCCCGGGCCTGGACCGCAAGCAGCGCAGCCTGGTGACGCTTGGCATTCTGATCGGCACCGGCAAACCCGCCGAGCTGAAGAACCACGTGCGCGCCGGTCTCAACAACGGGCTGACGGTGCAGGAATTGCAGGAGGTGCTGATCCAGTCGATACCGTATGCCGGTTTCCCGTGCGTGGCAGAAGCCATCGAGGCCACCGTGGCGGTGCTGCGCGAGCGCGGGTTGGTGGATGACAAGACCCAGACCGCGAAAGATCGCGGAATGCTCTAGACGCGAAGGATGATCTTGCCGCGCGCATGCCCCGCTTCAATGCGGCGGTGCGCCTCTGCGGCCTCGGCCAGCGGGAACTCGCGGTCTATCACCACTTCCAGCTCGCCCGCGTCGATCATGCGGGCGACCTGTGCCAGCCGCTCGCCATCGGGCGTGACAGCGACCATTGCCGTGCGAACGCTGTGACGCTCGGCCTCCAGCGGATCCGGCGGGGGCATCGCGATGGCCACCAGCACGCCACCGGCCCGCAGTACCGGCCAGGACCGTGCCCGGGTCTCGCCGCCCACCGTGTCCAGCACCAGGTCGATGTCTTTCAGGTCTGCCGCAAAGTCCGCAAGCCGGTAGTCGATCACGACATTGGCGCCCAGGCGGCACAGCAGTTCATGATTGGCTGAGGACGCGGTGGCGATCACGCGCGCTCCCGCGCGCCGGGCCAATTGGATCGCGAACAGACCCACACCACCGGCGCCGGCATGAATCAGCACCGATTGCCCGCGTTGGAGCCCGCCCTCATCGAACAGTGCCTTCCATGCCGTGAGCGCCGCCAGCGGCACGCCGGCCGCATGCTCGAGCGGTATCCCCACCGGCGCCAAAGCCACATGGCCGGCGTGCACAGCGATGTACTCCGCATAGGCGCCGTCGCGCCTCATGTCGGCCATCGCGAAAACACGGTCTCCGGTCTTGAAGCGGCCGCTGTCCGCGGCCACGGTCCCCGCCAC
>DATILF010000310.1:0-1596 GCA_035476755.1 Ramlibacter sp.
TCACAGCCGCATCCTGGGCGTGCGTTCGCGCGGTGGCGCCGTGCTGCTGATCAGCGAAGACCTGGACGAATTGCTGGAACTGGCTGACCGCATCGTGGTGATGAGCGAAGGCCGCGTGGTCTTCGAGACCACGGCCGCCGACGCCAAACGCGAGGTGCTGGGCGCCCACATGGGCGGCGGTCACCATGAGCATGAGGAGATGGCGGCATGAAGATGCCCAGGGAGACATGATGCAGGTCCAGGCCAAACCTTTCCCCTACCCCTTCGACCTCGCCCGCACCGCGCTCGTCATCATCGACATGCAGCGCGACTTCATCGAGCCCGGCGGCTTCGGCGAGACGCTGGGCAACAACGTGGCGCTGCTCTCGGCCATCGTCCCGGCCTGCCAGTCGGTGCTAGCGGCCTGGCGTGAAGCCGGCGGCCTGGTCGTCCACACCCGCGAAGCCCACCGGCCCGACCTGTCCGACTGCCCGCCGGCCAAGCGCAATCGCGGCAACCCCAGCTTGCGCATCGGCGACGAAGGCCCGATGGGTCGCATCCTGGTGATGGGTGAGCCCGGCAACCAGATCATTCCCGAACTGGCACCGGTCGCGGGTGAGATCGTCATCGACAAACCCGGCAAGGGCGCCTTCTACGCCACGCCGCTCCAGGACGAACTGCAGCAGCGCGGCATCACCCACCTGGTCTTCATGGGCGTGACCACCGAGGTGTGCGTGCAGACCTCGATGCGCGAGGCCAACGACCGCGGCTACGACGCCCTGCTGCTGGAAGACTGCACGGAAAGCTACTTTCCGCAATTCAAGGCCAGCGCCGTCGAGATGATTCATGCGCAGGGCGGCATCGTCGGCTGGACGGCGCACAGTACGCAGCTGCTGGCGGCAATGGGCGCCGGGCACGGGCCCCAACGCTGATAGAGTCTGCGCCGTGCACACCACCACCCGCCGCCCTTCCAGCCCCGCCGGCGATCCGCCGGCCCACCGCTCACGCGCCGACGAGGTGTACGAGCAGCTCAAGCGCGACGTGGCCGAGTTCAACCTGGTGCCCGGCGACCGCTTCACCGAGAACGAGATCAGCGAGCGCCTGGGCGTCTCGCGCACGCCGGTGCGGCAGGCGCTTTTCCGGATGCAGCAGGAAGGCTATGTGGAAGTGCTGTTTCGCAGTGGCTGGCGCGTGCTGCCTTTCGACTTCGACCAGTTCGAGCAGCTCTATGACCTGCGCATGGTGCTGGAAACCACGGCGGCGCAGCGCCTGTGCGCCGATGGCGAACGGGTGGACCGCGCGCTGCTGGATGAACTGGCGGCGATCTGGCTGGTGCCGGCGGCCGATCGCAGCAGCGACATGGCGCAGGTGACGATGTGGGACGAGGAGTTTCACTGCAAGCTGGTCGCCGCCGCCGGCAATGCCGAGATGGCACGCGTGCACCGCGACGTCACCGACCGCATCCGCATCATCCGCCGGCTCGACTTCACCAAGCAGGCCCGCATCGACGCCACTTACGACGAGCACGCCAAGATCCTGAAAGCCATCCAGCGCAAGCGCGGCGATCAGGCCTCGCTGCTGCTGCGCGCGCACATCGAGACCAGCCAGGCCGAGGTG
>DATILF010000311.1:0-7502 GCA_035476755.1 Ramlibacter sp.
GGCGTCTTGGCCGGGCCGGTGTAGGCCGGGATCGTGCCCTCCTTGTTGCCGGCCTGGATGGCGCCCCAAGGGGTGAGCGTCGTACCCAGCGCCTTGGCCTCTTCGGCGGAGACCGCGGCCGCGGCCGGTCCGGCGAAGGCCACGGTCATCGCTGCGGCGATGTGGATCTTGCGAATCATCTCGATGTCTCCAATGAATGCTTAGAACGAAGTCTTGAACGTGAACGACAGCCAGCCGCGATCATGAATGATCGCATTGCCGCCGTTCGAATAGGCCATCCCCTGCGCTCCGATCCCTGGCACCCCGGCGAATGGGTTGGGGCCGGCGGTGTAGCTGCCGAAGTAATCGTTGTAGGCCAGGTCGAACTTGTACTTGCCCTTCACGTCGGCGCCGACGCCAATGCTCCAGCTGCCGCTGCCCTTGTTGCCGCCGAACGGCACGGGCGAGTTGCCCTTCAATCCGGTGCTGTACGACATCGGCATCGACAGATCCACGCTCGGGAACACCTGGAACCAGGTCGGCGTGGCCGACAGCGACAGGCCCCAGGCTGAGTTGGTCGAGCAGCCCGCGTCCTGGCCGCCCACCGGGCAGTTGTAGTTCACGTGGCTGAAGTTGGCACCGGTGCCCGCATTCACCTTCTGCAGCTTGCTGTAGGTGACTTCGGCCAGCAGCACCGCCGAGTCGAAGAGCGGCGTCTTGCCGATGTAGGCCAGCGCGTTGGCCAGCGCGTGCACGCTGTCGCCGCGCGCCAGGCCGGCCGAGCCGAAGGCGGTGTTGAGCGCGGTGTTCTTGCGGTAGACGAGTTCGGACCCGACCGACACGCCAGCCACCTGCGTGGCATAGCTCAGGCCCACGAGTTTCACGTCCTTGGCATAGGCGTTGTGCAGCTCCGAGAAGGTGCCCCCGGGGCTCAGCACGCCCATCACCTTGTCGTCGAACTTGCGCACCGTGAGGCCCGCGGTGCCGTTCAGCCAGGCCGGCGACCACTTGGCGTTGACGCCCCAGTTGCCCCTGTCCTTCGGGCGCGCGTCGGGGCCGCTGGTGAGATCGCCGCTGAACGGAATGCCCAGGTAATTGGTGCCGCCTTGAAAGAACGGGTCGGCATAGGTGAAGTACGTGCCACCTTCATAGATGCGGTAGGGCTTCCATTCCAGGAAGTATTGCGCATTCAGCGACAACGCTTCGTTGAGCTGCCAATGCGCCGACAGCTGGTTGAGCGGCAGGAACAGCTCTTTCGCGGTGACACCCGGAGTCGCGAGCGCCTTGCGGAAGTCGACCGGCCCCTGCGAGTAGGACGCGCCGTGGATCGGCGAAAACAGCGCCTCGCCGTAGATCACGGTGTGGCGGCCGAGCTTGACGTCCAGCGGACTGTCGGTGCCCAGATCCACCCGGCCGAAGACGAAGGCGTCGAGGAATTCGCCGGAATGCAGGTAGTAGCGTGATACCGCGGGCGTGTAGACGTTGCCAGGGTAGGCCGTGCCGAAGCCGGCGGCCTGGTACGCCGGGTTGCCCTTGACCTTGTTGTCGTAGGCTGCGTCGTACCAGGAGGCCGCCGACACGCGAAAGCCGAAGCTCTTCTTGTAGACGAAGTCCAGCTCGGTGAGCAGGTCGATCCGATTGGTAATCAGGTCTCCCTTGTCGAACTTGTACTCGCCGCCTTGCAGCCCCCAACTATCAGCGAGCACCTGGTCCCGCTTCTCGGCTCGCCACCCGGCGTTGTAGCGGATGGTGTTGTCGAAGCGCAGCTCCCCATCGGGGTTGCCCACATCGATTTGCATCGCCGCCGCGGGGGCGGAGAGCAGCGCCGCAACCGCGGCGGCTACCAGTGAAAGCTGCGCCCGCGCGCGCAGCGGTTTGTCGATCTTCTGTCTCACGTGCTTGTCTCCTGTCGTGACTCTTGGTGATGTGCCCGAGGCCCCCTGGCGCCCCGTGGATTGATTCGTGGGTACGAATTAACAAACGAGCGTGTTCGTTTTTTTTAGGATAACGTCGATCCCAGGGGCCGACTACTATCGTTGACCCTAATAAGGAACGGAAGTGTCGGAATGTGCTGACGCGCCCGCAGCGAGGCAACTTCAAGCCGCCCGGATGCTCATGCCCACGCCCTTGATGCGGATGAACTCCTCCAGGCCGGCTTTGCCGCCTTCGCGGCCGAAGCCCGACAGGCCGACGCCACCGAAGGGCGATGCGGCCAAGGACGCGGGGGTGGCCTGGTTCACGAACACCGTGCCGGCATGCAGCCGGCGCACCATGCGCTGGGCGATATTCAGGTCGTTGGTCTGCACGTAGGCGGCCAGGCCGTACTCGGTGGCGTTGGCCAGGGCAACGGCCTCCTCCTCGCCCGCGAACTTGAACACGCACAGCACCGGGCCGAACACCTCGTTCTGCGCGATGGTGCTGTGCGGATCGGCCTCGGCGATCAGCGTGGGCTCGACGAAGTTGCCTGCGAGCGCGCTGCCACCCGTGCTGCCGGTGACGAAGCGGCCCACTTTCTGCTCACGCGCCTGGTCGATCATGCCCTGCACCCGCTGGCAGGCCGTGGCGTTGACCATCGGCCCGACGATTACCTGCGGGTTCAACGGATCGCCGTAAGGCAGCTGTTCCATCGTCGCATGCAGTGCCTGCAGGAACGGCTCGTAGATCGCCTCGTGGATCATGATGCGCGTGGGCAGCGCGCAGCCCTGGCCGCTGTTGGACAGGCCGAACGCGGCGCAGTAGGCCGCCGTCGAGGCGATGTCCACGTCCGGGAACACCAGGTTGGCCGACTTGCCGCCGAGCTCGAAGACCAGCGGCTTGAGCGTGTCCGCGGCCGAACGCATGATGGCCTTCGCGCCTACCGGCCCGCCGGTGAAGGAGATCTTGTCCACGCCGCGATGGCGCACCAGCGCCTCGCCGGCAGCCACGCCGCCGGGCAGCACGTTGATCACCCCCGGCGGCACGCCGGCTTCGAGGGCGAGCAGGGCGAAGAGCTGCGAGGTGAACGGCGTGAACTCGGCCGGCTTGATCACCACGGCGTTGCCCGCCGCGAGCGACGGCGGAATCTTCATCGCCAGCGACAGCAGCGGGGCATTCCAGGTGATGATGTGGCCGATCACGCCATAGGGCTCCGGCACGGTGTATTCGAAGTGGTCACCCGGCGGCGTGCCGGTGACCAGCCCTTCGATCTTGTCGGCCCAGCCGGCGTAGTAGCGAATCCAGCTCACGCAGCGCGGCGTCATGCCGTGCACCATCGTGCTCATCGGGATGCCGTTCTCCACCGCGGCCATCAGCTGGAAGCGCTCGATGTGCTGCTCCACCAGGTCGGCCAGGCGGTCGAGGATCTGGCGGCGGCGGTAGGGCTTCATGTCGCGCCAGGTCGGGAAGGCTGCTCGTGCCGCTGCGACGGCGGCATCGACTTCCGGGGCGCCGGCCAGTGGGATGTCCATCTGGAACTGTCCGGTTGACGTGTTGACGTGGCTGAAGGTCCCGGCGCTGCCTTGCGCGAGCGCCTGTTCGCCGATCATCAGCTTGACCTGGGGCAGTGTCGCGGCGATGGCGGCGTGTTGGGAGGCTTGGGGGGGAATGAAGATCATGGTGTGGTAGGGCGTCAGGCGCCGCCAGGGCAATGGTGGGTGGGTGTTAGTTGCGCGGTACGGCGTCGAAGAATCCCTTGCCGGCCGGCAGCAGATGGATCAGCTCCGTGTAGTGGCCCAGCGCGGCCACGCTGTCGGCGTAGTGGTAGTCCTGCAGGTCGCCGTGGCGGCCCGCCATGGCTGCCTTGCAGCCGGCAGCCTCCAGCCGCTGGATGGTTTGCTGGAACTCCTGTGCGTCGTCGATCAGATAACCCAGGTGGTGGAAGCGCGCCGCTGCCGGCGTTGGGGGGATCCAGTCCTGGTAAATCGACGGCATGGACGGATCCGGCTCGATCAGCTCGACCATCAGGTCCTGGACGTAGGCCAGCGCCAGTTTGCGCACCGGCGCGCCCTCGGGCAGCGGGATCCGGTACCACTGCGAAATGCCCCACTGGTCACGGAACACCGCGGACGCGGCATCGAGGTCGCGAACCACGTAGGCCACCTGGAAGTGGTGGCGGAACAGGGTAGGAAGGGCCATGGAAGTCTCCGTACGAACGTTCGGTCGGGCGAATCAAGTTTCCCGGGAAATTGTAGGACTGACCGTCACGTTGAGGCGAATATATGAACGATGTTCTAAAAATTCGGGAATACCCCAGGTAAAAACCCTGAGACGGAGCGCTACGCTCTGGGTCCATTGCACAAGCGTGCAACGCCGTTCGCGCGAAAGCGCCACGTGCCAGGCGCCTGCGCCGAGCACGCCTTTTCTTTTCGCTGCACAGGAGCCCGTCATGAGCGCCATCGCTCGCATCCAGGATTTCGACGATCCCACGTACGACCCGTTCATCTCGGACGAAGCCTCCTTCGGCGACCATCGCGACCCCTACCCGTTGCTGGCGCAGTGGCTGAGAGAGGCGCCCATCCACAAGCGGGACTACCGGGTCGGCATGGGCCTGCCGCCCGACCTGACCATGGCCGGGCGCGAGCACTATGTCGTGCTGGGCTACGACCTGGTCGAAAAGGTGCTCGGTGATCCGGCCACGTTCACGAACGAGGCCTACCGCAACAACCTGGGCATCTCGTTCGGGCGCAGCGTCAGCACGATGGACGCGCCCGAACACACGCGTTTTCGCAAGATCTTCCAGCGGGCGTTCCTGCCGCAGGTGGTGGCCAAGTGGGGCGACGAGTTGGTCGATCCGGTGGTCAACGCGCTGATGGACTCCTTCATCCCGCATGGCAAGGCCGACCTGGTGCAGGAGTTCACCCACCATTACCCGTTCCACATCATCTACCGCCAGTTGGCGCTGCCCCAGGAGGACATCAAAGTCTTTCATAAGCTGGCCATCGCGCAGACGGTCACCAGCTACGACATCGAGCACGGCACCGAGGCTTCGCGCAAGCTGGGCGTGTATTTCAAGGCCCTGCTCGAGGAGCGCCGCCGCAACCCGGGCAACGACCTGGTGAGCATGCTCGCGCAGGCGGAGGTGGACGGCGACGTCTTGCCCGAGGAGGTGCTGGTGTCGTTCCTGCGCCAGCTGGTCAATGCCGGCGGCGACACCACCTACCGCGGCACCAGCATCCTGCTGGTCGGCCTGCTCAGCAACCCGGACCAGCTCGACGCGGTACGCCGCGACCGCGCGCTGATCCCGCAGGCCATCGACGAAGCGCTGCGCTGGGATGGCCCGGTGCTGATGCAGGCGCGCACGGCCGCGCGCGACACGGAACTGGGCGGCATGAAGATCCCGGCCAACGCGCTGATGGATGTCATCGCCGGCTCGGCCAACCGCGACCCATCGCGCTATCCCGAGCCGGACAAGTTCGACATCTTTCGCGAACGCAAGCACCGTCACTTCGCGTTCGCGTACGGCCCGCACGTATGCATCGGCCAGCATCTGGCGCGCGTGGAGATGACCCGCGCCCTCCACGCCATCCTGGACCGCCTGCCGAACGTGCGCCTCGACCCCGACATGCCGCCGCCGGACGTGCGCGGCACGATGATGCGGGTGCCCAAGCACATCCACGTGGTGTTCGACCTATGACCCGGGCCGTGCCGCCGCGCCCCTCAGGAGACCTTGTATGAGCGTAGAGTCAATCGTCAATTTCATCCGCATCGACGAGCGGATTGGCACCAGTGGCCAGCCAACGCGCGAGCAGCTGGAGGCGGCGCGTGATGCCGGCTATCAGGCGGTCATCAACTTGGCGCCGGACAACGCCGACAACCACGCCTTGCCAGGCGAAGCCGCGTGGGTAGCGGCGCTCGGCATGTCATACCGCCACATCCCGGTGGAATGGTCGCGGCCCGAAGCGGCCCAGTTCCATGCCTTCGAGGCGGCCATGCTCGACACGCGGCACCAGAAGGTGCTGATCCACTGCGCCGCCAACTTCAGGGTCACCGCCTTCTTTGCGCTGTATGCGACGCGGCACGTCGGCTGGAGCGCCGACCAGGCCGATGCCTTGATCGACCGCATCTGGCTATCGCGTCCGGACTACACCATGGATGCGACCTGGAAGGCCTTCATCGACGACATCCGCGGCACGCCGGTCTGACTTTGCGGCGCCTCCCGTCAGTCCCTTCCCGTACCTGAACCCCCCTGAATTCCCTTGATCAACTACGACTTCATCATCGTCGGCGCCGGTTCGGCCGGCTGCGTGCTGGCCAACCGGCTGTCGGAGAACCCGGCTCACCAGGTGCTGCTGGTCGAAGCCGGGCCCCCCGACACCTCGCCGCTCGTCGCCATGCCCAAGGGCTTCGGCAAACTGCTGCAGGACCCCAGGCACGCCCACTTCTACCCGGTCAAGCCGCACGAGGGCAACGGCCATCGCCAGGAAGTGTGGGCGCGCGGCAAGATGCTCGGCGGCTCGAGCTCGATCAACGGCATGGTCTACATGCGCGGCCATCCGCAGGACTATGACGATTGGGAGAGCGAACACGGCGCGCAGGGCTGGGGCTGGCGCACGATGGCCGAGTGCTTCCGCCGCATCGAGGACCACGCGCTCGGCGCGGACGAGGTGCGCGGCGCCGGCGGGCCGCTGAAGGTGTCGGTGCAGGAGCGGCCCACGCCGCTGTCCGAGGCCGTGATCGCCGCCGCCCGCACGGCGGGCCTGCGCCGCCTGCCCGATATCAACCGCCCCGACCACGAGGGCGTCGCCTACCTGAGTTACACGATGCGCGATGGCGTGCGCCAGAGCTCGGCCACCGCCTTTCTCAAGCCGGTGCGCGGCCGCGCCAACCTCACGGTGATGACCGGCACCCGCGTGCAGCGCATCGTGTTCGCCGGACAACGCGCCGTCGGCATCGAGGTGGTTGGCCCCCATGGCGAGCAGCGGCTCGACGCGCGCCGGGAGATCATCCTCAGCGCTGGGGCGCTCGAATCACCCAAGCTGCTGCAGCTGTCGGGCATCGGGGATGGGGCGCACCTGCAGAGCCTGGGCATTCCGGTGGTCGCGCATCGGCCGGCCGTCGGCAGCAACCTGCGCGAGCACCTGCTCTACATGGTGCAGTGGCGCCTGCGCGACTGGCGCAGCGGCTCGGAGAACCGCGAGTACGCCGGGCCGCGGCTGGCCGCGAACGCGCTGCGTTACGCGCTGGGCAAAGCCGGTTGCCTGGGCCGCGGCACCTACCCGGTGGGCGGCTTCTTCCGCGCCACGCGCGAGGCCACCCGGCCCGATGCCCAGTTGCTGATGGCCGCCCTGTCGCTGGATATCGCTGCCGGCATGACGCGCATGGAGCCGTTCCCCGGCTTCCAGATGTTCTGCTACGCGCTGCGGCCCGAGAGCACCGGCTCGCTGCGCATCGTCTCGCCGGACCCGCAGGCGCCACCGGAGATCGACCCGAACTACCTGTCCGCACCCGCCGACCAGGCCGTGGCCATCGGCTCGATGAAAATGGTGCGCCGGCTTGCGGCTGCCCCCGCGCTGGCCGCGCTGATCACTGAGGAGACCCGCCCCGGT
>DATILF010000312.1:0-4955 GCA_035476755.1 Ramlibacter sp.
CGAAACTCGAACTCGAAGCGGCGCATGGCCAGCCCGTGCGAACGCCAGCCGTCGCGGCGGCTGAACGGGTCGGCACGCTCCGCCTGCTTTTCCTGCAGCAGGGCCTGGGCGACGGCGGCCGCCGCGGCCAGCGGCAGGCCCAGCGGCTCCTGGTTGAACAGCACCGCCTGTTCGCGCGGAATCAGCGCCGTGTCCAGGTTGGCCTTCGAGAACGACGGGCTTCGCACCACCTGGCGCAGGAACTGCACATTGGTGGCCAGCCCGACGATATGAGTCTGCGCCAGCGCCTCGTCCAGCCGCGCCAGCGCCTGCTCGCGCGTGTCGCCGTGCACGATCAGCTTGGCCACCATGGAGTCGTAGAAAGGCGAGATCGCATCGCCCTCGCGCACGCCGTCATCCACCCGCACCGGGCCCCGCGCGAAGCTGGCGCTCTTAGGCTTGCGGTACACGAGCAAGGTGCCGGTGGCCGGCAGGAAATTGTTGTCAGGGTTTTCGGCGCAGATGCGTGCCTCGATCGCATGGCCGTGGATCTTCAGCTCCTCCTGCCGCAGGGGCAGCGGCTCGCCAAACGCCACCCGCAGCTGCCACTCGACCAGGTCCAGGCCCGTGATGGCTTCGGTCACCGGGTGCTCCACCTGCAGGCGCGTGTTCATTTCCATGAAGAAGAAATTCATCTCACCGTGGCCTCGCTGCTCGACGATGAACTCCACCGTGCCGGCGCCGACGTAGTTCACCGCGCGCGCCGCCGCCACCGCCGCACCGCCCATCTGGCGGCGCATGGCTTCGGTCATGCCCGGCGCCGGGGCCTCTTCCAGCACCTTCTGGTGGCGGCGCTGCACCGAGCAGTCGCGCTCGAACAGGTACACGTAATTGCCCTGCGTGTCGCCGAACACCTGGATCTCGATGTGGCGAGGGCGCTGGACATACTTCTCGATCAGCACCGCGTCATCGCCGAAACTGTTGATCGCCTCGCGCTTGCACGACGCCAGCGCCGCCTCGAACTCCTGCGCCTTCTCGACCGCGCGCATGCCCTTGCCGCCGCCGCCCGCGCTGGCCTTGATCAGCACCGGATAGCCGATGCGCTCAGCCTCGGCCGCGAGCAAGGCTGTGTCCTGGTTGGCGCCGTGGTAGCCCGGCACCAGCGGCACGCCGGCCTTTTCCATCAGCTGTTTGGATTCCGCCTTCAGGCCCATGGCATTGATGGCCGAGGGCGGCGGGCCGATGAACACCAGCCCGGCATCGGCGCAGGCCTGCGCGAACTCTTCGTTCTCGCTCAGGAAGCCGTAACCCGGATGCACCGCTTGTGCCCCGGTTGCCTTGGCTGCCTCGATGATGCGCTCCCAGCGCAGGTAGCTGTCCTTGGGCGCGCTGCCGCCGATGTGCACCGACTCGTCGCAGGCGCCCACGTGCTTCGCATTGGCGTCGGCGTCGGAATAGACCGCGACCGTGCGCACGCCCATGCGGCGGGCCGTGGCGGCAACGCGGCAGGCAATCTCCCCCCGGTTAGCGATGAGTATTTTCTTGAACATCCAGTTTCCTCGGTGCAAGCGGACGGCCCGCAAAAAAATCGCCCAGCCTGCGCGCGACCACGCGCAGGAACCTGATCAACACGACCATCAGCACCACGGCCAGCACCAGTGTCAGGAGCAGCGCGATAGCAAAGATCACGGGGTGGGTGGCGGACAGCCACAACATGAACACCACGAAGCCGTCTTCCACCAGCGAGACGGCGACATTGGTAAAAGGCTCGGGCGACGTATTCACCGCCGCCCGCGTGGTCATCTTGGCCGCATGGCTGGTGGCCGCGAGGCTGCCCCCCAGGAGGGCCGCGACCCAGGCCATGGCCTGGCCATCCGCGCCCAGCGCTGCCGCAGCCAGGCCGGCCCCGGCGGGGATGCGGATGAGCGTGTGGACCGTGTCCCAGAGCGAATCGATCAGCGGGATCTTGTCGGCGAAGAATTCCACGAAGCACATGAAGCCGCTCGCGGCCATGACGCCAGGGTGTTCGAGGATGCGCAGCCCCTGCGGCAGATCGATCCAGCCCATGAAACCGGCCAGGCCGGTCAGGAACACGGCCGCGTACAGCCGCACGCCGCTGGCCCAGCCCAGTGCCGCTGCCAGCGCCAGCAGCTGGGGCGTTTCGATCCATCCACCGAAGCTGTCCATGATGTTCACCCCTGCGTCAGCCAGGCCGGCTTGCGCTTGCCCAGGAATGCCTGTATCCCCTCGCGTCCCTCGTCACTGACCCGGATGTCCGCAATGCCCTCGACCGTGCGGTCGATCAGCAACTGCGTGATGTTTCGACTGGCCACGTCCTGCACCAGTTCCTTGCAGGCCTTCACGGCGGCGGGCCCCGCCACCAGCAGGTGCTGGGCCAGTTCGGCCACCTTGCCGTCGAGCTGGTCGGCCGTGACCACCTCATGCACGAAGCCGATCTGCAGCGCTTGCGCGGCGCCGAAGCGCTCGGCCGTGAGGAAGTAGCGGTGCGCGGCGCGCGCGCCTATGGCCCGGATCACATACGGGCTGATGGTGGCGGGGATGAGGCCCAGCTTCACTTCGCTGAAGCAATAGCCGGCCGTGTCCACCGACACCGCCATGTCGCAGGCCGCGACCAGGCCGGTGCCCCCCGCATAGACGTCGCCGTGCACCCGCGCGATGGTCGGTTTGGGACAGCGATAGACGACGCGCAGCATGTGGGCGAGCGTGGCCGCATCCGCCAGGTTCTCCTCCCGCGTGTAGCCGGCCATGCGCTTCATCCAGTTCAGGTCGGCGCCCGCGCAGAAGGCCGGGCCGTTGCCCGCCAGCACGATGCAGCGAACCTCGGCGCGCTCGCCCAGTTCGGTGAACACCGCCGTCAGCTCGGCAATGACTTCATCGTTGAAGGCATTGCGGACGTCGGGCCGATTCAGCACCACGGTGGCGATGCCGGCGTCAAAACGGAGTTCGAGGTGTTTCATGGGCGTTCTCTTCGCGCGGACTGCGCTTGGCGGGTTCGTTACTTGACGGGGGCCGCGGCGGACGCGGCCTCGCGCGTCCAGACCACGGAGCCATTCACCGCATACAGGCGGCAAGGCGTCGGACTGGTCCGGTTGCACACGACCACGGCCCGCTCCACCGGGTCGCTGGGCAGGCCGGCCTCACCGGGCACGAGCGTCCAGGCGCTGAACCAATGGCCGCTCGCGGAGAGCGCGAACGCCTTGGGCGTCGGCCGGCCGATGTACTGCCGGTAGCCCTCGCGCCCGCGATCGGACAGGTAAGGCACGGCATCGACATCGGCAATATTCGCGAAACCACTGGCGATCAGCGGCACGGCCGGCGCCGCGGGCGCCATGGGAGCCGCCGGAGCCAACGGCGCGACGGCGGCGGGCGGCACCGGCAGCGGCTGTGCCCTGGGCTGCCCAACCACCGCGCCACGTACCGCCTGCCCCTTCAGTTCCACCACGGCGCGCGAATAGCCCGCGTGGCATTCGTACACATCGCGGCTGTCCATCTCCACCTTGTTGTAGTTGCTGACGATGCCCACCACGGCCCCCGCACCCGAAGACATGGCGCGCCGCTGCAACTCGCCAAGCGCCTTGCGAAAAGCGTCCACGCAGACCTGCGCGTCGCTGCGGCGCTCGCGGCGCACTTGGCCCGGATCGCCGAACGGATCGGCAACGCCGCGCACCTCGATGTGGGGATTGACCACCTCCAGGCCGTCCGCGGAAGCGCGGCCAAAGCCCAACCGCACATCCCGGCTGATCGCGTGCGGGCCGGCATTGCCACGGAGCGCGGCATCGATCGGCATCATCAGCTTGTCGTTGCGCGCCAGGGCCGGGCCCGCGCAAGCCAGCGTGATGACGACTATCCCGACGCAGCCTGCCTGTTTCAGTCTTGTGTTCATCTTCTTCCTCTCCGGTAGTAGTGAATTGGTTTTCAAATTCTACCGAGAGCTCTCTTGCTGCCCTCTTGCCTACATCCGGAACACGCCGAACTTCGGCTCGGGAATCGGCGCATTGAGCGAGGCCGACAGGCCCAGCGCCAGAACGCGCCGTGTGTCCGCCGGATCGATCACGCCGTCGTCCCACAGCCGTGCGCTGGCGTAATAGGGATGCGACTGGTGGGCGAACTGGTCCAGCAGCGGCTGCTTGAACGCAGCCTCTTCCTCGGCGCTCCAGCGGCCGCCCTTGCCCTCGATGCCGTCGCGCCGCACAGTGGCCAGCACACTGGCGGCCTGCTCACCGCCCATGACCGAGATGCGCGCGTTCGGCCACATCCACAGGAAGCGCGGCGAGTAGGCACGGCCGCACATGCCGTAGTTGCCCGCGCCGAAGCTGCCGCCGATGATGATGGTGAACTTGGGCACGTTGGCCGTGGCCACGGCCGTGACCAGCTTCGCGCCGTGGCGGGCAATGCCCTCGGCCTCGTACTTGCGGCCCACCATGAAACCGGTGATGTTCTGCAGGAATACCAGCGGCACCTTGCGCTGGCAGCACAGCTCGATGAAATGCGCGCCCTTCTGCGCGCTTTCGGAGAACAGGATGCCGTTGTTGGCGATGATGCCTACCGGCATGCCTTCGATGTGGGCGAAGCCGCACACCAGCGTGGTGCCGTAGCGCTGCTTGAACTCATGGAACTCGGAGCCATCGACGATGCGGGCGATGATCTCGTGCACGTCGAAAGGCTTGCGCGTGTCGGTCGGGATGACGCCGTAGAGTTCCTGGGGGTCGAACTTCGGTGGGCGCGGCTCGCGCAGTTCCTGCTCCACGTTCTTGCCGCGGTTCAGGCTGGCCACGGCCTGCCGCGCCAGCGCCAGCGCGTGCATGTCGTTCTGCGCCAGGTGGTCGGCCACGCCCGACAGGCGCGTGTGCACGTCGCCGCCGCCCAGGTCCTCGGCCGAGACGATCTCGCCGATGGCGGCCTTCACCAGCGGCGGGCCGCCCAGGAAAATCGTGCCCTGGTTCTTGACGATGATG
>DATILF010000313.1:0-27147 GCA_035476755.1 Ramlibacter sp.
CTTGAGTGCCGGCTACGGGCCGATGCTGGTGCTTCGCGGACTGAAGCTGGAGGTCCAGCCCGGCCTCACCGTCATCCTCGGGCCCAACGGCGCGGGCAAGACGACGTTGCTGCGGGCACTGAACGGGCTGATCCCGCGCACGGGCGACGTGCTGCTGGACGGCGACGACCTGCCCGAGAAGACGCATGAGATCGTGCAAGCGGGCGTGGCGCTGGTGCCCGAAGGCCGCCAGCTGTTCGCCCAGATGACCGTCGCGGAAAACCTGGAGCTGGGCGGCTGGCTGGTGGGCAAGGCCGAGCGTGCCCGCCGCCTGGAGCAGGCCTTCAACGATTTCCCCAAGCTGCGCGAACGGGCCCAGCAACTGGCCGGCACCATGAGTGGCGGTGAACAGCAGATGGTGGCCGTGGCACGCGCCATGATGAGCGCGCCGCGGCTGCTGATGCTGGATGAGCCTTCGCTGGGCCTGGCGCCGCGCATGGTCGATGAGCTGCTGGCGATCGCGCGCCGTATCGCCGACAGCGGAACCACCGTGCTGATGGTGGAACAGAACGTGAAGAAGGCACTGGCCGTGGCCGACCGCGGCTATGTGCTGGAGCGCGGCACGCTGGTGGCCAGCGGCCCGGCCAAGCTGCTGGCGCGCTCCACCGTCGTGCGCGAGGCCTACCTCGGCGCGGCCAGCGCCGACACCACCAGTGCGGCCTCGGCAGCGAAGCACACCGTTCGCCCTGCTGCGGCTGCAGCACCTGCTGAACTTGCGGCGCAGGCCGAGCAGTTTCATTGAATCATCGTCCCAGGAGTCCCCGATGTCCGATCTCTCCATGCTGATCAACGGCCTGAAAGTCACGGCCGAAAAGAATGCCACCTTCGAGCGGCGCAACCCCCTGGACGGCACGGTGGCCACGCGCGCGCCGGCCGCCTCACCCGCCGATGCGGTGATGGCCGTGGAGGCCGCCGCCGAGGCATTTCGCACCTGGAGCGAGACCGGGCCCGGTGAGCGCCGCATGCTGCTGCTGAAGGCCGCCGAGAAGCTCGAGGCCAAGGTGCCGCAGTTCGCCGAAGCGGTGGCGGCAGAGACCGGCGCCACCGGCATGTGGGCCGGCTTCAACGTGATGCTGGCCGCCGGCATGATCCGCGAGGCGGCGTCGCTCACCACGCAGATCAGCGGCGAGGTGATTCCCTCCGACGTGCCGGGTTCGCTCGCGATGGGCGTGCGCCAGCCAGCGGGCGTGGTGCTGGGCATCGCGCCGTGGAACGCGCCCATCATCCTGGCGGTGCGCGCGGTGGCCACGCCGCTGGCCTGCGGCAACACCGTCATCCTCAAAGGCTCCGAGAACTGCCCGCGCACGCACCAGCTGATCATCGAGGCGTTCCAGGAAGCCGGCTTTCCGCCCGGCGTCGTCAACTACATCACCAACGCGCCCGAAGATGCGGGCGCCGTGGTCGAAGCGATGATCGCTCATCCGGCGGTGCGGCGGGTGAACTTCACCGGCTCCACCAAGGTGGGGAAAATCATCGCGCAGACCTGCGCCAGATACCTGAAGCCGGTGGTGCTGGAACTGGGCGGCAAGGCGCCCCTGGTGATCCTGGACGACGCCGACATCGATGATGCCGTGAACGCAGCGGCCTTCGGCTGCTTCGCCAACAGCGGGCAGATCTGCATGTCGACCGAGCGCGTGATCGTGGACCAGAAGATCGCCGATGAGTTCGTGAAGAGATTCGCCGCGAAGGCGTCCGGCCTGCCCGTGGGCGACCCGCGCAAGCCCGAGCCGGTGGTGCTGGGCAGCGTGATCGGCATGAACACGGTGAACCATTGCAATGCCCTCATCGACGATGCATTGGCCCAGGGCGCCAAGTTGCTGTGCGGCGGCAAGGCCCAGAACACGCTGATGCCCGCCACCATCCTGGACCATGTGACGCCGAAGATGCGCATCTACCACGAAGAGACCTTCGGCCCCGTGAAGGCCGTGGTGCGCGTGAAAGACACCGAAGAAGCCATCGCCTGCGCCAACGACAACGAGTACGGCCTCTCGGCCGCCGTCTTCGGCCGCGACATCGCGCGGGCCTTCAACGTCGCGCGCAAGATCGACTCGGGCATCTGTCACGTGAACGGCCCCACCGTGCACGACGAAGCGCAGATGCCGTTCGGCGGCGTCAAGGGCAGCGGCATGGGGCGCTTTGGCGGCAAGGCGGGCATCGCGGAATTCACCGAGCTGCGGTGGATCACGGTGCAGACGCAGGCGCGGCACTATCCGTTCTGAGATCAGCGCCGCAGCAGCTTGCGCCACCACGCGCCTCTTGGCTCCTTGCGCGGGGGCAGCGGCGCCACTTGGGTGCGCGGGGTGTCGTTCAAGACGGCCTGGGGCCGGCCGACCACGAGCCGCTGCGCTTCTTCGGCGCCCACCAGCCGCTCAGCGACGGCGAGCCCTTCGGACAGCACTGGCACGCGGCGGCCGGACGAGTGTGCGTCGGTGGCGAGGATGTGGGTCAGGCCTTCGCCGATGAAACGCTCGCCCCAGTATTTCGCCCGCGGCCCGAACAAGCCCGTGAGGGCGCCGGCCGTCACCTGCATCCATGCGCCTTGCCGGGTGAGGTCCACGAAGGTCTGGAAGTGATCTTCCACCCAGGTCAGCCGCTCCGGGTGCGTGATCACGGGCACGTAGCCCGCGGCCACCAGCTGGAACACCGATTCCGCGAAGCGCTGCGGCACGGAGTGGTGCGAGGGCTCCAGCAGCACATAGCGGGTGCCATGCAGCGAGGGGACGCGGCCTTCGCGCAGGCCTTCGAGCAGGCCCGGCACCAGGTGCACGTCCGCGCCGGTGGTGAGCTGCAGTGCGATGCCATGCGTGTCCAACGCAGTCTGCAACGCATCGCGCGCGGCCGTGATGCCGGCGGCGTCGTTCATGTACAGGCCAGGGTAGATGTGCGGCGTGCAGGCCATGATGCGGATGCCGTCCTTGACGGCGATGCGCGCCATCTCCAGCGACATCTCCAGGCTCTTGGACCCGTCGTCGATGCCGGGGAGGATGTGGCTGTGCAGGTCGATCACGCGTTGGCCCTCGCGGCGGAGAGGGGACGCAGGTAGGCGCCGGCCAGCAGGGCACCCAGGATGGCATTGGCGGGGATGCGCATGTTGAACTCCACGAGCGAGTGCAAGAGCAGCGCCAACAGCCCCAGACCGCACAGTGCGCAGGCCATGGACTCGCGATCGAGCGTTCTGTGCCGCTTCGCGACAGCGGCCAGGAACAGCGCGCGTCGAACAGCCAGCCAGGCGAATGCGACGGCCAGGAAGATGAAGAAAACGCCGCCCTCGAGCAGCATCTCCACGTAATCCATGTGTGCGTGGTGGGCCATACCGACAATGTCGGCGGGCTGGAAGCGAGGGTAGATCTGGTCGTACGTTCCCCAGCCCGAGCCCCAGGGCCAGAAAGCAAGCGCCGCATCCAGGCTGGTCAGCGCCAGTTTGCCGCGGTAACCGGCAGCAGCGACCACGTCGTCGGGCGCAAAACGGACGGCGACGGTGTCGAACCCGATGGCTCCCGCCGCCACGAAGAGCAGCCCCAGCGCCACGGCGAGCAAGGCGCGCCAGGTAGGGGCGGCGTGCGTGGCTCGCGGCCAGGCGAGCCACAAGCCGACCAGGGCCAGCGGCAAAGCGGACAGCTGCGCGCCACGCGATCGGGACATCAGCAGCCCCAGGAGCAGACTCAAGCCACCCGCCGCCAGCAAGAGCGAGCGGTGGCGATCGTTCGGGGCACCGGCCCGCCCGCGCGAGCTGCTTGCTTCGCTGGCCAGCCACAGGTAGGCGAACATGGCCATGGCGATGTAGTTGGCAAAGTGGTTCCTGTTGTTGAACGTGCCTACCGGTGTGCTGCTGCTTGACCCTAGCATGAGCAGGCCTTCGCCTCCGGCCAGCTGGATCAGCCCGAGGACCACTTGGGCCATTGCCATGGCGACCACCACCTTCGCGATCGCCCGCAGCTGCGAATACGAGGCAAGCACCCCCATCAGCAAAGCGGCTGCAAGGGGAATGCCGGCAAGCAGCGAAGCCGCCGTTGCGGCCGGGTTGACCGAGACGGGGCGCCAGGCGCGGTCGGAAGCGCCCAGCGTCTGGAGTGCCTCTCCATAGACGGCGCGGCCAGGCAGGCGCGCCCACCAGTCCGAGGGCACGGGAAGAAGCTGCAAGAGCGCCAGCAGGAGCGGGCTGAGAGCCAGCAGCATCAGCAACGGGTTGGGCGTTGCCCGTTCCAAGCGGCCTGCGCGGGCGTGGTGAAGCCACAGCGCCAGCAACACGGCCAGTCCGATCCACTCCAGGGGAATCAGGGCGATGTAGCGGTTGCCGCCGCGCATGATCGGCGCCGCCAGCAGCAGCAACAGGCCCATGCAAAACGCAACGGGGCCCATGGGCCCCGTGGTGTGCGACGACCGCGATTTCGCCGTCACAAAGAGCTGAGCGGAAATTCCGTAACGGGGGCTCCGCCGCCCTGCCCCTGAGGGGTCTCGCTGCTGGCAGTGGACAGGGTCTTGCGGGCGCCCAGGGTCGCCGCCGCCCCGATGCCAAGCCATGCGCCATTGATACCTTTGAGCATGCTGCCCAGGTTGAAAGGTGATCCGCCAGACGTCGTGGCTGCGGCCAACTGCACGTCCGCGCCTAGCGTGACGACCTCGGTTTGCAGCACCGCGCATGTCTTGCCGGCACTCACCACCACCGACTGGTTGGGTTCAAGCGTCACAGAGCAGCCTTGGGTGAGGTTGATGGCGACCTTGCCCGTGGAGCCCGTCACAATCCGGGCGCCGTCGGGGACGGGGTTGCTGGGCTTGATCGTGCTCACCGTGACACCGTCGCTCATGGTGGCCAAACCCTCTACACTCCCCGTGACACCGATGGTTTGGGCCATTGCCACACTGCAAGCCGCCGCGCTGGCGAGGACGCAAAAGGATTTGACTGACATAAGACTCCGATGGGCCGAGACACGGCCAAATGCTTTCTCACTATAAGAGAACGGTTGTGCTGGGTCAATTCGCGGGGTGGCCCGCGTCGCGTGTTTCATCACGGATCGACCTGTTTTTGAAGGCTGAACGCGTCGAATTCGACGCGGCCCGACGCGCCGGTTTCGGCCTCGTACGCGGCGTGCGTTTCCAGCTGCAAGCTGACCACGTGGCCGCAGCCGGGAGGAATCGAGAATTCCAGGCTGAATGACTTCCAGGCGCCGCCTGTATCCATCAGGCCTTCGGAGTGGCCGGCCACGGCGGTGGACCCCGTGCAGCGCACCACCCACGCCAGCCCCTGCGCCATTCGCAGCCGGCTGCCCCGGTGCTCGCCGGTGAGCCGGTAGCGCCCCTCACCCAGGAACAAGTACTGGCGAACCAGCGGAAGCGAAAAACGGCGGCCGGTGAATCGCACTTGCAGCACCCCGTCCCGTCCAGGGCCATCGCTCGTCCGCGCCAGTGCGGCCCCCGCCTTGCCGGCCGGTGCCTGCTCGCCCGGCTCCCAATCGAAGCCGTCGGCCGTGAAGGGCTGGTCGAAGCCACCATTGAAAAGCACGGGCACCTGGTTGCGGTGCAGCGACATCCACAGGCCGTAGGCATCGACCCAGGCGGATGCGGTCTTGAGCTGGCGGATGTAGGGGGTGATGCTCGAGGGTTCAAGGGCCCCTTTTTCCACGGCTTGAAGCACGAGCGGCATCGCTGCCGACACCGGAACCTTCGCACCCGGCAGTTGCGCCAGCACGCGCTGCAGCCATCGACTGCCAGGCGTCAGGTGCTCAGCCAAAAGGGGCGCGTGGCCCATGCCGATGAGGCGCGCAAGCACCACGCTGGCGTCATCGCTGGCGCGGTACTGCACGAGCTGAACCAGTGGCGCGACGGCCTGGGGCCAGGCCTGCTGCGCCAGTGCCGTTGCAGCCTGCAAGGTCAGTACGTTCACCTCGCCGGGCGCCAGCTGCGACGCCAGCCGAATCCAGGTGGCTCCTTCGGCCGATCGATCGTAAAACGCGAGGTGGATGTAGGCGGGCGTGTCGCCGGGGTTGGCGGCAACGCGCGATCGCAGGCGGTCCAGATGCGCCGCGCTGCCTGGGGCGGGCCGTGCGCACAGGTTCAGGTAGGGCGTGTCGTCCACGACGCACATGCGATCGAGGTTGACCCGTAGCGTTGCCCATCCAAGCAACCCTGCGGCGCACACGCCCAGCACGGCTTGAAGTCCGATGGCGACGCCTCGCTGCAGGGTCATTCCTGCACCCGTCGCAGCCGCGTCATGACCATATGGCCTTCTTTCAACGCGAACTCCGCCTGCAGCGAGAAGTCGCGGTTCGCGTTCTCCGGCTCGTCGCCGACGCGCATCAGGATGGTGCCGGTGACAACCAGTCGGCCACCATCGCGGCCTTCGGCCTTGAACGCCGCGTCGGAGAGTTTGACGGTACGGGCTCCGTTGACCAGACGGTTGTAGTGCTTGACCACGGCTTGCGCGGAAGGATGCGACCGCTCGGACGGTTCGACCACGGTCAGCAAACGCTCGCCGGAGCCGCTTTCCATGTGCTGAAGCAGTCTCGACAGCAGCGGATGGGCGTCTGTGAGGGTCATGGCGGGTGCCGCCGGCGGCGTGGCCGTGGGGGTGGGCAGCACCAATGCGAGCGGGGGCGTTGAGACGACGGGCGGCGCGGCCGCTGCCTGGGCTGTGGGTGCGGTCGCGGCGGCGTTGAGCGCGGAGGCCAAGAGTTCCGGTTCCATCGGCCGGTCCGCGGCGAGCGTTGGCGGGACGGCTGCAGTGGCTACCATCGCTGCAAGCGCCAAGGGGCGATCCGTAGTGTTCCCGCTGCCCAGCGGACCGAGAGAAGGCGTCTCGTGCGCAGGATCGGCGGAAAAATCCGACGTCGGCCGAAGCTCGGCGTTCGCCTTGCCGTTGCCATGGGGCATGCGCTGGACCAGTTCCACCACGCCTGTCGGGGTGCCCAAGGTGAGCGCACCCATCAGGACCATGGCCATGGCAAAGCTGACGACCATCGCCATCCGCTTTCCACGCGTCCCGCCAGTTCGGGTCTTGAGCCGTCTGGGGCTTGTCTTGGCCTTCGGCGGCGTCGGGATCGTGGAAGCGCGCTCGGTCCTGGCAGCGTCATAAGCGCCGCGCTTCGCGGGGGAAGACAAGGTCTCGTAGGCGAGGTTGACGCGAACCGCGGCATCGGGCGGCCAGTACGGCCAGCCGCTGGAGAAATCCGGATGCAGCAGGCGCATCAGCAGCCGGTAGCGGTTCTTCAGGTCGGCATCACTGGCGTCTTGCCGCAGTCCGAGCAAGGCGTAGTGGTCCGCCGATGAAAAAAGCAGGGCGGTGCGCACGAAAAAGCGCGCCGCATCGGCCAGGGGGCTCGCAGCGCCATCGCGGGCGATCGCGATCTGCAGGACTTCCCGGATGGAGGAGAACAACAGGGCAGGCTGCCTCAGGGTGGGCTGGTACTTGCCTGGGGCGCGTTGATATTCGAGCAGCCCCTCGTGCAGCGCATGCAGCGAGGGACCCTGGGCGCCGTTTCGCGGTTGCATGACGCGGCCCGTCTGGCCTTCAGGCCGGCTGGCTGGGCAGTTCCGGCTTGCTGGTGCTCTTGCCCTTGTCGCCGCCCCCATAGCCGTAGTACGACTCGTAGTCGTGTGCGGCCGCGCCGCGCTGAGTCTGCGTCAGCAAAACGCCGCGCGGCAACAGGCCACCCAGGCGCAGGCGCCGCAGCGCATCGCGCACCTGGCCCTTGCGGGTGCGGCTGGCCTGAACGACGAACAGGATGTTCTGGATCTGATTGCCCAGCACCACCGAGTCGGCGATGCCGAGCAGGGGCGGCGCGTCGACGATGACGTAGTGGATGCCCATCGACGCGGTGAGGTCGAAAAAGATGCCGAGCTTCGGCCCCATCAACAAGTCCACCGGGTTGGGCGGCACAGGCCCTGCCGTCAATACGGACAGGTTGGCGATGGCCGTGGGGGTCATGAGTGTCTCGGCGTCGTTGTCGCTCGACAGGAGGTTGGACAGGCCAAGCTCGTTGGGGATGCCCAGCTGCTTGTGGACTGAGGGGTTGCGCATGTCGCCGTCCACCAGCAGCACACGTTGGCCGAGCTGCGCGAAATTGATGGCCAAAGCCAGCGCGGTGGTGCTCTTGCCTTCGCCCCGCGTGGTGCTGGTGACCATCAGGAGCTTGGGCGCGCCTTCGGGCGTGGAGAACTGCAAAGCCGTGCGCACGGAGCGATACGACTCGGCCAGTGTGGACCTGAGGTCGGTATGCGCCAGCAGCGCCACGGAAGATGACTCGCCGCGTTTTTGCTTGAAGAAGGGAATGATGCCCATCAGGGGCACGCCCAGCAGGCGCTCCACCTCGTCGGGCAGCTTGATCGAGTCGTCCAGGAACTCCAGCAACAGCACCATGCACACGCCCAGGAAGAGCCCTATGCCCAAGCCGAGCATCAGGTTGCGGCTCAGGTTCGGCTTGTATGGAAACAGGGGGGGCTCTGCCGCGTCCACCACCGAAACGTTGTTGGCCACAATCCCGCCCGAAACGCCCACCTGCTTGAGCCGCTGCAAGAGGCCGTCATAGAGCTGGCGGTTGGTGTCGACTTCTCGCTTGAGCAGATTCAGGTCGATGCTGCTGTCCTGGGTGGACTGCACTTGCTTGCGGGTCTCGCCCAGTTTCTGCCGCAGCAAGGTCTCCTGACGCTGGGCCGCCTCGAATTGCGACTTGATACCAGCGGCTACGGCGCTGACCTCGTGCTTGATCTGCGAATCGATTTCGGTGATTTGAGCCCGAATCTGCGTCATCCGGGGAAAGTCAGGCTTGTAGATGCGCAGATTTTGCTGGTACTCGATTTCGAGCTTGGCCTTCTGCTCCTTGTACGACTGGACCGTCTTGTTATCCAGCACCGCCGGTACCGCGGTCGGGTTGACCTGGATCTCGGCATACAACGCTTCCGCTCTCATACGATCCTGCTCGGCGCGAGCCAGCGCGCCGGCGTAATCCGTGTACGTTTGCCCGATGACGCTGGTTTTCTCGTCCAGTGTCAGGATCTGCTTGGCCTGCGCGTAGCGATTGAGCTTGCGCTCGGATTCCTCCAGCTTGACCTTGATCTGCTGGATCTGATCTTCCAGAAAGGTCTTCGCGTACAAGGAGGCCTCCATCTTGCGCTCCAACCCCATGGCGATGAACGCCTGAGCCGTGGTGTTGGCAATGCGTGCCGCCAACTCGGGGTTGGTGTTGTCCACGTGCAGTTTGATCAGGCGTGAACTGCGCACAGGATCCACCGTGAGCGCGCCCAGGAAGCCGCCCACCACGGCCTCCCGGCTCAGCACCTCGGCGCTGCGGTTGGCCGGGGTGGAAAGCTTCCGGTAGCCGCCGACGATGCGGGAGAAGAAGCTTTGCGGCGCCTGTACCGCCGCTGCGGACGCGGGTGCTTCGGTGCCGCTGGTCGTCGCGGCGCCGGGGCGGTCGAGGTGAAGTTCGCTGATCACGCGTTCGGCCAGCGAGCGGCTGCGTAGCAGCTCGTACTGCGTCTTCAGCGAGGTCATCTCGTCCGTCCAGCCGGACTCTTGTTCATCGGTGTTGAAGCTGATGACGCGCGGTGCCGCTCTTTCGATCTGGATCGTGGCAGTCGATCGGTACACGGGTGTGCTCAGCAAAGTGCGCACTCCGGCAACGGCACCCGAGACGACCACGATGAGCAGCAACAGCCACTTGTGCTTATAAAGCAGCCGCAAGAGCGTCGTGAGCGTCAGGGAGTCGTCGCCGAGGGCTTCTTGCTGCTCCGCCACCTGGGCTTGCAGGTAATAGGGGTGGCGCACCGCCACGTCCGTCGCACGGACGTTGGCTTTGGGTTGCGTCGCGAAATCGTTACTGGACATGATGGGTTGTGCCCGTCGCTGGTCAGCCGGGGCTCCGGGGCGCAGCCCCGGCGTCAACGACCGAACGCAGAAAACGGATTGATGGAGTCGATGATGTCCCTGAACAGGGAATCTTTCAGCATCCTGCGGGTCGCGTCGCGTTGTACCACGATCAGGTCGTCGCCGCGGATGGACGGGTCGTCGTGTTTGCCCGAGCGGATCAGTTCGACATCGAACACGGCGACTTCGCGCGCTCCGCTGTCGTTCATGCGAAAGAGCATGACTTCGGAGGTGTTGGCAATGGTGCCAAAGCCTCCGGCCAGGGCCAGGGCACGCAGCAAGGTGATGCGGCCCGCAAGAGGGTAGATGCCGGGACGGGTGACAGCGCCTTCGACTGTGATGCGTTCCGTGGTGAATTCCTTGATGAACACGGACACCTGCGGATTTTGCAGGTACTTCTCGCGGTAGCGGTCCGCGATGCGCTGCTCGACCTCTTGCGACGTGAGCCCGGCGACCGTCACCGCGCCGATCAGAGGCAACGAGATGGCGCCGGCGGCATTCACGCGCACGGTTCTCTTGACGTTGTCGAGGTCGAATACGTCGACGTCGATCAGGTCATTGGGTCCCACCCGGTAATCCCGGCCGATGGCCACCACCGGGTTATGCGGTCGCGGGCTCGCCTGGATCTCGGGGACGGGATCGGAAGGGCGGATGGACCCGACGCGCAGATCCAGCGGCTGGGGGCCTGAGGCGGCCAGCGTGGCAGACTCGTTCAGCCGATCCGACTGGGCGAACGAGACGCCTTGCAGCGCCAGCCAGGCGGTCAGAATGTAGAGAGCGTATTTGGGGAGCGACACGGATCCGCCTCTAAACGAAAAACACCCGCAGCGGGAATCTCGGGCACGGTGAAAGCCTGCCGGGTCTCCCGCACGATGAACTGGGGCAGTTTCGTCACATTCTTGAGCAGGAGCGCCTGCAGAGCGCCGATGCCATTTTGCCGTAACGCAGAGAAATCTTCGTAAGACTTGTGCACCACGTTGCGCAACGATTTGTTGCTGATGCCGCCGCTACGCATGCGCACCAGCACTTCGGGAACGTAAGCGGTCCGCACCCCGCCCCCCCAGAGGATGCGCAGCATGTTTTCGTAGTCGGCAGCGATCCGGTAGCGGGTGTCGAATGCGCCAAACCGTTCGTAGACGCTTCGGCGCACATAGAACGTGGGGTGAGGCGGCATCCACCCATGGGCGAGTTGATCGCGCTGGTACTGTCCGGCGCGCCAGTAACGGACGACACGGGTGGCGTCGTGTTTCTTCACATAGACCAGGTCGCCGTAGACCGCTTCGACCGACGGGTCATCGAAGGCGGCTGCGACCTTTTCCAGAGAGCGGGAACTGGCGAAAACATCGTCGGCATGCATGAACCCGACCACATCGCCGCTCGCGCGTGCGATGCCCTTGTTGAGGGCGTCGTAGACTCCGTTATCGGGTTCGGACACCAGTTTTGCGATCTGGCTTTGGTGTTGCTTGAGCACCGAGAGGGTGCCATCGGTGGACCCGGCGTCAATGACGATATGCTCTACGGTCGGCCACGTCTGCTCATGGACGGAGCGCAATGCTTCGCCGATGGTGGCCGCTCTGTTGAAGACGGCAGTGATGACCGATATGTGTAAAGACATGTTACAAATGTTTCATTCATATGATATCCAACGCGAGCAGGCCTGCATACTCTTTTAGTGCGTTAGTTACATTTCCCAGCCCGCTTTCGGTAGGAATCCACATTTTTGGGCCGAACTGTGTCTTCACCAGCCAAAAGTCGGTCGGCGCCGCCACCAGGACCAACTGCCGTCCCCACGCCTGGGTAAATGTCTTCATGGCGCGCTGCATGTGAATGGCGGAGGTGACCAGGAGCACCCTTCGCACCTTCAGTGCCTGTGCGATGTGCAGCGCATGCGCCGCGTTCTCACGCGTGTTGCGGCTGGTCTCATCCAGCCGGATCGCCGCGCGGGGCACCCCGAGTGCCATCAGCATTTCTGCGATGGCTTGCGCTTCGGGCTGAGCCTCCTGCGAATCGGGCTGGTTGCCCGCCGCCACGATCACCCATGGGGCCTTGCCCGCGCGGTACAGGGCCGCGGCGTGCCACACCCGCCCTGCTGCCGGCGCCAAATTGAATGTGGGGCGGCGTGGCGGCGCCGCCCCCGATAACGCGCCACCCAGGACTACGATGGCGTCGGCCGAGGGGCTGGCGGGCGCGAGCAAGGCCTCGTAGGGGGCCTCAAGGCTGCCGATGAGCGCCTGTGCCACCACAGGCGTGGATGCCACCCACAGGCCCGCAAAGCCACTCAGGGCAAAGGCAAGCGCCCACTTGGGTCGGCGCCGCAGCAGCATCAGGAGGCCGAGGAGCCCCAAGCCGAGGAAAAGGGTCAGCGGCGACAGCAGGTAGCCGCCGACCTTGGCGATCTCATACATGCGCCGTGGCCGATGCGCGCCGCAGCACCCGGTCGCCCAAAACCAGCCTATCCATCCGGGTGCGCAGGAAGCAGTCGATCGCTTCGCCCGGCGTGCACACCACCGGCTCGTTTTCATTGAACGATGTATTGAGAAGCATCGGCACGCCTGTGAGTCGCGCAAAGGCCGAGATCAGCCCGTGGTAGCGGGGGTTCGTCTGCGCCGTGACGGTCTGCAGCCGGCCCGATCCGTCGACATGGGTGACGGCGGGCACCAGCGCGCGCTTGTCCGGCCTCACGGGATAGACCTGCATCATGAAGGGGACGTCCCCGTCAAGCTCGAACCAATCCGGCACCGCTTCACGCAGTACCGACGGCGCGAATGGCCGGAACGATTCGCGTCGCTTGATCTTGAGGTTGAGGATGTCTTTCATGTCGGCGCGGCGCGGGTCGCCCAGAATGGAGCGGTTGCCCAGCGCGCGCGGACCCCATTCCATGCGCCCCTGGAACCAGCCGACGACTTCGCCGCGGGCGATGGCGGATGCCGTGCTTTCCGCCAGCGCTTCCTGTGCTTGTCCCGGGCCGATGGTGCAGCCCTGGGCCGCGATCTCGGCGGCGCGGTCGGCCAGCAGTTGATCGACGGCGTCCGGCCCAAAGGCGGGGCCCCAGTACGCGTGGTCGTGCGCCGGCCCGCGCGCACCGCCCTGCTGGTGCCAGACGGTGTACGCGGCGCCTATGGCGCCGCCGGCATCGCCCGCGGCGGACTGCACATAGACCTGCTTGAAGGGGGTCTGGCGCGTGATCTTGCCGTTGGCGACCGAATTCATGGCGCAACCGCCTGAGAGCGCCAGCGCGTCCAGCCGGTAGCGGGCATGGAGCTGACGCAGCAGGTGAAACAAGGCTTCTTCGTACATCGCCTGGGTGGAGCGGGCCAGGTCGTAATGGCGCTGGGTGAGCGGCTCGTCCGGCGCGCGGGGTGGCCCTAGCAACTCCATGAGGGCCGGCCCGTACAGTTCGGCCACCTTGGGGGAGCCGGCTTCCCATTCGTAAGCGATCCTGCGGCGATGGTGGATGAAAAAGTCGAGGTCGAGCCGGAAGGCACCCTCCGGTTGCAGGCGCACGATCTTGCGCATTTGCTCCATGAAGACGGGCTGTCCGTAAGGCGCCAGACCCATCACCTTGTATTCGTCCCCGTAGTGCGGAAAACCAATGAACTGCGTCAGCGCCTGGTAGAAGATGCCGAGTGAATGCGGGAACAGAACGCGCGCATCCATCGAGAGCGTCGAACGGCGCCCCACGCCCCAGGCGGTGCTGGCGAAGTCGCCAAAGCCATCCACCGACACGGACACGGCTTCCTCGAAGGGCGACACGAAAAACGCGGAAGCCATGTGCGCCAGGTGATGTTCGACGGCGTGGACCTCGCCCTGGAAGGCCTGGCCGGGAAACGCCCGCGCCAGGTGGTCGGGCAGCTCGGCGCGTTGTTGCTTGTTGCGCAGGCGATCCAGGATCAGCTCGGCGCTGGGCCAATGGCGCAGGCTGTAGGCGATCTTGCGCCCGAAGTTGGCCCGCCGGTCCTGATTGATGGCGACATGGTCCACCTGGGCCAGCGAGACGCCCGCTTCGGCCAGGCAGTAGCGAATGGCTTCGCTGGGAAAGCCCGCCCAGTGCTTGAGGCGGCGGAAGCGCTCTTCCTCCGCGGCAGCCAGCAGGGTGCCATCACGGACGATGCAGGCGGAGGAGTCGCCGTGAAAGGCGTTGAGGCCCAGGATGTAGGTCATGGCCCAACCCGAACGAAACTCGTTTTTCTCATGTCTCTCTCATGCAACCGTCGCAGGCATTGGGTCAAGGCATTCTTCAATCACAATTGCGGAATCGGTCGGTACGCAGCTGCCGGTGAAGCTTATTATCGAACCCCAACCATGACTCCGCACTCGAACGAACGGACCCCGGAGGGCTCGCAGCGCCTAGCACATCTGGACGGATTGGACGGCCTGCGCGGGTTGGCCATTATCCTGGTGCTGATTCACCATCTCACCGTAATGGATCCGGCCGGCACATGGGAAATCTTCGACGCACTCACGGAATTCAGTTCGTACGGCGTGGACCTGTTCTTCGTCCTGTCCGGTTTTTTGATTGTCGGCGGCCTTCAAAGGGAAGCAGGCGCCCCGGGGTGGGCCCGGCGCTTCTGGGTGAAGCGGGCGGCAAAAATTGCGCCCCTGTATTTTGCCGGCGTCGCGCTGGTGTTCCTGGTCCTTCCGGCCTTGCTTTCGATGGCCGGAGCCGGCGCGAAGGCCGCCACGCAGCTGACCGTGAGGGGCAATTGGCCGTGGTACACGAGCTTTGGCTCCAACATCCTGAACGCAATCGACGGTCGCTTCACCAATCCGGCGTTGGATGTGTGCTGGTCGCTCGCGTTGGAGATGCAGTTCTACCTGCTCGTGGCCGTTTGGGTCGCGCTGCGCGGCGTGCCGGGCCGGCGCACGCTGGGCGTGGTGCTCGCCCTGGCGATGGCAACGCGCGTGCTCGCGGCACTGGCCGGGGCCAACTGGATCAGCATCCTCGTGCTTCCCTGGCATCGCCTGGATGCCTTCGCCCTGGGCGCCGCGGTTGCGCTGGGCTATTGGCGTTGGATCTGTGGTTATCCGGGTCGCGCGGTTTGCGCTGTGGTCTTCGCCATGCCGTTTTTTCTGCCATGGTCACGTGAGCATTTCTGGGTCGCTGCTCTCGGCTACACCGCTGTGGCTTTGGCCGGCGCCCATCTGGTCCATCTCGCGTCGGCCAGCCGCCCTGGCTCGTTTACACAGGCCTTCTTCGTCTCGCGCTTCCTGCGCTGGTGCGGGAGCATTTCGTATTCCGTCTACCTCACCCATCTTCCGCTGCGTGCGGTTTTGCGTGACGTCTTTCTTCCCTACGCCATACGGCCCATTGCGGGCGGGTCCGCGGCGGCGGAACAGGCCATCTTCTACGCGGTCGCAGGTGCGACGTGCCTGTTGGCGGGCTGGGTGGTCTGGCGCTATTTCGAAGAGCCGGTCAGGCAGCGCATTCTGTCCAGGGTACTGCCCGCGGTTCGATTGTCCGAGGTGGCGGCGCGTGCTGGCTAACGGTCGCGTCGCCCGGCGTCGTATTTCCTGATCGCGATCTGCGCCTGGTAGAGGGCCCGCATGCGGCAAAACATGAGGCCGTCGCGGCCATCACGGAAACCGCCGCGCCAGAGATAGCTGTATAGGAAATACACGAGCCCGCGCGCCGGTACGCGCCAGGCCAGGCGCTTGAAGGTCGTGCGCCGCCGGAGCGGGTCGCTTGAAAACAGTTCACGCCAACCGATGCCGGCGCCCTGCTCGCGCAGCTCGTAGGCGGCGTCCTTGCCGGCATAGCGGTTCTGGCGCTCGAACCACTCGCCGATGCCCTTGAGGTTTTCGTCGATCAGGTCGTGGCCGAGGTCGCCGATGGCGCCCGCGACGTGCTGTGTCTCGGCATGCCCGCGGTCGACATACCTCACCCGCTCGCGGTGGATGAAGCGCACCACCCAGGTGGGGTACAGGCTGCTGTATCGCAGCCAGCGTCCCCACATATGGAAGCGACGCCGTACACGGTAGGCTCCCACGTCGGCCGGACTGCGGATCGCAATATCGCCCAGTTCCTGAGCGAGCGCCGCAGGCACCCGCTCGTCGGCGTCCAGCACCAAGATCCAGGGGTGTTTGGGCTGGGCATGGTCCAGCGCCCAGTTGCGCTGGGAGCCGAAGCCTTCAAACCTGTTCTGGTAGAGGCGCACGCCCCTTTGCTTGCAGATGCCGCACGTGTTGTCCGTGCTGAAGGAATCGATCACGATCACATCGTCGCACCAGTCCAGGCTGTCCAGGCACGACGGCAGATGAACCTCCTCATTGAGGGTGAAGATCATCACGCTGACGGGTGGCGCGGTCATGGCGCTGCGACGGATGCGTCAGGCCTGCTTTGGTGCCAGGCCCAGGCGGTTTCGATAATGTCGCGCAGTTGCGGATGGCGTGGCGCCCATCCCAGCTCGCGCCGCGCCCGGGTTGCGTCGCCCACCAGGTGGGCTGGATCCCCGGCGCGCTTGGCGCCGACGCGGGCCACCACGGGCCGCCCCGTGACGGATTGCGCCACCTCCACCACCTGCCGCACTGAGAAACCCTCACCATTGCCCAAGTTGTAGGCATCGCTCGGCGCCCCCGCCTCGAGGGCACGCAAGGCAAGCACATGGGCATCGGCCAGATCGGTCACATGGACGAAGTCGCGGATGCAGGTTCCGTCGGGTGTGGGGTGGTCATCGCCCAAAATGGTCAGGTCCGGGCGCAGGCCAGCTGCTGCATCCAGCACGAGGGGGATGAGATGGGGCTCGGGTTCGTGCGATTCGCCGGTCTCCCGGTCGGGATCGGCTCCTGCCGCATTGAAATAGCGCAAGCTGACCGAGCGCAGTCTGTGGGCGGCGCCGAAATCCTGCAGCATGCGCTCTACCATGGACTTGGTAGCGCCGTACGGGTTGATGGGCGCCTGCCGGTGTGCTTCCGTGATCGGTATTTCGATCGGATGTCCGTAAACGGCACAGGTGCTCGAAAAAACAATCTTGTCGACGCCATGGTCCCGCATGGCTTGCAGCAGGGTGAGCGAGCCCAATACGTTGTTGCGGTAGTACATGCCGGGGTCGAGTTCGGATTCGCCGACATACGCGAAGGCGGCGAAATGCATGACGGCGATGGGCGCGTACTGCCGGAATGCTTCATCCAGCGCGGCACGATCCAGGATGTCTCCCCGAATTAAGGGCCCCCACCTGACCGCCCAGGCATGGCCACGGGAGAGGTTGTCGAAGCTGATAGGGAGATATCCCGCGATCTTCAGCGCCTTGCAAGCATGGCTTCCGATGTAGCCAGCCCCGCCGGTAACGAGTACATGTTTCATTTCAAGGAAGCGCCCTGCCTGCCGTCGAACTCGTCAATGTAGCGCTTTGCGATGGCGGCAAAACTGTGGCGCGCGGCCTCCGCGACGGCAGGGCCCGCCAGGCCAGCCCTGACCGTATCGTCGCGCATGATTGACGACAGCGCCCTTGCCAGATTCGACTCGGGGTCGGGCCCGCGATGGTCGAACACCCAGCCATTGACGCCGTGCTTGACGAAATCCTGAAAGCATTCCAGCCCCGACACCAGGGGCGCGACGCCCGCAGCCATTGACTCGAGTGGCACCACCCCGAAGGCCTCGCCTCGTTCGGCGAGTGAGGGGTAGCAAAGCAGGTCGGCTTCGCGGTACACATCAGCAAGGCGGCCCGAGTCGAACACGGGCCCGTGAAAATCAACTGGCGCGTTTTCCGCCAGTGTGTGCAGGCTCTGCAGAAAGTTGATTCCGCCTCCGCCGTCCGTTTCGCCGGTGGGACCCACAATACGTAATCGCCAATGCGGAAATTCGTCTGAGATGCGCCGGAAAGCCCGGATGAGCAGCGCCACGCCTTTTTCCGGATGAACGCGGCCAACGAAGAGCAAAGTGCGTTGCGCGCCAGCCTTTGTTTGGGGCAGTGGCGCCAAGGCTTCAACATCGGCAGGCATAGGAATCACGACGGTACGCGCGGCGAGGTCTGGTTGCTCGCGGGCAATTGCTCTTGCTACCGCGCCGGACAAGGCCACAATTCGCCAGACGCGGCGATAGAGCCCATATTGGCCTTTGGGAAACCTGGCTGCGCAGACGAGCACTTCGCCACTGGTACGCCTGAATATCGAAGCCAATGCTGGGACCCAGAAATCGTTGGTGACCAGCACGTCCGCTTGCGGCAAACGTGGAATCACCGTGACTGCGTAAACAAAATCCTTCAGCAGGTCGTAAAAGGTGCTGCCGCTTTGCGAAAATCCCCATGTGCGGATGAAGCGTGGCTCGCTTGGGGAGTCCTGGTCGCGCTGATCGGGAATGCGCCTGGACACGACAGTGACGTGATGGCCGGCGCGCACGAATTCCCGTGACAGGGCTTCCCATGTCTTGGCCATGGCGCCACCCCGGATCGCAGGCACCGGAAAGGAAGGGCCCATGACGATCGTGACCTTCATGAAAGCACCACGCAGGCCGGGGTCGTGTTGCCCTCCGCAAGCCAACGGTAGACCTGCACCATGCTGCGCGCGGCTGCATCCCAGGAATACCGGTTCAGGACCAATTGCCGCCCGCGCTCGCCCATACTGCGCAGTTCGCTGTCGGGCGTGGCGAGCGCCTGACGCAATCCGTCTTCAAGTGCGGTGGCTGTGGGATTGACCCACCAGCCGCATCCCTGTGTGATCAGTTCCTCCCATGGCGCGGCAGTGGTGGTGATCACCGGCATGCCGGCCGCCAGCGCTTCGAGCACCACGATGCCGAAGTTCTCGGACAAGGTGGGAAGGACCAGCAATTCGGCATGAGCCAGCGCGCAGGCCTTCTGCTCGCCTTCCAGCATACCGACCAAGCTGACGTTGGCGGCCAAGTTCGGGTGGCTGGACAGCAGGGCCCGCAGTTCCGCGCCGTAGCTGGTGAGGTCCGGCCCGGCAATCACAAGGTGCCAGCCGGCCGAGTTTGCCGCCAACCGAGACCATGCCTCCAGCAGCATTGGCAAGCCCTTTTTCGGGTGAAGCCGGCCCATGTAGAGCAACCAGCGCTTTCCCTGAAGCGCGGGGTACAGCTGCTCCAATAGCTGCCGCGATACGGAGTTGGGATGCAGCACGGGCGCAATCGCATTGGGAATGACCGCGATGGGTTGCCTCAGGCCGGCGCGCCGTATGGCTTCGGCTTCCATGTCACTGGTGGCATGGAGAAGGCGGGCCGCCTGCAGGTTGCGCCGCTCGTACAGAGCGAACGCAACTTGCTTGCGCACCGGGTTGTGCGCAAGCGACCAGTCGTCGAGCATGCCCCGAGGCGAAATCACGAAAGGAATCTTGTGTTGATCAGCGAGCCGCCGAGCGTATACGCCGGGGTACATCCAGACCCCATGGTTGTGGACCACGTCGAGTCCCTGGCGTGCCATCGCCTGCAACTCATTGGCAAAAGCGGGGGACCAACCGCGCAGCGCTTTTCCCAGGACCGTCGGTGCTACCGTAATGGTTCGTGCGCCACTGGCTTCCATGGGTGCCGCGTGCTCCCGGTAATCCAGTGAGGCCAAGGTGACATCGAGACCGGCCGATGCAAGCGCTTGGGACAGGCCCGTCACGCTGGCCGCCGGCCCACCTGTTGCTCGGTTGACGCTGGGCACCACTTGGAGCACGGACAAGCCGGCCGCGTTCCCGCTGCCCTGCCGTGGCCTATTTGCGGGTGACAAGGCCCACTCCTGGTGCATGCCCCGGATGCTTTCGGAATTCACGCCGCGTCAGCATGGACAGAGCGTAGTAGAAGACGAAAACAGCTACGGCCGATTGCAGCAAGCTCATGAAAAGCCCGATGAAGTCGGCCTCCATGTTGATCATGTTGATGAGCGCCGCGATGGCGACCAGGCTGGGCAGAGAAACGCCCGAGTGTCCGGCGCTTCTCTGGGTCAGCACGCGCGCCAGGATGCCTACGAGCGCACCCATGGCAAGCACGCCTGCATAACCGAAATTGGCATACGCCTCGGCGGCCAGGCCCCATCCGACAGCCGTCTTCTCGGTTTCGTGTTCGAGCAAGACGGCAAAGTGAACGTTCAGCATGTCCATGCCTGCCTGGCTCGCCGGCTTGTCGGGAAAGATGAAACGGGGCATCAGCACCTGGGGGAGCAGGGCATACGTGGCGCCGTCGAGATGTTCGACCATGTCCGGCGCCATGCGCTGCGCCCACAGCATCATGCGGATCAGCGATGTGCGGTCCAGGACCGTGGGTCTGTTGGGATCAACTTCGACGAACTCTGCGTCCGAGGAAGTGAGCACTTCAATGCCCCGTGCGGTCCACTCCATGAGTCGGTCCGGCAGATCGGCGACGGACGTGGTGTTGCCGTAATTGGCCCCGGCGTACCAATACACATCCCGCATATCCCGCTTGCCCGCCTGGAGCACGGACACGACGGCAAAAACCAGCAAAAAGCTCTTCCAGGGCACCCGTCCAGTCGCAACAACGAAGCCGACGGTACCCGCCATCAGGTACATCATCCCTCCCACCAGAAAAAGCGAGCTCCAGCTCACGAGGACGTTGGCTCCGACCAGCAGGCCGCCCATCAACAGGTCACGTTTCGTCAGCAGGCGCTGGCCGGCGCCCACGCCGAAACAGTAGCAGGCGACAAGGGCAAAGGTCGAGGCAAGCGAACGCGCCGTTCCATAGAGCGTGTCCAGCAACTGCAGCACGCCAGAGGCCGCCCCCACTTGGAAGACCAGGCCGCAACTCAGTCCGGTCAGGATCAGCAAGCTGAGTTGCCGGGCGGATTGTTCGGGATCCGGCGCAGGCGGCCGGAGGCGTTGGGCCGAGCGGCCCAGATGGGCCGTTGCCGCCGCCGAAATCAGGAAGGCGCTCACGGTGGATGACGCGACCAAAATCTCCTCAGGCTCATAGAGGTGCAACAAGCCCTCGGGCCGAATCACCGAGAGGGCGAAATAGGGCAGGTGCGCCAGGGCAAACGCCGGAAGAATGGGAATGCCTTCGGCACCGGAGCGCAGCCAAAGAAACGTGGGCAGCAGGCACGCAAATACCAGAACGAGGTAGGCGGCCAGAATGTAGTCGGACTTCGCTGTGACAATGCCATACAAGGCCAGCACGACGGCGCCTACGAGCAACGCGCGCATGCCCTCTTTCTGTGCCTGGCGATTGACGTTAGCGAGCATAAGCTAGGGCGTGAAGCGAATGGAGGAGCGAGGTCTCTGTTCGCGCGATGTCGAATTTCATGGATCGCGCGGTGGCGCCGCGCCGCAGGGCCTCGCGACTCGAATCCCGGATGATCTCTTGCACGGCACGGATCATGTCAGAAACGCCGTCGACAGGGAACGTGCGGCCACAGCTGTCGTCGATCACGTCTGCCGCACAGCCAACCCGGTCGCTGACCACCACGGGGCGGCCACAGGCCAACGCCTCGTTCACGGCCAGGCCCCAGGTTTCTCCGTGCGCCGAAGGCAGGACGAAGACATCGCCCATCCGGTACACGACCGGCATTGTCGCCTGGTTCTGAAACCCAAGCACCCGCACGCGCGACGCAGCCGTGGCGGCCAGGGATTCGACCTGGGGCTGCAACTCGCCGCCCCCCACCATGATCAAGACGCAGGGCGTGTGGGCGAGGACCGCCTTCATCAATTCGAGGGGGCGCTTGCGGGGCTCGAATTTGCCGGCGAAAAGCACCACTTTCTGCTCGTCTGTGATGCCAAGCTCATGTCGCCATCGGCGGGCCTGGGATTCCAGGTCAGCGGCCGGTCGTGCGAAGCGATCGACGTCGATGGAATGCGGGCAGTAAGAAAGCTTCTCCGGTGGGACGCCAAAGGCCTCGAAGTAGGCCTTGTTGGCCTGGCCGGTGTAGAGAAAGACCGTCGGCCAGGAAAACACCCGCCGCAGGAGGGCGCGCTTGACGAATGCGCGTAGACGCGACCCTGGGGCATCCAGCAGGTGAGAATCCCCGCGAAAGAGCACAGGGACACCGATCGCGCGAAGCCGCCGTAGCGCCAGCAGATGCGAATGCCACGCCCATCCGGTCACATGCACGGCGTGCGGCTTCCACGCCAGCACCTGCTCGACCAGACCGGGATTGGTCAGGCCGAAGAAATGGTGCGTCCCAGGGTCGCGCGATGTGTTTGACACCGCCTCGAACTCGTAGCCCTGGGTCAGCGGGATGTCCCAGGCGATGTGCTGCTGGAAGCCCGGGTCGAACACCGGGGCCCGGTCGGCTTGCCAGGTGTAGAAGACCTTGATGTCCACGTCGTTCCGGCGTGCCAGCCGCTGATACAGTGGCACGTAGTACTGGATCGGGTGCGACACCACGAAGGCCAGCCGAATTGGTGTGTCTTGCGGACCTGCCATGTTTGTCTAGCAGAAATCCGCGCACACGGTGGAAAGCGCGGAACGATACTGCAGCCAGGTGGAGGCCTCGGCCGTCTGGCGCGCAGCCCGGCTCATTTCGGGCAAGGCCGCGCGATGGGTATTGAACCACTCGAAAGTAGTGGCCAGCGCATCGACATCTCCGGTGGGGATGAGACGACCATTCTGTGCATCAATGAAGTCGGGACCCATCGTGGCTTGCGTGGCAATGGCGGGCAGGCCACACGCCATGGCCTCCAGGAGAACCAGGCCAAACCCTTCGAAAAAGGACGGGAACACGAAGATGTCGCAGGCCTGGTAGCGAGCCCTCAGCTCCATGGCTGGCAAGGGCCCGTGCAGACTCACGCCGGGCGGCAGGGCGCCCCGCTTTTCCTCTGCCAGCGACCACATGCCAACCAGGTGCAGTTCGGCATTTGCAAGAGCCGCCGCTTTCCAGGCTTCCAGAAGGAGGGGTGTGCCCTTACGGATCGACAGCTGTCCGACAAAGATGAAGCGCAAGGGCTGCGAATCGCGGTTGCCGGAAGGCCGGCCCGTTTCCGGCTCGTCCGCTGGCCGCCAGAAGTGAGAGTCAACGCCATAGGGCAGCCGCGCCGTGGCCTTGGCGGGGTGGAACTGTTTCACTGTTTTTTCGACGAAGCTCCCTGGAACCAGCACCACATCGGCAAGCTCCATTTCCCGCTGCTTCTGCTGGGGCCGCACGAATTGGCTGGAGCGCAGGCCGCCCGGCCCCAACCAATCAGCGAAGCGCAGTGCGAGTTCGCGCTGCGTTGCTTCCCATGCGGGGTAGTAGCCGATCGGCATGTCGTAGATGCAGGCTTTTCCGAGGCGTTTGGCTTGCTGGAACTGCCAGAGAGCGCAGTCTTCGTACGCGTGGACGGCCGTCACGGCGGGGCGCTGGCATTCGCGGGCCATAGTGCGCATGAGCCAGTCGTTGGCTTCGTAGGACAGCCCTTCGCCGCCGAACCGGCCGCCGGCAAAAACGCGGCGGGCCATGCGCCACCATTCCTGGGTGCGGCCCTGCAGCAGCGGAGCTTGATGCAGGGGTGCAAATGACCGCCTGGACAAGCTCGCGGCCTGGCTGCCCAAGCCCGGTAAACGAGCGGCCAGGGCCAACTCCCAGGGTTTGGGCAGCCAGGGCACGCAGAAGGCTTCGAGCCGGCCCGCTTCCAGGTGGGCGAGCGCCGCATTGTGGGAGTTGGGGTTCCCGCTCGGATGGCCGGCTAGAATGCTCATGGCGCGCGGTGCCCAGCGGCCGGGCCTGTCACGCAGGCCTCGAACAGAGCCAGGTGCCTCCTGGCCATCGCCGATGACAGATCGCCCTGCAGGGCCGCTGTACGGTCGATCTGGCGGCCCTGGGCCACTTCGCCAAGATACGCTTGGAGAACCGAAGCTGCTTGTGCGTCCGGCAAGGCATTGCCCCCGAAACACAGGAGATGGCCCAGCGCCGGGCGCGCAGCCATTGCGGCATGGCCCGCGGACCCTTCCCTGAAGGCGGCGAGTAAGGGCTTTCCCGACAGCGCGTAGGTGAACAGCTTGGATGGGATGTAGCCCGCTTCGTCCACGCCCAGGACCAAGGCGCCATCGGCGCCGGTGAGCAATTCGAGCGAGCGCCGGTACGACACGCGCCGCGGGTCTTCCTGGACCAGATCGGCCACGTCGTGTTCCTGGGCCACCTCCAGCAGATGCTTGCGATCGCCCGCCCGCCAGTGGAGCATGGTTCCGTAAAGCTCGAAACAGATCGGGTCCGCACCAAGGTCGCCCTGCCGCTTCAGCTGCGCCAGTGCACGGCAGATGACGCCGAAGGCCCGCACCATGATCGGCCCGCCGGCGCCCACATAGACAATGCGGCGGCGTGGTGGCCCGGCAGCGATCGCGGTGGACGCGGCTTCCCGCAGATCCCGCGCGCTGGCGGCAAACGGAATCACTGCGTGGCGATCCGGTCGCAGCCACTCGGGGTGCTTGTCGCCATGGCGTGTGCGTAAGGTTTGGACATAGTCCTGCGACACCGATACCAGCCCCGCGGCCGAACGGGTCGTGATGGCTTCCATCCGCTTGTGGAGCAGGCTGTTGATCGCGCGCTTCAAGCCTTGCGGCGTGCCGCCGTGGAAGCCTTCGGCGGCGGGCTTGAAGAACGGGTCGTGGAAGTCCAGGACATAGGGCAGACCGAACCGCCGCCGCCAGTACCAACCGAGCATGAACAGGTTGAACTGGGTGGTGGAGAAGTACACCAGATCGAAGCGTTGCTTTTGGAAGAGACGGGCTGCGGTCTGATGCAAGGGAAGCAGCGAGCGCCATCCGATAGAGCCGAGTCCCATCAAACGGTGCAGGGCCGCATGCCGTTGCGGGGCGCGGTGCACCGGCGTGTCGGGGTTGAAAAAGCCGGCGGCGGCGTCCTCGATGGTGAGAGGCAGCTGATAGGCGGTGTCGGGGCACAGGATTTCCACGTCCCATCCCAGCGCGGGCAATTCCCACGCCAGTAGGCGCGCCCTGTGCATGTCGGCCGTGACAGCCGGCGCATAGGTGCTGGTGACGATCAGCAGGCGGCGTTTCACTGACCGAACCCCTTCGGGTTGTCGATGCCGATGGCTCGAGGCCGGCGTGTCCTCAGGCGGCGGCAGCGGCACAGGAGTTGGGTCGTTGGGCTCATTGGGCTCATTGGGCTCATTGGGGTCAGGCGGCAAGAGCGCGTTGGATGGAGGCTAGCAAGGCCGCTTCCTGTTGTTCCCAGGAAAAGGTGTCACGCGCCGCCTGCGTGGCCGCGATTTTCGCAGCTTGCAGCCGGTCGGCGGATCCTAAAAGCTCGTTCATGTTCGCGGCCAGCGCCTGGCTGTTGCCGCTGGGGTACAGCCGCACGGCCCCGGGGGCCCTGGCCGCCACCTCGACTTGACCTGCGGTGTCGCTTGCCACCACGGGCAGTCCGGCCAGCAGGTAGTGCAGGATCTTGTTGGTGACGGTGAGGTCGCGGCTCGGGCAGTACTTCATTTCGCCGGCGAACCCGATGTCGTGTTCGGCTATGCGCGACAACAGTTCGGAATTGCTGACAAGGGGATGGATGAACACGCGGTCTTTCCATGGTGATGGAATAAGCGTTGCCAGCCAAGTTTGGGAATCTGCCGAGAGGCATCCTCGCAGATGTATTTCCGTGTCTGCGTTGATGTGCCATAGAGCTTGGAATAAGTCTTCCAGGCCACGCCCCGGACCGAGCGTTTGTGAGTACCAGTGCAGCGACGGCAGTTGCAGGTTCCGGCGATCCTTGATTTGCCCATCCAGCGCTGCTCGCTCTGACCAGGCGAACGCGTTGTAGTTCACCAAAGGGGGGCGGCAGTCGTATTGCGCTGCCAAAGCCAGGCTCATGGCGTGGGAGGGGCATGTCGTGTGGCGGCCCTCGCGCAGCAGGCGGCCTTCAAGGCGCCGCAATAGCTGCAGCGGTCGCTGGCGGCGGACCTGCGGCAAGAGGTCCTCCGAAAACCAGTCTTCCATATCCACGCCGATCCGATGGCCTGCGGACAAGAGTGAATCGGCAACCCACAGTGCTTGCTCGGAATGGGCAATAAAGAGCCCGGCGCCGGAGTGAAGGGCGGCCTGTAAGAGCTCCGGTGCGCAATAGCCCAATTGCCAGCGGTTCTGGAGACCTAGCCTTGCACCGGCGTAGCGACCGATCGCGGCCCGGGTCCTTAGCCAGCGTCTCCTTTGTATGCCGGCAGTGGCCGTGAGGTCGACCACCGGCGTGAAGGTCCATTGCCTTCCGCTCATTAGCTGCCTATCCTCTTGCGCGAGTTCCCCAACCAGCCAGGCCCCCAGGACGATGACCTGGAGCCCCGCTGCGTATAGCAAATCGGCTTCCTTGAGGACGCGCGGGTTCCGGCAAAGGTGATTGCCGGTGATGAGGCAAACGGTTCGAGCCGCTCTAGTCATGGCTCAGGCGGTTTTGGCGACGGTCGCCTCGACATACAGGGATTCCGGGGCGCGCGCCGCTGAGTCGATGAGCAGAGTCGGATCACATCCCCTGCGGTATGCTTGCTTGCACACTGAGTCGAAACCAGCTCGGCGCAGCGGCAGGTCAAGCACATGGAAGTCGTACATGAAGCGATGACCGTACGGCGAATCCCTGTCCTGATAGAAGACCCGATTCAAACTCAAGATTGGAGAACTCAGATCGCCGAGTTGATCTTGTTGCGCAAAGGGAAAAGACTGGCTTGTGTCGCCGTCGAGATGCCGGCAATAGGTGCGCATGTACGCCTCGCCATCCGGAACCACAACTCTTAAGGTTCCGCCGGGTGCCAGGATGCGTCGACACTCGCGAAGAATTGTCACGGCTGTCGGGAGGCTGAAGTGCTCCAGGCAGTGCTCCGAGAATATTCCTTGCAGGGAGGCGTCGCGCAGCGGTAACGGCTGGACGATGTCCCAGCAGAGGTCGACGCCCGGACTCCAAAGATAATCCAGGTTGATGAAATCGGAATGTGTATTGCGGCCACAGCCCAGGTCGAGATACCGGAGGGTTCGTACGCGCCGCTGAAGGGTCTGAAACCGACTGGAACGGATCAGATGGCCAATCCATGTCTGCACTTTCGCATACGAGGTCAGCGGCCGATTTTTCACGATCATTTCAGACGCACCGCCAACGTTGGTGCGGCAGGCGGCATGACACCTGCAAAGTGTGGCGATTGCGACAGTTTCAATTACTTAGCTCCAACCAGCCCGGGTTCTTAAGCGCGTGAGCGGCTATCTCTTCAAACAATACGGGCAGAGGCGTTTGCACCTGCCAGTTCCAGGTTTGCCGTGCAAGCTTCGAGTCCATGACGATCCAAGGCGCGTCGAACTTACGCTCGACCGAATCGCTCGCCATCATGTGTGAACCGAATCTGTTCTCGCACCAAGCGCTGAGCTGGGCGAGAGAGCAGCTGTTAGCGAGGCCACCGCCTAC
>DATILF010000314.1:0-23661 GCA_035476755.1 Ramlibacter sp.
GATCCCGGTGCACTCCACCATGCCCATGATGGCCTTGGCCGTGGTGGAGCGGCCCGAGCCGTTGCGGCCCAGCAGCGCGACGATTTCGCCCTCACCCACCTCGAAATGAACGCCATGGAGGATGTGGCTCTTGCCGTAGTAGGCGTGCAGATTCTCGATTTTCAGCATGGTCAATGTCCCTGCGCGGCTTGTGCTTGTGCGTCCGCAACGTGGGAGCCCAGGTACGCCTCCTGCACCCGCTGGTTGGCACGCACGGCTTCGGGCGTGTCGAAGGCGATGACCTCGCCATACACCACCACCGCGATCTTTTCGGCCAGGCCGAACACCACGCCCATGTCGTGTTCCACCGTGAGGAGCGTCTTGCCCACAGTCACTTCCTTGATGAGCTCGATGAACCGCCTGGTTTCGCTCTTGCTCATGCCGGCCGTCGGCTCGTCCAGCAAGATCACGCCGGCACCGCCCGCGATGGTGATGCCGATCTCCAGGGCGCGCTGCTCCGCATAGGTCAGGTTGATGGCCAGCACATCGCGCTTGCGATCGAGCTTGATCATGTGCATGAGCTGCTGCGCCCGTTCGTTCGCGTCGTCCAGGTTGGCGAGGAACTTCAGGAAGGTGTACTTGTAGCCCAGGCTCCAGAGGACGCCGCAGCGCAGGTTCTCGAACACGCTGAGCTTGGGGAAGATATTGGTGATCTGGAAGCTGCGCGAAAGGCCGCACCGGTTGATCTCGAAGGGCTTCTTGCCGTCGATTCGATGGCCATTGAGAAGAATCTCCCCGCCGCTGGGCGCGAACCGCCCGCTGATCAGGTTGAACAGGGTGGACTTGCCTGCGCCGTTGGGGCCGATCACAGCGACGCGTTCGCCCGCCCGCACCGCCAGATTGACCCCACGGATGATTTCGGTCTTGCCGAAACTCTTGCGCAGGTCTTTGAGTTCCAACGCGTAGGTCACAGTGCCTCCCTGCGCTTGATTTCCTTTTCGATGAATTCCTGGATCTCGCCCCACTGGCGCAGAAAATGGCGCCGCGTCAGTTCGAACAGGCCCAGGCCGGTGAGCATCACGAAGGCCGCGCCGAACCAGCTGTTCAGGCCGCGCGCGTTGAGCGTCGCACCCAGGAACTTCAGTTCCGGGCCGAACGCGCCGAGCTGAAGGTGGTAGACCATCTCTATCATCGCCCCGGCGCCCACCAGGACGATCAGCGCGGTCACGGCCAGGGCCAGGTAGCTCACCCACAGCTCCCTGAGCCGCCCGAAGGAAGCAACACGCAGGTTCATCATCAGCAGGCTGGCGATGCCGCCGGGGGCATACATCACCATGAAAAGGAAGATGAAGCCGAGGTAGAGCAGCCAGGCCTTGGTGAATTCGGAGAACAGCACGAAGGCCAGCACCATCAGAATGGCCCCGAGGATCGGGCCGAAAAAGAATGTGGCGCCACCGAGGAAGGTGAACAGCAAGTAGGCGCCCGAGCGCCCGGCCCCCACCACTTCGGCGGTGGCGATCTCGAAGTTCAGCGCGGCCAGGCCGCCGGAAATGCCGGCGAAGAAGCCCGCGATGATGAACGCCAGATAGCGCACCCGCTGGGTGCTGTAGCCGACGAACTCGACGCGCTCGGGGTTGTCACGCACCGCGTTGAGGATCCGGCCCAGCGGCGTGAGCGTGAAGGCGTACATCAGCGCCACGGAGATGAACGTGTAGATGGCAATCAGGTAATAGACCTGGATCGGCGGGCCGAACGTGATGCCGAAGAAGGGTTCCCCGGTCACGCGATTGGCCGACACGCCTGCCTCGCCCCCGAAGAATTCGGAGAACATCAGCGACATGGCAAATACCAGTTCGGCGATGCCCAGCGTGATCATGGCGAACGCCGTGCCCGATTTCTTGGTGGTCACGTACCCCAGGAGGACGGCGAAGCCCATGCCGCCCAGGCCGCCCACGAGGGGCAGCAGGCTCACGGGTATCCGCAGGCCCCCGCCGGTGACGACATTGAGCGCGTGGATCGCCAGGTAGGTGCCCAGGCCGGTATAGACGGCATGCCCGAAACTGAGCATGCCGCCCTGTCCCAGCAGGATGTTGTAGGACAGGCAGGCCACCATCGCGATACCGATCTGCGACAGGATGGTGACGCCCAGGCCGCTGCTGAACACCATGGGCGCCATGCCGAGCACAAGCGCGAAGGCCGACCAGACAACGATGCGGCCCACGTTGTACGGTTTGACGGGGAGATAAGACTGGCTCATGGCGTCAGTGGTCGCGCGTGCCGAGCAAGCCCCGGGGTTTGAAGATAAGCATGAGGACAAGGAACAGATAGGGAAGAATAGGCGCCACCTGCGACAGGGTGAGCTTCAGGATCGAGTTGTTAAGGGCGGCGGCGCCCAGCTGGATATTCATCTGCTGCAGCAGGGTGGCCAGCGAGTAGTCCACCGCCACGGCGAAGGTCTGGAGCACGCCGATCAGCAGCGACGCCAGGAAGGCTCCGGAGAGGGAGCCCAGGCCGCCGACCACCACCACCACGAAAATCACTGACCCGACCGTGGCTGCCATCGCGGGCTCCGTGACAAACGTGCTGCCTCCGATCACGCCGGCCAGCCCGGCCAGCGCCGCGCCCGCGCCGAACACCAGCATGAAGACCCGAGGCACGTTGTGCCCCAAGGCCTCCACCGCGTCAGGATGCGTCAGCGCGGCCTGGATCACCAGGCCGATACGGGTGCGGGTGAGCAGCAGCCAGACAGCGACCAGCATCAAAACAGCGACCAGCATCATGAATGCACGCGTGGCGGGAAACGGCGAGCACACGACACGAATGGCGGTGTCGGCGGCATTGCACAGCGCGGCAGGCGCCGCGCCCCAGACCAGGCTGAAGCCATCCACCGAGTGCTGCACCAGCGTGAATGCCGGTTCGCGCAGGGCCTCGGGCGGGCGAAAGTCCACCGCCGTGCGTCCCCAGAGCAATTGCACCAGTTCGAGAATCACATACGACAGGCCGAAGGTGATCAGCAGTTCAGGGACGTTGCCGAACCTGTGCACCTTGCGCAGGCACAGGCGCTCGAACAGCGCGCCCAGGCCGCCCACGACCAGCGGCGCAACCAGCAGCGCCGGCCAGAAGCCGATCGCCTGCCCGGTCGAGTAGCCCACATAGGCGCCCAGCATGTAGAAGCTTGCGTGCGCGAAATTGAGCACACCCATCATGCTGAAGATCAGCGTGAGACCCGAGCTCAGCATGAACAGCAGCAGGCCGTAACTCAGCCCGTTGAGCATGGAGATGACGAAAAATTCCATGGTGCGCGGATTTCCTTGGGGCCTGGCGAGCCCGGCAAAACGAAGGGCCCGCCACGGTTTCCCGCGAGGGGCCCTGGGACAACAGGCCTGGCTTACGGCCGCTTCATCTGGCAACTGGTCGGCGTGCTGGAGACATACGATTCATAGACCTTGACCGGGGCCAGCGTCATCCCGGTTTTTTCCGGGCTGTACGGGTTGGCCTTGTCCGTCTTTTGCCAGACCGTCACGTACAGCCTCTGCTGCAGCTGGTGGTCGGTCTTGCGCATCTCGACTTCGCCGTTGAAGCTGTCGAACTTCAGGCCCTCCAGCGCGGCCGCCACCTTGGACGGATCGGTCGCCTGCGCTTTGGCCATCGCGCTGCTGAGCGCGCCATACACGTGGAGCGCCGAGTGCGTGTACAAATCGTCCTTGAACTTGCCGTTGAATTCATTCGCCCAGCTGCCCACCTGGCCCCCCATGTTGTAGTGGCTGTAAGACACCTGGTACACGCGGCCGGCCGCGCTGGTGCCCAGGGCGGTCGGTGTGCCGGTGACGCCGGTGTAGTAGGTGTAGAACTTGCCGTTGTAGCCGCCCTCGTTCGCGGCCCTCACCAGCAGGGCCAGGTCCGAGCCCCAGTTGCCGGTGACTACGGTGTCAGCGCCGGACGCCTTGATCTTGGCCACGTAGGGCGCGAAGTCACGCACCTGCGCCAGCGGGTGCAGGTCCTCGCCCACCACCTTCACCTCGGGCAGCTTGCGCGCCAGCATTTCCTTGGCGAACTTGGCCACCTGGTGGCCATGCGAATAGTTCTGGTTGAGCAGATAGACGTTCTTGATGTCGCCCTTTTCCTTCATGAAGGACGTCATGGCTTCCATCTTCATGGACGTGTCGGCGTCGAAACGGAAGTGCCAGTAGTTGCACTTGCTGTTGGTGAAGTCGGGATCGACGGCCGCGTAGTTCAGGTAGATCACTTCCTTGCCGGGGTTGCGCTCGTTGTGCTTGGCGATGGCGTCGATCAGCGCGCTGGCCACCGAGGAGCCGTTGCCTTGCACGATGTAGCGCACACCCTGGTCGAGCGCGGCCTTCAAGGCGTTCAGGCTTTCCGTGGGGCTCAGCTTGTTGTCGATACCCGTGACTTCGAACTTCACGCCGGCCGGATTGGCGGCCGGTCCGGCGGCATTGAATTTTTCGGCGATGAACTGGAACGTCTTGAGCTGGTTGGTGCCGACCGGGCCCATCAGGCCGGTGAGCGGGTCGATCCACATGAGCTTGACCGTCTGGCCCTTCGTGGCGGCGGTGGCCGTGACCGGTGCCGCTGCGGCTGCGGCCGGTCGGGCCGGGGCTGGCTTTGCCGCCGGGGCCGCTGCCGGCTGGGCTGCGGGTTTGGCAGGCACGGCAGGCTGCTGGGCATGGGCGCCGGCGCAGGCAGCAAGGAGGGACAGGGTGACAAGATTCGTTGTGAAATTCAAGGTGAGGCTCCAGTGGATCGCAGCGGGCAGCGTATCGATTTTGTGCAATGCGACGGTCAGGGAATGCCCCTAAGGCGCCCCTGTTCCTATCGCGCAGGTGACAAGCGCAGCGCGAATTTGCCTCGCGCCGCGTCCGCCGATTCAGGTACCGGGCAACCGGTAGTCCTTCAGCATCTCGCGCAAGCGGGTCTTCAGCATCTTGCCGGTGGCGCCCAGCGGAATGGCCTCGACGAACACCACGTCATCCGGAATCTGCCACTTGGCTGTCTTGCCTTCGTAGAACTTCAGGAGTTCTTCTTTCGTGACCTCGGCACCGGGCTTCTTGACCACCGCCACGATGGGCCGTTCGTCCCACTTGGGATGGCGCATGCCGATGCAGGCCGCCATGGCCACGGCCGGATGCGCGACCGCGATGTTCTCCACGTCGATCGAGCTGATCCATTCGCCGCCCGACTTGATCACATCCTTGCTGCGGTCGGTGATCTGCATGTAGCCGTCGGCGTCGATGGTGGCCACGTCGCCAGTGGGGAACCAGCCATGCACCAGCGGGTCGCCGCCCTCCCCCTTGAAGTACTCGCGCACGATCCAGGGGCCCTTGACGTACAGGTCGCCCGCGGCCTTGCCGTCCCACGGCAGATCCTTGCCGTCTTCGCCCACGATCTTCATGTCCATGCCGTAGATGGCCCGGCCCTGCTTCAGGCGGATCTTCATCTGCGCTTCGGGCGACATGGTCAGGTGCTTGTTCTTCAGGGTGCACAGCGTGCCCAGCGGGCTCATCTCGGTCATGCCCCAGGCATGCAGCACTTCCACGCCATAGTCTTCGCGGAAGGCGTCGATCATGGCGGGCGGGCAGGCCGAGCCGCCGATGACGGTGCGCTTGAGCGTGGAAAAGCGCAAGTTGTTGGGCCTCATGTGGCCCAGCAGCATCTGCCACACGGTGGGAACGCCGGCCGCGTAGTTCACCTTCTCGGCCTCGATCAGTTCATAGACCGACTTGCCATCCAGTGCAGGCCCGGGGAACACCAGCTTGGCACCCACCAGCGCGGCGGAATACGGAATGCCCCAGGCATTGACGTGGAACATCGGCACCACCGGCAGCACCGAGTCGCGCGCGGACAGGCACATCACATCGGGCAGGGCCGCGGCATAGGCGTGCATGATGGTGGATCGGTGACTGTAGAGCGCCGCCTTGGGGTTGCCCGTCGTTCCGCTCGTGTAGCACATGCTCGACGCGGAGTTCTCGTCGAAGGACGGCCACTCGTACTCGGTGGATTGCCCTCCGATCCATGACTCGTAGCTCACGAGGTTGGGGATGCCGGTGTCGGCCGGCAGCTTGTCGCTGTCGCACAGCGCCACATATTGGCGAATGGCCGGACAGCGCGCATGCACCGCCTGCACCAGCGGCAGGAAGCTCATGTCGAAGCACAGCACCTGGTCTTCGGCATGCGAGGCGATCCAGGCGATCTGGTCGGGATGCAGGCGCGGGTTGATCGTGTGCAGCACGCGGCCCGAGCCGCTGACGCCGAAGTACAGCTCCAGGTGGCGGTAGCCGTTCCAGGCCAGCGTGGCGACCCGATCGGAGAACAGCAGGTTCATGCCATCGAGCGCATGCGCGACCTGACGGGCGCGCTGCGCCACATTGCGCCAGGTGTAGCGATGGATGTCGCCCTCGACGCGGCGAGACACGATCTCGGCGTCGCCATGGTGGCGTTCCGCGAAGTCGATGAGCGACGAAATCAACAGCGGTTGGCTCTGCATCAAACCCAGCATGGGTACTCCTTGAAAATCATGTCTCGTTGAATTCGGATGGTAGTCCGTTGAAGCGCGTCGCAGTGTGCTGTGGGCGGCGGCGCGACGCAACAGGTGTCGGTTCGCCGACAGGTACCAAGGGATAATCCCGAGGTGCCACCCTGGCCTCACCGCGTGCCCGACTCACCCACCATGCTCCACGACATCTCCCGTCCCGCCACCCAGTTCCTGCAACGGCAGCGCTGGTTCGCCGGGCTGGCCGCCGCGGAGCAGCATCGGATCGGGGCCAGCGTCTCCACGCTGCGGGGCGCCAAGGGCGATGTGCTTCTGCGCGCCAACGAAGCGGTCGAAGGCTGCTATGCCGTGCTGTCCGGCCTGGTGAAGCTGCAAAGCCCGGCCGCGCGCGGCCGCCGGCATGCTTACCTGGGCATCCCGGCGGGCGAGTGGTTCGGCGAGGGATCGGTGATGAAGGATGAGCCGCGGCACTACGACGTGATCGCCTTGCGCGACTGCGAGCTGCTCTGCCTGCCACGCAGCGAGTTCGCGGCCTTGCGTGCGACCAGCCTGGCATTCAACCAGACGCTCACCGAGCAGTTCAACATGCGTTTGGGCCAGGCCATGATCATCATCGAAACGATGCGCCTGCGAACACCCGAGCAGCGGGTGGCGATGTACCTGGGCCGCCACCTCTGGCACGGCCCCCGCAGGCTCAGCCTGTCGCAGGAAGAGCTGGGCAACCTCGCCGGGCTCTCGCGCCAGACGGTCAACCACGCATTGCAGCGCCTGGAGCAGCAAGGCCTGGTATCGCTCGATTTCGGCCGGGTCAGCATCCTGGACGAAGAAGGGCTCATGGCGCTGGCCATGAGGTCCGAATCGTCCGCACCGGGTGACCCGGCTCAGGCGGGTGCGTCGGCGGGCCGGAAATAAAGGGTGAAGGCAGCGCCCTCGCCCACCGTGGAGCGGATGTCGATCGACCCGCCAATGGACTGCATCACGCGCTGGCAGAACATCAGCCCCATGCCATTGCCACCCGACGACGCCCGCGTCGTGACCGGCTCGCGCGTCAGCCGCGCCAGCACCTCGGGCGCAATTCCGGGGCCGTTGTCCACAAAGCGCACCCAGGGGCGTGCGCGATCGGGCGCACCCTCCTCGACGCCCAGTTCGATGCGCAGGCGAGGCTGCGCCGTGCCCCGCAGCGCCAGCAGCGCGTTCTTGGTCAGCGTGCACAGCACGAGGTAGAGCAGGTCACGCCGGCCCGGCAGGCTGAAATTGCGGATCACGTGGCTGCTGGTCCAGGTGCGCTCGTTGTCCTCGAACGGAAATTCGTCGAGCAGCGCCGTCACCAGGCCCTCGGCGCTCACGGCCTGGGGCGTGGAGCCCGGATAGGCATCCCGCGCGGACTGCACGAACGTGGATACCAGCGACTGGCAGTACAGCGCGCGCCGCTCCGCCCGCTCCAGCGCCGCCAGCAGTTCGCCGGGGTGGTGCTCGGTGAACTGTGCGATGCCGGCGGGTCCGCTGCCGGCGGGCAGGATACGGGATGCGATGGTGCTGACACTGCCGCGAACGGTCGCCAGGGGGGTGTTGAGTTCATGCGCCAGGAAGCCGAGCGATTCGCGCAGCGCCGCGACCCGGCCTTCATTCACCGCGCGTTCCAGCGCCTGCGCCCGGTGGAGCGCGGCGGCTTCGTGCAGCGCCTCGCGGGTGTGGGCCTCGTCCAGCGGCTTTTCCAGGATACGCAGCACCCGCCCCTGGTTGACCGCGGCGATGGCCACGTCTTTCTCGGCATAGGCCGTGGCGAGCAGGCGCACCAGATGCCTGAAGTCGCGCTGCACAGCCCGCAACAGCTTCATGCCGTCGCGCTCGGGCATGCGGTAGTCGGTGACCAGCACGGCGAATTCATGGCCGCGTTCGGCCAGCACCTGCAGCGCCTCGGAGACGCCCCCAGCCGTCACGACGAGGAATTCGTCAGCGAAGGCTCGGGCGAACCACTTGCGGGAAGCGGGTTCGTCGTCGACAAAGAGGACGCCGGCGTGGGCGAGCGAAGATGAAAGCATGGGACGCGCCCTCCTCAGGCTGTATGAAAGCCGGCGGCATTGCGCGCGCCGTAACGGCGCAGGAGGCGTTCGCTCTCCTGCGCAAGGGCATCGATCTCGGCCAGCCAGGCCTTGTCGGCCGGCCATGCCCGATTCTCGACCATGGGCACATAGGTGCTGCGAACGAGCTGATAGAGCGCCTGCGCCCCAGCCTCGCCACTGATGCCGAGCAAGGAATGCATGGCGTCCAATGTGGCCTGCAGGTCCTTCGCTGCGGCGCAGTCCTTCAGCCGGAGCACCACGCGCCTGATCTCCGGAAGATAGTCGTCAAGCAGTTCCTCGAGCATGCCCATCCGCTGGTAACTCTCCAGGCGTGCCAGGTTCAGGATCGCGTCGGCGGGCACGGCCGGATCAGCGGCTGGCAAACCCGGCCCGGTATCGATCGCGGCCGGCAAGGCCTCATCGCCGACCAGGCGACGCACCTTGTCATAGAGCACCGAAGCCTCCACGGGCTTGATGAGGAAGTCGTTCATTCCTGCAATGCGGGCAGCATGCATCATGTGCTGGTCCGAATGGGCCGTGAGCGCGACGATGGGTATTTCACTCCAGGGCATCCCACTGGCCCGGATGGCCTGCGCCGCCTGCACCCCGTCCATGCCGGGCATGCTGATGTCCATGAGCACGGCATCCCAGCGCTCGGGCCCCTGAAGCTGGTCGAGCACAGCCTGCCCATGCCCTGCTTCACCCACGGCGGCGCCTGCGTGCTTGAGGTAGGCCGCCACGGCCTTGCGATTCTGCGGGCTGTCATCGGCCAGCAGGATGCGTTTGCCGGCCAGGATGTCCCTGCACGTGCCCGCGGCCGGTTGTTCCATCGCCTGGTGGAGCGCTTGCACCAAGGGCAGTTGCGGGCAGGGCTTGCTGATGAATCCATCCATCCCGGCTTTGAGCGTCTTCATCCGCGCGAGGTGGGTGGGTTCGCTGGTGTAGGCCACGATCCGGGTATCGCGGTTCGCCGGGGCCTCGCCACGCCTGATCTTTTCCACCACGGTGAAGCCATCCAGGACGGGCATCTTCAGGTCGAGCAGTACCAGGTCGTAGTGGTGCGCCGCGAGCGCCTCGAGCGCCTGGACACCATCCGACGCCAGGTCAATCCGTGCCCCCAGGGGCTGCAGCTTGTGGCGAGTGATCATGCGCTGGGCGGCATCGTCTTCGACGATCAACACACGCTTTCCCGCGAACACGGCGCGCGCGCGCTCCAGCACGGTCAGCCGGTGCGCCTCGATCTCCGCGGCTGCGGCCGGCTGGAAGCGAAGCGTGAAGGTGGTGAAGTCCCCGAGGCGGGATTCACAGCTGATCTCGCCGCCAAAGGCATGCATCACCCGTCGGCAATACGCCAGGCCCAGGCCGGTGCCTCCCAACTTTCCGACCGAACGGAAAGGATCGAACAAGGTCGGCAGCGCCGGGGCGGGAATCCCCGGGCCGGTGTCGCTGATCTCGATGACGCCGGCGCGCACCGTGAGCGTCACCTGCATGTCCGGGTGCAGCGGCAGGTAATAGAGCGCATTGCGGATCAGGTTGAACAGCAGAAACAGGCCTGTCGTTTCCTCGCCCCGGAAGTGGAAATCGTCGATGATCTCCACGTTGACGCGGGCACGGGCCTCGTCGCTTTCATAGCCGTATTCCTGCACTGCCTTTTCGACGACATCGGCGGCGGAAAGCAACGAGAGCGCCGACGGGTCCATCGGTTTGGCGTTCACCTCGTCCAGGATCATGGCGATGAGTTGCACGCCCCGCTGCACGGCCAGCTCGCTCTCGGCCAGCTGCCGGTACAGGACGTCCGCCTTCTCGTGGCTCAGTGCGGCGGTTGAACCGGGAGGCGGCAGCGCCTGCTCCATTTTCTCCAGGCCGTGCTTGATGCGGCTGAGCGGATTGCGCATTTCGTGCGCGATCGATCCCGCCAGCGATGCATAGGCGTTTCGCACTTTCTCCGCCGTGGCCCGCTCCAGCGCGAACTTGAACAGGCTGCCGCCCACGAGGACGATCAGCAATATGGGCAGTCGCGCCACATAGTCCACCGGCATCCTGGGCGCGGGATCGGTCGCTACGTAGAGCAGCGTCGCCAGGCCGAATCCCGCGACGAGCATGACGATCATGTTGCGCCAGTCGGCCAGCAGCAGGATCAGGAACACCGCCATCAGCGTATTGCCCACCGCGACGGTGCCGCCGCCATGCTTGAGCGATGTGAAGACGAAGGTGAGGGGCAGCGTGACGATGAGCACGCCATAGGAATAGGCGAAATAGTAGGGTTTGAGCTTTTCGGGCCACTTCTCGCGCAGGAACAGGGCGATGCAGATGCAGGCGTTGACCACGCGAAAGACCAGGTCGTCGTACACCGGGGCGGACTTCATGAAACGCAGCAGGTAGAAGGCCGGAAAGCCGACAAAACCCAGCAGGCTCATGTAGCGCAGCATCAAGGGGCCGTGCTGGTGGTACGCCGTGTAATGCGCGAACAGGCGCTCGATGCGACCCAGGATGAATCGGCCCTTCATTGCGCCTTCGACGCCGCATCGCGGCCCGACAGCGCCGTGGAGACCTCGGCCGCGCATCCGCTGATCATGGTGTACGACTTCTCGGTTCCCACCAAGGGAACGTCCCTGGCGAACGCGGCAAAACCGAAACGCCGGTAGAGACGGCCGAGCACGTGGGTGCAAGTGGCGAACAGCCGGTCCACCCGCGCATGGGCGCATGCGTATTGCAACGCCAGGTAAAGGCAATGCCGCAGCGCGTCCACGTCGCTGCGGTACTCGGGTGCCAAGGCCAGGCGGCCGACTTCCCAGTCGCCATCGGCCAGGAGCGGCGCCTGGGCGCCCAGTTGTCCGAACAGCGTTTCAGTCAAGGTCAACTGGTAACCCAGTGGCACGATGCGGATCGTGCCTATCGGCACGCCGTGCAGGCTGAAACCGAAGACGAACCCGCACTCGTCTCTTTTTTTTCCAGGGTCAAGAACTGCGAACCGGCGGCGGCGTGCACGGACAGGTCGATCTCGTCCCGCAGGTGGCGCACCGCTTCGATCTCGCAGGGGGACCTGAGATGGCTCAGCACGACCTGCGCGATATCGACGCCGGCGCGCCCGGCCATCGTGCCCATCGGCGGCATGGGCGGCATCGGGCTCGTTCCTTGTATCTGTTGGAGGTTCATGCCGGCACCTTTCGATGCAGGCGCGCCACCTGCTCAAGGAGCTGGCCCGTCAGGGACAGCGTCGTCAGTGCAACACGCTCGACGAGTGCCTGGTCCTGCGGCGTGACGGCGTAGCGCTCTATCGACTCTTCCACCTGCTGGATGTGCGCCTCGTCGGCTTCGGCATGCGCACCGAAGAATGTCACGTTCTTGCTGGTGAGCTGCAGGTCGCGGCAGATCTTGCCCAAGGGCTCCTGGATGTGCCCATGAGCGCCTTCGGCCCAGAAGCTGTAGCCCAGCCGGGCGACCGGCCCGTAACGCAGGCCCACGTAATACAGGTAGCCGATCAAGGCCTCGGTGGCGGGCAGCGGGGCCTGCTCCAGGTCCTTTTCATCCAGCAGGTCGATGCTCTTGAGATCGTGAATGACCATGCGTTCATGGCCGAGCTCTTCCGAGGCATGCTTGTACACGAACCGCAGCAGGCCCTCGGGCGCGGGCACGAAGGCGGCCACCGCCTGGTTCATGGAGTTGTGGCGTGAATAGTGATAGACCTGAAGCATCAGGTCACGGTAGAGCGGTCTGGCGACCGGCTCATTCATCACGAGCTGCCAGAATTCGCCCTGCTTGATCCGGGCCCACTGGTCCTCGACGGTTTCGCGTAAACGGGACACGAATGCGCGGCTCATGACTGCATGGCTCATGTTTCTTCCTCTCCCTAGGCACAATGGCAAGCCGCCTGGCTCGACTGCCTCGGCAGATTATCGGCTTTTGGGTGGGTAACGCAACCGTCAGCTGTGCGGCCAATGACCTTGCCGCCCCGTTGCACGGGGCAAGCACCGACAATCCTCGGCATGGATCAACTCGTAGAGGCATCTTCGCGCCAGCTGGACCTCGGCCTCACGTGGCACAACAGCTTTGTCGAATTGGGTCCTTCGTCTTACACGCCTGTTGACGCGAAACTCCGGGACTATTCCGCGGTCCAAGACCTGCTTGCCCGGGTCCAGGCGCCGTTTAACGAGCATCCCGGGCATGATGAGAAGGCGGGTTTTCCGTCCGACCGGGCCTCCCACATCGAAATCAGCTGCTCCTCATGACCTACAAGATCCAGAAATCCGACGCCGAGTGGAAAGAACTCCTGGCCGGCAAGGGCGCCGAGCGTGGCGCCTTCGAAGTGACACGCCACGCCGCCACCGAACGCCCGTTCACGGGCAAGTACGAGGCGGTGTGGGACGACGGCAGCTATCACTGCATCTGTTGCGGCGCCAGGCTGTTCGACTCCGTCACCAAATTCGATGCCGGGTGCGGCTGGCCCAGCTTTTCCGAAGCCGTGCCGGGCGCCATCAAGGAGATCACCGATTCCAGCCATGGCATGGTGCGCACCGAAACGGTCTGCGCCGAATGCGGTGCCCACCTCGGGCATGTGTTTCCCGATGGGCCCACCGACACCGGGCTGCGCTACTGCATGAACTCCGCGTCGTTAGACTTCAAGCCCGAATAGGAAAACCCGCCGTCCCATGAAACTGCTGATCGATTTTTTTCCCATCATCCTGTTCTTCGCCGCCTTCAAGATGGCCGGCATCTACGTGGCGACGGGCGTCGCCATCGTCGCGACCATTGCGCAGATTGCCTGGCTGCGCCACAGCACCGGCAAGATCGAGCCGATGCAATGGGTCAGCCTGGGGGTGATCGTGCTGTTCGGCGGCGCCACCATCGTGGCCCAGAACGAGACCTTCATCAAATGGAAGCCCACGGTGCTCTACTGGCTGATGGGCGCGACCCTGCTGGCCGGGCAGGTGTTCTTCAAAAAGAACCTGCTGAAGTCGCTCATGGGGTCGCAAATGGAGTTGCCCGACAACGCCTGGCGTGTCACCAACTGGAGCTGGATCGCGTTCTTCGCGCTCATGGGGGTGATCAACCTCTGGGTGGCCTACAACTTCGACACCGACACCTGGGTCAACTTCAAGCTGTTTGGCGGGCTGGGGCTGATGCTGGTGTTCGTCGTCGGGCAGGCGCTCTACCTGGGGCGCTACATGAAGGCCGACGAGCTGCCCAAGTCCTGAGGGCGCGCGCATGAGCACCGGCATCACCGCGCAGGCTCTGCAGGAGCGGCTCGCGGAACTCCTTGAACCCACCCGGCTCGAAGTGATCGACGAAAGCGCGGCGCATGCCGGGCACGCCGGCGCGGACGGCACGGGTTCTGGCACCCATTTCAGGGTGCGAATCGCCTCGCCGCTGTTCGACGGGCGTTCGCGGGTGGCGCGTCATCGCCTTGTGTATGATGCGCTGCAAGATTTTGTCGACCGGGGCCTGCATGCCCTTGCGATTGAAACCCTCTGAACCACTCTCCTGACCCCTTAGGGATACTCCCATGAAGCACCTTATCCTGTCCGCACTGGCGGCAGCCCTCCTCGGCACCGCCCTGCCCGCCGCCGCCCAGAACGTGGCCATCGTGAACGGCAAGCCGGTCCCCAAGGCACGGGTGGATGCACTCACGGCCCAGCTGGCCAAGTCGGGCCGCCCCATGGGTGTGGAAATGCAGGGGCAGCTGCGCGACGAAGTGATCGCCCGCGAGATCTTCATGCAGGAAGCCCAGAAGCTGGGCCTGGACGCCACCGACGACTTCAAGTCGCAGATGGAATTGGCCCGCCAGACCTTGCTGATCCGCGAGCTGTTCGCCGACTACCAGAAGAAGAACCCGGTCACGGACGCCGACGTCCAGGCCGAATACGACAAGTTCGCCTCGGCCAACGGTGGCAAGGAATACCGAGCCCGCCACATCCTGGTGGAAAAGGAAGACGAAGCCAAGGCCATCATCGCGTCGCTCAAGAAGGGTGGCAAGTTCGACGAGATGGCCAAGAAGCAGTCCAAGGACCCGGGCTCAGGCGCCAACGGCGGCGACCTGGATTGGGCCAATGCCTCCAGCTATGTGCCGGAATTTTCCGGCGCGCTGGTGAAATTGAACAAGGGCCAGACCACCGAAGCGCCCGTGAAGAGCCAGTTCGGCTGGCACGTGATCCGTCTGGACGACGTGCGCAATGCCCAACTGCCCAAGATCGATGAAGTGCGTCCGCAAATCGCCCAGCAGTTGCAGCAGCAAAAGCTGGCCAAGTTCCAGGAAGAGCTGCGCGGCAAGGCGAAGGTCGAGTAACTACGCGCGGCCCTCCCGGCTATCGCAGCATCATCAGGATGCCCATCAGCACCGGCTGGTGCAGCATGTACCAGGAGAGGCTCCAGCGGCCCAGCCAGGCCAGCGGCGCCGTGGCGGGCGGCATGCGGCGCTCCAACCATGGGCGCTGCCGCGCCAGCAGCCACTGGCCCGCCGCCACGCCCCACCACATCACACCCAGCCAGGGAATGAGCGGCACATAGTCCTCGGTGACCGGCTTGCGGCTGATGAGGCCCAGCCAGTTCCACGCCGGCTGGTTGAGAAATGCCAGTTCCGGCCACCTTGCATGGGCCGCCAGGGCCAGCGGCTTCATCAACAGCGCGACGGCCCCGGCCAGCCAGAGCCAGCGGCCCCAGCCTGCGGTGAGCCGCACAATGACCAGCATCGTGGCGATGCCATGCAGTACCCCGAAGTAGATGAAGCTCTTCGGGAACATCCACATCGACCCTGCCGTCACGAGCAGCGCGCAGCCGGCCACCTGCGCCCAGCGCCGCCCGAACCGCGTCCAGGTCTGGCCCTGTTCCACGGCCACCGCCTGCCCCAGGCCCGCGCAGAAGAGGAACAGGCTCACGATGGCCGTGCGCTGCCAGGTCCAGAAGGGATCGTTGTAGAAGTCCTGCTTCAGCCAGCCAAAGTGGTTGAGGTCGAAAGCGAAGTGGAAGCCCGTCATCCACACGATGGCGACGCCGCGCAAGCTGTCGATGGCGTCAAGGCGGCGGGCGTGCATGGGCTGCAAGTGTAAAACCGCGGGCCGCCCCGTGGCGCGGCTTGCCGAGGTGAATCAGGGAGCTGCGGGCACCGCGGGGGCGCCACGCCACGCGAAGCTGCCGCGATAGGCATGCCAGCTGGCGTGTCCCAGCCAGGGGCCGGCGACCAGGACCCCGACGGCCCAAGGCAGCAGCAGCGCGGCAAGCACCACCACCACGATCAGCAAGCCCCACAACAGCATGGGCGCGGTGCGCGTGGCCACCACCTGCATGCTGGCGATTCCGGCGGAAATCGCGTCCGTGTCACGGTCCAGGATCATGGGGATCGAGACCACGCAGGATGAAAACACCAGGCCGGCGAACACCCCGCCCACCACCGTGTACATGGCCACGAACTGCCAGTTCTTCGGATTGAAGACCGCCTGCAGCACGCTGGCGGTGGTCGGCATGCCGGTGTTGAAGAACACCGCGAACACGACCAGCGAGGCGCGGCCCCAGAGCAGTTCCAGCAGGAGCAGCACGAGCACCAGCATGCCCATGCTGGCCAGGTGGCGGTCCCAGCAAGTCAACGAGGCGGACAGGCTTTGCGGCAGCCCCAGCTCGCGCCGGCGGCTGGCCTCGTACAGGCCCATGGCCAGAAACGGCCCCACCAGGAAGCAGCCCGACACGATGGACATCGTGTACTGGGGCAGGTTGCGGAACACCGCCCCCAGCACGACGGCCATCAGCCAGAAGCAAGCGCCGTAGAAGAGGCCGATGCCCGGTGCGGCACGCAGATCGCGCCAGCCGGCACGCAGATCGCGCCAGCCGGCACGCAGCCAGCGGAACGGGTCCAGCAGCGTGATGGGCCGCAATTCACGGGCAGGCCCTTCGGCGTGTGGTTGAGCAGGTTCTGCGGCGGGCGACATGGGGGCATTGGACCCCGTGCCGCCCTGCTCCCGTATCGGGGGAAGCCCGCAAGCGCGCGTTCAGCCCACCCACTTGCGCGCGTTGCGCCAGATCTGCATCCAGGGGCTGAAGGCGCTCTTGTCGCCCGAAGTCCAGCTCATCTGGACGTTGCGGAACACCCGCTCGGGGTGCGGCATCATGGCCGTGAAGCGGCCGTCGGCCGTGGTCACCGCCGTCAGGCCGCCGGGGCTGCCGTTCGGGTTGAGTGGGTACGCTTCTGTAGGCTGGCCGTGGTGGTCGGTGAACCGCATTGCGGCGATCACCTGGGCCGCATCGCCCCGGTACGCGAAATTGGCATAGCCTTCGCCATGCGCCACGGCGATCGGCAGGCGGCTGCCTGCCATGCCCGCGAAGAACAGGCTGGGAGACTGCAGCACCTCCACCTGCGACAGGCGCGCCTCGTAGCGCTCGCTGCGGTTGGTGGTGAAGCGCGGCCAGGCCTGCGCGCCGGGAATGATGTCCGCCAGTTCGGCCAGCATCTGGCAGCCATTGCAGACACCCAGCGCGAACGTGTCGGCGCGCCCGAAGAAGGCCTGGAATTGACCGGCCAGCCGCGGGTCGAACATGATGCTGCGGGCCCAGCCGATACCGGCGCCCAGCGTGTCGCCATAGCTGAACCCACCGCAGGCCACGAAGCCCTTGAAATCCTCGAGGCGGGCGCGGCCGGATTGCAGGTCGGTCATGTGCACGTCGTAGGCCTCGAAGCCGGCTTCAGTGAACGTGTAGGCCATCTCCACGTGCGAATTGACGCCCTGCTCTCGCAGGATGGCGACCTTGGGGCGGGCCAGGTTCAGGTAGGGAGCAACGGCCTCGCCCTGCGCTGCGCCTACGGGAATGAACACCTGCAGGCCCGGATCCGCCGGGTCGCCGGCCGCCGCATGTTCGGCATCGGCCCCCAACGGGTTGTCGCGCTCGCGGCAGATCTTCCAGCTCACGCTGTCCCAGACCTGGTGCAGGTCGGCCAGCTTGGCGGAGAACACCGCCTTGGTGTCGCGCCAGACCTGCACTTCGCCCTTGCCCACGTCGATCTGGGACGCAATCGGCCGTGTCGTGCCGACAAAGTGGCTGAATTTCGACAGCCCATGGGCGCGCAAGGTCTGCATGACGTCGTTGCGAGCGTCAGTGGGCACCTGCAGCAGAACGCCCAGCTCCTCGTTGAACAGCGCCTTGAGCGTCAGCTCGTCACGGCGCGGCCCCACCTGGGCGGCCCAGTTCTTGGCGTCGCCGAAATCGGCTCGGCTGTCGCTGATGCCGTCACCTTCGGTCACCAGCATGTCCACGTTCAGCGCGACACCCACCTGCCCGGCGAAGGCCATCTCGCAGGCGGCGGCAAACAAACCGCCGTCGCTGCGGTCGTGGTAGGCCAGCAGCTGGCCGGCCGCGCGCAACGCGTTCACGGCCTCGACCAGCTTGACCAGGTCCTGCGCATCGTCCAGATCGGGCACCTCATGGCCGACCTGGCCGAGCACCTGCGCCAGGATGCTGCCGCCCATGCGGCCGCGGCCCTTGCCCAGGTCGATCAGCACCAGGGTCGTGTCCTTCGTGGCGTCCAGCTGCGGCGTGAGCGTGGGCCGCACATCGGCGAGCGTGGCAAAGGCGGTGACGATCAGGCTCACCGGCGACGTGACTTTCTTGCGGGCGTCGCCGTCCGGCCACTGCGTGCGCATGGACAGGCTGTCCTTGCCGACGGGGATGGAGATGCCCAGCGCAGGGCACAGTTCCATGCCCACGGCACGCACGGTTTCGTACAGGGCCGCATCTTCACCGGGCTCGCCGCAGGCGGCCATCCAGTTGGCCGAGAGCTTGACGCGGGGCAGCTCGATGGGCGCGGCCAGCAGGTTGGTGATGGCTTCGGCGACCGCCATGCGGCCCGAGGCCGGCGCGTCCAGCGTGGCGAGCGGCGTGCGCTCGCCCATGCTCATCGCCTCGCCGGCAAACCCCTTGTAATCGGCCAGCGTCACCGCGCAATCGGCCACCGGCACTTGCCAGGGGCCGACCATCTGGTCGCGGTGGGAGAGGCCGCCCACGGTGCGGTCGCCGATGGTGATGAGGAATCGCTTGGACGCCACTGTGGGGTGGCTCAGCACCTGGATCGCGGCGTCCTGCAGCTTGACGCCCGTGAGGTCGATGGGCGCGAACTGGCGCGGCACCGTTTTCACGTCGCGGTGCATCCGGGGCGGCTTGCCCAGAAGGACGTTCATGGGCATGTCAACGGGTGTTTCGCTCCCATCCCGGCCTTTCCCCAGCGGGGGAAGGGAAAGTTCGACATCACCAACCACCAATTGCCGTTCCTCGGTCGCCACGCCCACCACCGCGAACGGGCAGCGTTCGCGCTCGCAGAAGCTCCTGAACTGCGCCAGCGATTCGGGCGCGATGGCCAGCACGTAGCGCTCCTGGCTCTCGTTGCACCAGATTTCCTTGGGCGCCAGGCCGGACTCTTCCAGGGGCACCTGGCGCAGGTCGAAGCGCGCACCGCGCCCGGCGTCGTTGCTCAATTCGGGGAAGGCATTGGACAAGCCGCCCGCGCCCACATCATGGATTGCCAGGATCGGGTTGGCCTCGCCCTGCGCCCAGCAGTGGTTGATGACCTCCTGGGCGCGGCGCTCGATCTCGGGATTGCCCCGCTGCACCGAGTCGAAGTCCAGCTCGGCTGCGTTCGCGCCGGTGGCCATGGAACTGGCGGCGCCGCCGCCCATGCCGATGCGCATGCCCGGCCCGCCCAGCTGGATCAGCAAGGCGCCCGCGGGGAACTCGATCTTCTTCGTCTGCTCGGCCGAGATCGTGCCCAGGCCACCCGCGATCATGATGGGCTTGTGGTAGCCGCGCATCGTGTCGCCCGCCTGCTGCTCGTACTCGCGGAAGTAGCCCAGCAGGTTGGGCCGGCCAAATTCGTTGTTGAACGCGGCGCCACCCAGCGGCCCCTCGATCATGATCTGCAAGGGGCTGGCGATATGCCCGGGCTTGCCGCCCGGCTGGTCGGACCAGCCGCCCCACAGCCTGGACACCGTGAAGCCCGTGAGGCCCGCCTTGGGCCTGGAGCCGCGGCCGGTGGCGCCTTCATCGCGGATTTCGCCGCCGGCGCCGGTGGAGGCGCCCGGGAATGGCGAAATGGCCGTGGGGTGGTTGTGGGTCTCCACCTTCATCAGCACGTGGTGCAAGGCGTCCTGCTTTTCGTAGCGGGCCCCGTGGTCCGGCCGGGCCATGAAGCGCTCGACCTGCGAGCCCTCCATGATCGAGGCATTGTCCGAATAGGCGACCACCGTGTGCTGTGGGCTCAGCTGGTGGGTGTTGCGGATCATGCCGAACATGCTGCGCTCTTGCGCCACACCGTCGATGGTGAAATTGGCGTTGAAGATCTTGTGCCTGCAGTGTTCGCTGTTGGCCTGCGCGAACATCATGAGTTCGACGTCGGTCGGGTTGCGGCCCAGGCCCTTGAAGGCGTCCACCAGGTAGTCGATCTCGTCATCGGCCAGGGCCAGCCCGAACCGGGTGTTGGCTTGCGCCAGGGCTTCGCGCCCGCCCGCCAGCACGTCCACGTGTTCCATCGGCGCGGCGGCGAGTTCGGTGAAGAGGCCCCGGGCGGCCGAGCGCTCGAACATGACGCTCTCGGTCATCCGGTCGTGCAGCAGGGCCGCCACGGCGTCACGCTGCACTGGGCTCAGCGTGGCCTGGCCCAGCAGGCCGCTCTTGAGCGCGATGCGGAATTCGGTGACGCGTTCGACCCGCCGGATGACGATGCCGCAGTTGTGGGCGATGTCCGTGGCCTTGGAGGCCCAGGGGGAGACGGTGCCGAAACGGGGTGCGACCACGATCAGAGGGCCATCGGCCGCGGGCCGGTACGGGTCGCCATAGGTCAGCAGCGCGGCCAGCCGCTGCCGCTCGGACTCGGACGGAGCATGGTCCGAACTCACCAGGTGAACGAAGCGGGCGCCGAGCCCCGTGATTTTCTCGTGCACGGCCTGCAGGCGCGGCAAAATTTGCTGGATGCGGAACTCGCTGAGGGCATTGCCGCCCTCGAACTCGGTGATGTGCAGGGTCACGGGTGTTGCCTGGGTTGGGGGTCGGGGATCCGGGGTCCGGCGTGCCGCTGAGGGGGACGCTCCGTATTAACCCGGTATTTTAGCTGGGGCGTCGGAGCCGCCGAGCGTGTCCGTCCCTTCCCCGGACCGGGTTGGCGCAAAGGCAGACGATTGCGCCCTCTGGGATAATTGAACGCTATGAGTATTACGTACAAAGACGCCGACGGTATCGAGGGCATGCGCGTGGCCGGTCGGCTGGCCTCGGAGGTGCTGGATTACCTCACCCCGCACATCAGGCCGGGCATCACCACCAAGGAGATCGACCGGCTGGCCGCCGAATGCATGAAAAAGCAGGGCACGACCTCGGCCACCCTGGGCTACCAGCCTGCGGGCTACCCGCCCTACCCGGCATCGCTGTGCACCTCGGTCAACCACGTGGTGTGTCACGGCATCCCGAACGACAAGCCGCTGAAGAAGGGCGACATCGTCAACGTGGATGTCACGGTGATCAAGGACGGCTGGTACGGAGACACCAGCCGCATGTTCATGGTGGGCGAGGTTTCCATCGCCGCCAAGCGCCTGTGCGCCCTCACCTATGACGCGATGTGGCAGGGCATCATGCATGTCAAGCCCGGCATCCACCTGGGCGACATCGGTTTCGCCATCCAGAAATTCGCGGAAAGCAACGGCTTTTCCGTGGTGCGCGAGTTCTGCGGCCATGGCATCGGGCGGGTCTTCCACGAAGAGCCGCAAGTGCTGCACTACGGCAAGCCCGGCACGCTGGAGGAACTCAAGCCCGGCATGACCTTCACCATCGAGCCCATGATCAACGCGGGCCGCAAGGACGTGAAGGAATTCGGCAGCGACGGCTGGACCATCGTCACCAAGGACCACTCGCTGTCGGCCCAGTGGGAGCACACGGTGCTGGTCACCGAGACCGGCTACGAGGTGCTGACCCTCTCGGCGGGCAGCCCGCCCCCGCCGCCCTTCGTCAACGCATGATCGCCGAGGGGTGCGCCCCCGCCCAGGCCATGCCCGACCTGCCGGCCATCCGCGAGGGCCACAAGGCGCGAAAAGGCGAGTTGCTGGCGTCCCTTCAGGCCCAGGGCAGCTCCACCCGCGGCGTGCGCAGCGTGCTGCAACGTCTGGCCCGTGAAGCCGACACCACGCTCAAGCTGCTGTGGCAGTCGGCTGACTTTCCCTCTACCTTCGCGTTGGTGGCCGTGGGCGGCTTCGGCCGCGGCGAGCTGTTCCCCCATTCCGACGTGGACGTCCTGGTGCTGATGCCGGATGGCACGTCCGCTGACCACGACGCCGAGCTCAAGCGCAAGGTCGAGGCCTTCATCGGCAATTGCTGGGACACCGGCCTGGACATCGGCTCCAGCGTACGGACGCTCTCCGAGTGCGTGGCCCAGGCCGAATCCGATGTGACCGTGCAGACCTCCTTGCTGGAGTCACGGCTGATCACCGGCAACGCCAGGCTCTATGCCTCGTTCGAGCAGCGCTTCAGGGCCGGCATCGATCCGAAGGCGTTCTATGTGGCCAAGACGCTGGAGATGCAGCAGCGGCACACCAAGTTCGAGAACACGCCCTATTCCCTGGAGCCCAATTGCAAGGAGTCGCCCGGCGGCCTGCGCGACCTGCAGGTGATCCTGTGGGTGGCGAACGCGGCGGGCTTCGGCAAAAGCTGGGACGAACTGGCGCGCAAGGGCCTGGCCACCGCCTTCGAGGCGCGCCAGATCAAGCGCAACGAGGCGCTTCTCAACCTGATCCGCGCCCGGCTGCATGTCATTTCCAAGCGCCGCGAAGACCGGCTGGTGTTCGACCTGCAGACCGCCGTGGCCGAGTCGTTCGGCTACAGGACAGACATCAACGAAAGCGGACGGGTGATCGCGCGGGCCAGCGAAGCCCTGATGAAGCGGTTCTACTGGGCCGCGAAGGCGGTGACCCAGCTCAACCAGATCCTGCTGCTCAACATCGAGGAGCGGCTCAACCCCAACCAGCACGAGCCGCTGAAGATCAACGATCGCTTCTTCAACAAGGCCGGCACCATCGAGGTGGCCAGCGACGACCTGTACCTGCGCCACCCGCATGCCATCCTGGAAACCTTCCTCGTGTACCAGACCACGGTGGGCGTCAAGGGGCTCTCGGCGCGCACCCTGCGCGCGCTGTACAACGCCCGCGGCGTGATGGACGGCAAGTTCCGCGGCGACCCGGTCAACCACGCCACGTTCCGCGCCATGCTGATGGAGCCGGAAGGCATCACCCACGCCATGCGCCTGATGAACCAGACTTCGGTGCTGGGGCGCTACCTGTGGGTCTTCCGCCGCATCGTCGGGCAAATGCAGCACGACCTGTTCCATGTGTACACGGTGGATCAGCACATCCTGATGGTGCTGCGCAACGTGCGCCGCTTCTTCATCGCCGAGCATGCGCACGAGTACCCCTTCTGCTCCCAGCTCGCGGCGGGCTGGGACAAGCCCTACATCTTCTATGTGGCGGCACTCTTCCACGACATTGCCAAGGGCCGGGGCGGCGATCACTCGCAACTGGGCGCCCGCGACGTGCGCCGGTTCTGCCGCGACCACCAGATCGAGCCCGAGGACTGCAAGCTCGTCGAGTTCCTGGTGCGCGAGCACCTGACCATGAGCCGCATCGCCCAGAAGGAAGACCTGAGCAACCCGGACGTGATCGCCGCGTTCGCCCGGCGCGTAGGCAACGAACGCTACCTCACGGCGCTCTACCTGCTGACGGTGGCCGACATCCGCGGTACCAGCCCCAAGGTCTGGAACGCCTGGAAGGGCAAGCTGCTGGAAGACCTCTACCGCTACACCCTGCGCACGCTGGGTGGTCGCGCACCCGACCGGGATGCCGAGATCGAGGCCCGCAAGCGCGAAGCCCTGGTGCAACTGGGCCTGTACGCCCTGCCCTTCGAGGCCCACAAGAAGCTGTGGGACAGCCTGGACGTGGGCTACTTCATGCGGCACGACGCAGGCGACATCGTCTGGCACACCCGCCACCTGTCGCGCCATGCGGGCCAGTCCAAGGCCATCGTGCGGGCGCGGCTGTCGCCGGTGGGCGAAGGCCTGCAGGTGCTGGTGTACACGCCCGACCAGCCAGACCTGTTCGCACGGAT
>DATILF010000315.1:0-15814 GCA_035476755.1 Ramlibacter sp.
CGCGAGCTCAACGGCAGTGTGGTCGGCATCTTCGGCCTCGCGCCCACGGCCCATACCCTGGCATTGATGCTGCACGCGCTGGGCGCCAAGCTGATCGGGTATGACCCCGCTGTCCACCACACGGCGCCGATCTGGAGCCGCCTGCAGGTTCAGCCCGTGAGCCTGCAGGAGCTCATGTCGCACGCGGACGCGATCTCCGTCCAGGTGATGTATGCGTCGCGCTACCAGGGCTTCATCAACGACAAGATGCTCGCGCATTGCAAGCAGGGGCAGCTTTGGGTGGGTATCAGCCGGTCCCACCTGTTCGACGCAGAAGCGCTCGCCAGCGCGCTGTCCGATGGCCGTATCGAGGCCTGCATGCTGGATGGTGCGGAGTCAGGCTTCGCCTCGAAAGGCTCGCCGTTGCACGAGCTGAGCAACCTCTTCCTCACGCCGCGGCTGGGTTCGCATACGCGCGAGTCGCGGTTACGTGCCAGTTGGTACGTCGCGCATCGCATCCATGAAACGCTGGCCGCGCCGCGCCTCAGCCAGCTCGATCAGCTGGCGAGCGGGCCTATGGAACTGGACGGCACGGGCGGAAACACGGGGCCAAAAACGCCCCAATTCATCATTAGATAGGTGCCCTGCGGGTATTAGCCCAGACGCTTCAACTGGTCCTGCAGCTTGCCCATGGTGGCCGTGAAATCGGCGATTCGCTTGCGCTCCTGATCGATCACCGCTGGCGGCGCCTTGGCTACGAAGGCTTCGTTGGACAGCTTACCCTGGGCCTTGGCCAGCTCGCCTTGCAAGCGGGCGACTTCCTTGCCGATGCGGGTCTTCTCGGCCGCCACGTCGATCTCCATGTACAGGCACATCCGCGCTTCACCCGCCACTGCCACCGGCGCAGCCTTTGAGGCGGCGGCCCACGAAGCCTCGTCCTCGAAGACCTTGACTTCGCTCAGCTTGGCGAGGGCCTGAAGAACAGGTGCCGCTTGGCGCATGAACGAGGCATCGCCCAGCACATAGGCCGGCAGCCGGGTACTGGGGGCGACATTCATCTCTCCACGCAAAGTGCGGCACGCAACGACCACGGATTTCAGGCGGGCAACATAAGCCTCGGCCTCTGTGTTGATCGCAGCGGCATTGGTGGCCGGGTAGGGCGCGACGCTGATCGAGTCCCCGGTCTTGCCGGCGATGGGCCCCACGGTTTGCCACAGCTCCTCGGTGATGAATGGGATCACCGGGTGCGCAAGACGCAAGATCGCTTCCAACACGCGGATCAGCGTACGGCGAGTGCCGCGCTGTTGCGCCGCATCGCCCGTCTGGATCTGCACCTTGGCGATCTCCAGGTACCAGTCGCAGAACTCGTCCCACACGAACTGGTAGAGGGTGTTGGCGACGTTGTCCAGGCGGTACTCGGCGAAGCCCTTCGCCACCTCGGCTTCCACCCGCTGCAGCGTGGAAACGATCCAATGGTCGGCATCGGTAAGCGTGCTGTCCTGCTCGACCAGGTCATGGCCCTCGCAGTTCATCAGCACGAAGCGCGTGGCGTTCCAGAGCTTGTTGCAGAAGTTGCGGTAGCCCTCGCAGCGCTTGGCGTCGAAGTTGATGTTGCGGCCCAGAGAGGCGAGCGAAGCGAAGGTGAACCGCAGGGCGTCGGCGCCGAATGCCGGGATGCCGTCCGGGAATTCCTTTTCGGTGTTCTTGCGCACCGTGGGCGCGGTCTCGGGCTTGCGCAGGCCGGTGGTGCGCTTTTCAAGCAGCGGGGGCAGGGCGATGCCGTCGATCAGGTCCACCGGGTCCAGCACGTTGCCCTCGGACTTGCTCATCTTCTTGCCGTGCGAGTCGCGCACCAGGCCATGGATGTACACATGGCGGAAAGGCACCTGGCCGGTGAAGTGGGTGGTCATCATGATCATCCGGGCGACCCAGAAGAAGATGATGTCGTAGCCGGTCACCAGCACGCTGGATGGCAGGTACAGGTCCATGTCCTGCGTCTTCTCGGGCCAGCCCAGGGTGGAGAAGGGCACCAGCGCGGAGGAGTACCAGGTGTCCAGCACGTCCTCGTCGCGGCGCAGGGTCTTGCCCGGCGCCTGGGCCTGGGCCTGCGCTTCATTGCGCGCGACATAGACCTGGCCGTCCTCGTCGTACCAGGCCGGAATCTGGTGGCCCCACCACAGCTGGCGGCTGATGCACCAGTCCTGGATGTTGTTCATCCACTGGTTGTAGGTGTTCACCCAGTTTTCCGGCACGAAGCTCACGGCGCCGGACTGCACGGCATCGATGGCCTTTTGCGCGATCGACTTGCCCGTGGGGTCCTGGTCGCTGACCTTGCTCATGGCCACGAACCACTGGTCGGTGAGCATGGGCTCGACGACCTGCCCCGTGCGCGCGCAGCGCGGCACCATCAGCTTGTGCTTCTTGGTCTCCACGAGGAAGCCCTGGGCCTGCAGGTCGGCCACGACCTGCTTGCGGGCGACAAACCGGTCCAGGCCCTGGTAGGCGGCCGGCGCGTTGTCGTTGATTTTCGCGTCCAGCGTCAGCACGCCGATCATCGGCAACTGGTGGCGCTGGCCGACGGCGTAGTCGTTGGCGTCGTGCGCGGGGGTGACCTTCACGACGCCGGTGCCGAACGCCTTGTCCACGTAGTCATCGGCGATGACCGGAATGTCGCGGTCGCACAGCGGCAGCTTCACCCGCTTGCCGATCAGGTGCCGGTAGCGCTCGTCTTCGGGGTGGACCATCACGGCGACGTCGCCCAGCATGGTCTCGGGCCGGGTGGTCGCGACCGTGAGTGCGCCGGAGCCATCCACCAGCGGGTAGCGGATGTGCCAGAGGAAGCCGTCTTCCTCCTCGCTTTCCACTTCCAGGTCGCTCACGGCGGTCTTGAGCTCCGGGTCCCAGTTCACCAGGCGCTTGCCGCGGTAGATCAGGCCCTGCTCGTACAGGCGCACGAACGTCTCGGTGACCGTGCGGGACAGGTCGTCGTCCATGGTGAAGTATTCATGCGACCAGTCCACGCTGTCGCCCATGCGGCGCATCTGCGTGGTGATGGTGTTGCCCGATTTTTCCTTCCACTCCCAGATCTTGGCGACGAAGTTCTTGCGGCCCAGGTCGTGGCGGGAGAGCCCCTGTTCCTGCAATTGCCGTTCCACGACGATCTGCGTGGCGATGCCCGCGTGGTCGGTGCCCGGCACCCAGACCGTGTTGAACCCGCGCATCCGGTGGTAGCGCGCGAGGCTGTCCATGATGGTCTGGTTGAACGCATGCCCCATGTGCAGGGTGCCGGTAACGTTCGGCGGCGGCAGCTGGATGGCGAAGGCGGGCTCGCCGGCCTTGGGCTGGCCGGTGCCGCGGTACCCCGCGCGGGCATAGCCGCTATCCTCCCATTGCGGGCCCCAGCGGGCTTCGATGGCGGCGGGCTCGAACGACTTGGACAGGCTGTTCAGGCCGGGTTGCTGGGGCGTTTCGTTCATGGCAGGGGAAAATGAAAAGCGGCATCGAACGACGCCGCATAGGTGGTCACACAGGGCATTTTATTCGCCCCGCGCCGCCCGGGCGGCAAGGCGGGCTACTCGAACAGCGCGCAGTCGGCCCAGGCGCGCGCCGCGGCGTCCTTGGCCGACAGGGCCGGCGCGGCCGCCAAGGCGTCCAGAGGCCATTCGATGGCCACATGCGGGTCGTTCCATGCCAGGGCGTGCTCATGGGCCGGGGCGTAGTAGTCGGTGGTCTTGTAAATGACGTCCGCCTGTTCCGACAGCACCAGGAAGCCGTGGGCGAACCCGGCTGGAACCCATAGCTGCCGGTGGTTCTCGGCGCTCAGCTCTTCGCCCACCCACTGGCCCAGGGTCGGCGAGGATCGGCGCATGTCCACAGCCACGTCGAAGATACGCCCGGCCACCACGCGAACGAGCTTGTCCTGCGCCTGCTCCAGCTGGTAGTGCAGACCGCGCAACACGCCCCGGGCCGAGCGCGAATGGTTGTCCTGCACGAAGCGGGCCTGCAGGCCCGTGGCTTCGTCGAAGCGTGCCTGGTTCCAGCTTTCCATGAAGAAGCCCCGGGCGTCGCCGAATACCCGTGGCTGCACAACCAGGACGCCCGGCAAGCGGGTTGGTGAGACGGCGAGCACTAGCCGGCTTCCTTCACGAGCGCCCGCAGGTAGTCGCCGTAGCCGCTGCGCCCGAGCGGCCGGGCCAGTGCCAGCAGGTCCTCGGTGCCGATCCAGCCGTTGCGCCATGCAATCTCTTCCGGGCAGGCCACCTTCAGGCCCTGCCGCTTTTCCAGCGTCTGGATGAAATGCGAGGCCTCCAGCAGGCTCTCGTGCGTGCCGGTGTCGAGCCACGCGAAGCCGCGACCCATGATCTGGACGCGCAACTCGCCGCGCGAAAGGTAGGCCTGGTTGACGCTGGTGATTTCCAGCTCGCCCCGGGCGGAAGGCTGAACCGACGCCGCGATGTCGCACACCTGGGCATCGTAGAAATAGAGGCCGGTCACCGCGCAATTGCTCTTGGGCTGTTCGGGCTTTTCCTCGATGGAGGTGGCCTGGCCTTGCGCATCGAAGGCGACCACGCCGTACCGCTGCGGGTCTTGCACGTGGTAGGCGAAGACGGTCGCGCCCGATGCCTGTGCGTTGGCGTCGGCCAGCAGCTTCACCAGGTCGTGGCCGAAAAAGATATTGTCGCCCAGCACCAGAGCGCTGGGCGCGCCGTCCAGGAAGGCCTTGCCGATGACGAACGCCTGGGCCAGGCCCTCGGGCTTCGGCTGCACCTCGTAGGCGATTGTCATTCCCCAGGCACTGCCGTCGCCCAGCAGCTGCTGGAAACGGGGCGTGTCCTGCGGGGTGCTGATGATGAGCACCTCGCGGATGCCGGCCAGCATCAGCGTGGCCAGCGGGTAATAGACCATGGGCTTGTCGAAGACCGGCAGCAGCTGCTTGGAAATGGCCAGTGTGGCTGGGTGCAGGCGCGTGCCGGAACCACCGGCCAGCACGATGCCTTTGCGTGGCTTGGGTTCAATCATGGCGGAGGTCTCGGTCATTCATGCCGATTGTCGCGGCCGCGCGTATTGCTGGTCCAGCCACTGCCGGTAGCTGCCGCTGGTCACGGAATCGACCCATGCCTGGTGGTCCAGGTACCAGGCCACCGTGCGCCGGATGCCCTGGTCGAAATCAATCGAGGGCCGCCAGCCGAGCGTCGTGGCGATCTTGCGGTCGTCGATGGCATAGCGGCGGTCATGGCCTCGGCGATCGGTGACATGGACGATCTGGCTCGCGTAGCTGCCGCCTGATGGCTTGGGCCGCAGCGCATCGAGCGCCGTGCAGATGGTGTGCACCACCGAAAGGTTGGTGCGCTCGGAACGCCCGCCGATGTTGAAGGTGTCGCCCGGGTTGGCCGAGGCCAGCACCGCCCGCAGCGCCGCGCAATGGTCTTCGACATGCAGCCAATCCCGCACCTGCAGGCCATCGCCGTACACGGGCAGCGGCATGTCTTTCAGTGCGTTGTGGATTACGAGCGGAATGAGCTTCTCGGGGAACTGGCGCGGCCCGTAGTTGTTGGAGCAATGGGTGGTCAGGGTGGGCAGGCCCCAGGTCTCGCGCCAGGCGCGAACCAGGTGGTCGGCCGAGGCCTTGGAGGCCGAGTAGGGGCTGTTGGGTTCGTACTTGCGCTGCTCGGAAAACGGCGGCTCGTCCGGCAGCAGCGAACCATAGACTTCGTCGGTCGACACATTCAGAAACCGGAACGCGGCAGCGTCAGCGGGGGGCAGGCCTTGCCAATACGCCAGGACGGCCTCCAGCAGGCGAGCCGTGCCCAGCACATTGGTCTGCACGAAAGCCAGCGGGCCCGCGATGGATCGGTCCACGTGGCTTTCGGCGGCGAAATGAACCACGGCCCGCGGCCGGTGCTCGGCCAGCAGGCTGCCCACCAGCGCCGAGTCGGCGATGTCGCCGTGCACGAAGCGGTAAGCCGGGTGGTCTTGCACGCTGTCCAGGTTGCCCAAATGCCCGGCGTACGTCAGCAGGTCCAGATTGACGACCGGCCCATGGCCCTGGGACACCCAGTCCAGGATGAATGCCGACCCGATGAAACCACAGCCTCCAGTGACCAGAATCATGTATTTCCCGCTCCGCGAAGAGCTGAACGATACCACTCCGGATCAGGAGCCGGACAGGCCGGCTGCTACGGCAGTTGTTTCGCCGCCTCGACGCATTCCCTGAGCACCTTGGCGTCGCCCACCTGGTTGGCCAGCAGCAGGATGAGGCGCGCATTCAGCAGCTCGGACTGCTCGGGGGACAGGCCTTGGTGGGCGTCCAGCAACTGCTCGTAGAAGGCGTCGGCATCCTGAAGGTGGAGGTTGGTTTTCATGCGGCCTCCTCGGCGGGTTCGACGGCGCCTAGCGCCTTGGCCACGGCGTGCACCAGCGAACCGTCGATGCTTTCGCCGGTGGCCGCCACGTAGCTGTCGGGCCGGACCAGCGCCCAGGCATGGCCGAACACATGGCATGCACCCTGCAGGTGGCCCTGCGGATCGCGCACATGTTCCGCCGCGGTGGGTGGGTCGTCGGCCCCAAGCACCTGCACGCAGCGCAGTGGCGCGGTTTCGCACAAGGCGACCAGCCGCTCCAGGCAACTGCGCGGCAGGTCGCCGAACAGCAGCAGGAGCAGGCGGCCCTGAGCCCAATGCAGCAGGTCGTTCACGGTGCCGCTGCTGCCGTCGCCCCAGTGAAACGACACGTTCTGCATCGACAGGCCCCCGGTGGGCTCGCAGGCTGAGGAATGTGTGTAGGTGTTCGCGACGGCCATCCGTCCGGTGTTCACGAACTGGCGCGCGAAGACGTATTGCCGCGCCAGGCTCAGCGCGGCTGTGCGAAAGAGTTTCTCGGCGCCGTCGGCGGGGCGCAGGAACCGGGCGGTGCGATTGGTCACCTGGACGTTCTGGCGGGCGGCTTCATGGCGCTCGTCGTGGTAGCTGTCCAGCAGTGCCGGCGCGGCCTGGCCTTTGAGCACGGCCGCGAGCTTCCAGGCCAGGTTGTCCGCGTCGGCAATACCCGTGTTCCCGCCGCGGGCGCCGAAGGGGCTGACCACCTTGGCCGCGTCGCCCATGAAGAATACCCGGCCGTGGCGCATGTGGTCGATACATTCGCTGCGATAGGCGTAGGGCCCGACCCAGACGATCTCGAGAGCGCAGTCCTTGCCGAACTGGTGGGTGAGGCGCTCTCGCACCACGTCTTCCCGGCTCACGTATTCAGGGTCCGCGTTGGGGGCCATCTGGTAGTCGATGCGCCACACGTCGTCGCCCATCAGGTGTTGCCATACCGCCCGGTTCTCGTTGAACGGCGCCTCGATCCAGGTGTGGCGCTCCACCGGCGGGTGCCTGGCGAAACGGACGTCGGCGATGCACCAGCGGTCGTCGCCTTTCTTCGCCGTGACGCTGGCGCCCACCCAGCCGCGAAACGGGGTGTGCGAGCCGGTCGCGTCGATCACGTGGTCGGCGCGCATGGTGTACTCGCCCGCGGGGGTCGACACGGTCAGCGTGGCGCACTCGTTGTCCTGCTCGAAGGCGGTGACGCGGTTGCACCAGCGCAGCTCCACGTTCCCGAGTTCCTGGATCCGCTCGACCAGGTAGCCCTCGATGTAGAACTGCTGGATGTTGATGAACGGTGGCTGCACGGAGAGGTTGTACGCGCCCTGCTGGCGCAGGTCGAAGGAGTACACCTCGTCGTTTCCGGCAAAGGTGCGGCCGATGCTCCACTGGATACCCTTGGCGGCGATGCGGTCGTAGATGCCCAGCCGATGGAAGATTTCGAGCGACTTCTGCGTGTAGCAGATGCCGCGGGACGAGGCACCCTTGACCCCGACCGTGTTGTCCTCATCCAACAGGATGGCCGGCACGCCGTACCGGGCGAGGGCGCAGGCCAGCGTCAGGCCGGCCAGCCCACCGCCCACGATGACGATGGGGTGGTGGCTGGGCTCGCCCGATCGCACCTCGGGCGGTTCGGCGAATGGGTATTCGGGCAGCGCATAACCGCCGCCCTGGGTGAACTCATAGCCGTTGGTGAATGCTGTCTTCTGGTAGCCCTCGGCCATGATTTCCGGTTGCTGCGTCATTGCGGTTCTGTCTTTCGTTTCCGGGGCACGCCCGGTGCGATCGCTATTTCTTCGCGGCGAATTCCGGCCGGTCGTTGCGCTGGGGCTTGAGCGGCTCTGACGCCTTGCCCGCAGCCCGGTCCTTGCGCCATTGTTCCTTGCGCGCCGTCCATTCGGCAAGCCGCGCGTGCGCCGTCTTGCTCTCCTGCAGCATCTGGAACTCGTCAGCCAGCTGGGCGGTGAGCTCCAGGCGCACGCCGTTTGGGTCGAAGAAGTAAATGCTGTGAAAGATGTGGTGGTCGGTCACGCCGAGCACTTCCACGCCATGGGCTTCCAGCCGGGCCTTCATGTCCCGCAGGGCTTGCTGGGAATCGACGCGAAACGAGATGTGGTTGACCCACAGCGGCGTGTTCGGCGAGGGCAGGGCGGCCTCATCGTTGCCCAGGTCGAAAAAGGCGATGAACGAGCCGTCCTGCAGCCGGAAGAAAAAGTGCGTGTACGGGCAGTACTCGCCGGTACTCGGCACCACATCGCTCTGGATGATGTGGTAGAGCGGCAAGCCCAGGATGTCCTCGTAGAAATGGCGCGTTTCCTCGGCATCCTTCGCACGGTAGGCGTAATGGTGCAGTTGATGGATGGGGGGCGGCGCCGGCAGGGCGGCGGCGTCCATGAGTACGGCGGCCATGGGTTCTCCTGGATTTAACAATGCGTAATGCATTTACTATAACGTAATCTCTATCAATCTCCAACCGGCTCGACCGCCTCGCGGATAATTTGCTATTGACTAATTGAAATTAATAGCGATACTCAATCGACCCGATTGAGGCGGCCAATTAGACGCGCGGCCCCGGGAGGGCTACCCTCATTGAGTCTTTGACCCCCGTGATCAAGGCGCAACGAGTCATTTCATCAACCCATTAGGAGATTTCCCATGGCAGCACTCAAAGGCTCCAAGACGGAAGAAAACCTGAAAGCCGCCTTCGCAGGCGAATCGCAGGCCAACCGCCGTTACCTCTACTTCGCAAACAAGGCCGACGTGGAAGGCCAGAACGACGTGGCAGCCTTGTTTCGCTCGACGGCCGAAGGTGAGACCGGCCACGCGCACGGCCACCTGGAATGGCTCGAGCAGTGCGGCGACCCGGCCACGGGCCTGCCGATCGGCCCCACGCGCGACAACCTGACGGCCGCCGTCGCCGGCGAGACCCACGAGTACACCGACATGTACCCGGGCATGGCCAAGACCGCGCGCGAGGAAGGCCACGACGAAGTCGCCGACTGGTTCGAGACGCTGGCCAAGGCGGAGCGTTCGCACGCCAACCGCTACACCAGGGCGCTCAACGAGCTGGTGGACTGACCCCGGCTGGTTGGTGTTGGGCGTTGCCCTCGCGGCAGCGCCCAATGCCAAGCAACCGCCCCTGGAAAGACAAGAGACATGGCCGCACCCCGCGAAGGCAACCTGGAAGCGCCCACGCGCCATCCGATCGACTGGAAGAACCCGGACTTCTACGACGAGGGCAAGGCGTTCGGCGAGCTCGAACGCATCTTCGACATCTGCCATGGCTGCCGTCGCTGCGTGAGCCTGTGCGCGTCCTTCCCGACTTTGTTCGACCTCATTGATGAAGGCAAGACCGGTGAGGTGGACGGCGTCGAGAAGAAGGACTACTGGAAGGTGGTGGACCAGTGCTACCTGTGCGACCTGTGCTACATGACCAAGTGCCCGTACGTGCCGCCGCACGAGTGGAATGTGGACTACCCGCACACCATGCTGCGCGCCAAGGCGATCAAGTTCAAGAAGGGCGAAGTCACCCTCGGTGAGAAGTTCCTGTCCTCCACTGATGTCCATGGCCAGTTCGCCGGTATTCCGATCGTGGTTCAGGTCGCCAACGCCGTGAACCAGACCCGGCCCGCTCGCGCTGCCATGGAAAAGGTGCTGAACGTCGATCGCAACGCATGGCTGCCCGCCCTGGCCACGCGCAAGTTCCGCTCCGCGGCGCCGAAATCGAAGGATTTCAGCGTCAGGGACGGCGTCAAGACGCCCGGCAAGGTGGCGATCTATGCCACCTGCTATGTGAACTACAACGAGCCCGGCATCGGCATGGACCTGCTCAAGGTGCTGGCGCACAACGAGGTGCCCTACGTCCTGGTGAACAAGGAAAAGTGTTGCGGCATGCCCAAGCTGGAACTGGGCGACCTGGAATCAGTGAACAAGGGCAAGGAAGCGAACATCCCGGTGCTGGCGAAATACGCCGAGGAGGGCTACGCCATCCTGTCGGCCGTGCCCAGCTGCACGCTGATGTTCAAACAGGAACTCCCGCTCATGTACCCCGATGACGCGCAGGTGCAGGCCGTCAAGGAAGCCATGTGGGACCCTTTCGAGTACCTCATGGCGCGCAAGCGCGATGGCCTGCTGAAGACCGATTTCAGCCGGCCGCTGGGCAAGATCAGCTATCAGATTCCCTGCCACGGCCGGGTGCAGAACATCGGCAAGAAGACCGAGGAAATGCTCAAGATGGTCCCGGGCACCTTCGTGCAGACCAATGAACGATGCTCCGGCCATGCCGGCACGTACGGGGTTAAGCTGCCCACGCACGAGATAGCGATGAAGATCGGCAAGCCGCTCTTCAAGCGCATGGCCGAGCACCCGCAGGGCGGCCTGCCCGACTACATCAGCTCCGACTGCCCTCTGGGCGGCCACCACATCAACCAGGGTTTCGATCGCAACGCGCTGGGCACGCCGAAACTGGAGCACCCGCTGTCGCTGGTGCGGATGGCGTACGGATTGGAATGACCATGCAACTCACCGGAAACATCACGCGCGACAGCCTCATGACGCTGGAGGCGTACAGCAAGTACCGCAAGGCGCACAAGGCGGATGTCATCGCGCATCGCAAGCTGCGCAGCGTGCCGCTGGGAGAGCACATCACGCTGCAGTTCGAAAGCGAGATGACCATCCGCTACCAGATCCAGGAGATGTTGCGCATCGAGAAGATCTTCGAGGAAGAAGGCATCGACCAGGAGATCGAGGCGTACGCCCCGCTGATGCCGGACGGCAGCAACTGGAAGGCGACGATGATGATCGAGTACCCCGACGAGAACGAGCGCCGGCGGGAACTTGCGCGGCTGATCGGCGTGGAGGACCGCATGTTCGTCGAGGTCGAAGGCCACGAACGCGTGTACGCCATCGCCGACGAGGACCTGGACCGCGAGAACGACGAGAAGACCTCGGCGGTGCATTTCGTGCGCTTCGAGTTCAGCCCGGCCATGGCATCGGCGATCAAGGTTGGCGCCGGCGTGACGCTGGGTTGCGACCACCGCAACTATCCGGCCCATGTGAAGATCGCGCCCGAGACCCTGGCGTCGCTCGCCGGCGACCTGCGTTGATCGCTGCGCCTTTTCGGTGTCCAGCCCGGGATGCCGCGCAATGCCGCCGATGTACCGAAGCACACCCCTTTACCCTGCTCTCCGAAATTCCCCCGGCCCCAGCCCCGTCCATTTCTTGAAGGCCCGGTGAAAGGTGCTTGCTTCCGAGAATCCGAGCTGCTCCGCGATGTCGATCAGCGTCAGGTCCTGCCTTTGCAACAGCTCGATTGCCGCATCCCGTCGCAGGTGATCCTTCAGCGCCTGGAATGCCTGCCCCTCCTCGCGCAGCCGCCGGCTGAGGGTCTGCTGCGCCATGCCGAGCTGCCTCGCCACCTCCTCCAGCGACGGCAGCTCGTCTCGCAGCCGGCTGCGCAGCAGGGCGCGGATCTGGTCGGTGACGTTTGCGGGGTCGCGATAATTCAACAGCAGGTTGGCCTGCGCCTGCCGTAGGAACTCGCGCAGGCTCTGCGCGTTTTGCGCCACGGGCATCTGCAGCCAGCGCGCGTCGAAGCACGTCCGGTATTGCTGGCAGTCGTACGCCACCTTGGCCTGGAACAAGCGGTCCACCTCGGTCGCCTGTGGCGGCGGCGGGCCACGATATTCCACGCGCGCCAGCGGCAGGCGGCTCGCGGCGAGCCAGGAGGCCACGCCGCAGCTCAAAAACAGGAAGGCACGTTGCGCATACTCGTTGCCCGGCGCGCGCGGCACGATCGTCATGCAAGCTTCGCCGCGGGCCACCGTCAAGCGCGGCACGAAGGCGTCGAGCAGGCCGTGGAAGAAGCGGAAGCCGGTGCGCATGGCATCGCCGACGGTGGGCGCCTGCACCAGGAGGCAGCCGCAGTGCGCGAAACTGCCCAGCGGCACGGGCCGCTCCAGTAGGCCCCACAGCTCGTCACCCAGCGTCCAGCGCAGCACGCGCAGCAACGCGGCGTATTGCGCCTGCGAGACGCGCGCGGCCGGCACCTGCAGCAAGGTGGGCGGGATGCCGGCGCGCGTGAGCAGGGGCGCCACGGCGAGACCGCGGCGCCGCGCGCCGCGCAGGGCCTCTTCGACGTGGTGGATGGAGATGGTGTGGTGCGACAACACCCACGATGCTACGCCGCCGAAAGCGCGAACCTCCGGTGGCGTACCCGTCACTTCAATGCAGCCGCGGTTGGCGAACCCGTGGGCTGGCGGAATGAGCCGCTGTTAGCGCGGCGTCGAGACCGGCGCCAACGGCAGCGGCTGGCCGCCGGGGCCGCTGGCGAAGGTGGTCACGCCCCAGGAGGCCTGGAAGCCGACGCCCGGCTTGCTGTAGTCGCACACGCCGGTGGGGAACGCGGCGCGCAACCGCTCGACCTGGCCGGCCGAGAGCGTCGCGGGCAGGTAATCCGCCGTCTCCAGCGGCTTCAGCTGGCATTTGAGCAGGTCGTTCGTGAGCGGGCCGCCTGCGGCCTCCCGCGGAGACATCGCGCGCTTGAGCAGCGGGTCGGCGTCGCAGATGGCGGGATCGGTCACCTTGATCGACTGCGTAGGGTCGCTGCTCAGCAGGCAGTGGTCGAGGGCCGAAGCCGGGCGGCTGGTCAGCACGCGCTGCTCCAGCGCGCCGGAGTTCGACGCCTTGAGCGCCGTGAGCCACTGGTCCATCACGTTGAAGCCTTCCTCGGCCATGGCGGGGCTCGGTAAGAAGCCGTTCGGGCTCACCCCGTAGCGCCACATGGCGTGGTTGCCCACCGTGCCGTTGGCCTTCTGCAGGCGCTCGCGGTTGGCGAAACTCTTCCAGATTTGGTGCAGGCCGCTGCTGCCCGTGTTGCTGACCGGCGGCGTGAGGCTGTCGTCATAGCCTCGGAAATCGAGGATGGGCACGCGCGCCAGCAGCTTGTAGTCGGGCATCAGGCCGCTGCGGTACACGGTCTGCAGGGCGCTGAGGTCGGCCACGGCACGCTCCGGCACGTTGGTGCCGTCGCGGTTGGCGCTGCCTACGATCTCGTTGAGTGCAATGAACTCCTCGGCCGTGATGGTGCCGGCCTTCAGCGCCTTCAGGCCATATTGCACACCGCTGTTGTCGCGGGTGGAGTTGGGCTGGCCGTCGGCGCGCTTGCCGAACACCGCCTCGGCGTGGTCCCATTGCGAGCAGCGCAGCCCCGTCGGATTGTTGACGGGGTGGTAGACCTCGCTCACCGGGAGCTGGCACAGATTCGTCGGCGCCGCGAGCTTGCGCTCGGTGATCAGGCCGGTGTCGCGGTTGGCGACGGTCACCTCGCGGATCGTGTCGTAGTTGCCGGCGGCTTTGTTGGGGCCGAAGCTGTTGAACCAGCCGATGCAGGCGGTGTGGTCCGGGTGGCCGTTGATCGCGGCCTTGCGCTTGTTGATCTCGGCCAGGCTGTGGCCGCTGGTCGCCATCAATTCGCGCCAGCGTGGCTTGTCATAGGCCTCCACCAGCAGCCCGCAGTCCACGCTTTCCTGGTTGGACGATTCGGGGTCGTTCAGCGCGCACGAGGTGACGAGGCCATCGAGCAGGCCCGGGAAGGTGGCGCTGAGCACATGGGCCGTCATCGAACCGGCGGAGCAGCCGTTGCCGATCGTGTGCTTGATTGCGCCGTAGCGCTCGGTGATGTCCTCCTTCATCATCATCACCGTGTCCGTCATCAGGGCCCGGTTGGAGTTGCGCGAGGCATCGACGAGGCTGTTGGTGGCGACCAGGTAGCCCTTGGCCAATGCGGCGTTGTCGGTCCATGAGCTGGCCGGGCGGAACTGCCGGCGGGCCTGGCCGCTGGAACCGCCGAACAGGAATTCCACCTTGCCGGTCCAGGTGCCCTGGGGCGCCAGCCCGTTGGTCCATGGTTTCGCGGGGTCGAACAGCACGGCGATCTCGTAGATGCCGCGGTTGATGACGCCGCGCTCAAGTCGCACTATGTAGGGCACCCGGGCGCCCGCTTCAGTGGTGGTGGTGGCCAGGTCGGCCGGTGCCGGGTCGGCCACGGTATAGGGCTTGAAGCAGGCGTTGGCCGCGGCGGTGGGGAACGGATTGGCCATCGAGCAGGCCGTGGTCGTGGTGCGGTAGAAGAAATACGTCTCCGCTGCGATGTTGCAGTTCGCGTCGGTTGCTTCGGTGCTGAAGCCGCTGGCATTGGTGGCCGCCGTGGTCGGCGTGGCCGCCTGCGCCACGCGCGTGGCGCAGACGTAAGGCATCAGGTGCGGGCCGGCCAGGATTGGGCCGCTGCGGGACGTGTTCGTCACCGCCAGTTCGGCCGCGCGGGCACCGTTCGCCTGCGCGGTGATCGCGTTGCGGCCTTCGGCCAGGCCGACCACCAGGCCGCGCCGGGCTGCGCCGTCTGCAGCGGTGAAGGCCGAGGTCACATCCCGCCCATTGAGCTCCACCTTCATCGAGGCGGCATCGGCCCCTGCGGGCAGCCGCACTTCCACCAGCGCGTTGCCGTCGCTGATCAGGTCCGCCCGGTTGCTGAGCGTTGAGATCGTCAAGGGATTGGCGTCGGCATTGCCGCCGCCGCAGCCCGCCAGGCCCGCCGCGGCGGCCATTGCCGTAAGGGCCCACACATGTCGCAAGTACTTCATCGCGTTTCTTGTCTCCGGGTGTCGTCGTGCCCGCCATCGACCGACGGTGAACAGCCAATGACTGGCCCATGCATTGTCGAAACGGAGGGCGCGCGCGTGAATGGCGAAACACCTCGCGCGGGGTGGCAGAAGTTCTCTGCACGAGCCGCAGAATCAGCGGATGAGCTCCAGCAGGCGTCAGTTGGAAGTTCTCTCGTGTTGGGGTCGCCGGGCGGCCGGCGGAGATTGTTGAGGCCTGCCTAGAACCTTCGAACAATAGACTTTCACACTCGCGGCAGTCGCGGACAACGCCCGCCACGCGAGCGCCAGCTAGGCCGGCGGGAACAGATCGACCCGGTCGGTGATGATGCCGTCGGTGCCCAGGCCGATCAGCCGCTGCGCGGCCGGCTCGTCGTTGACCGTGTAGCTCAGACACCGGAAGCCCGCGCTCTTTGCCTGCGTGATGCTGCTCGTATCCCACAGTCCATGGTCGCACACGATGGCCACGCAATCGAGCGACAGCGCCGTTTCCAGCCAGCCCTTCCACAAGCGGTCCAGCAGCAGGCCGCGCGGCAGCATCGGCGCCGAAGCCAGGGCGCCTTCCAGCGTTTCCGGCTCGAACGAGGTGAGCAGTGGCGGCACGGGGGCGTTGTTCCACAGCCGCTGTGCATGTCGCGCTACCACCTCGCCTGTCTGTCGCTCGGTGCCGGGCGTGGGCTTGATCTCGATGTTCAGCAGATGGCCGTTGGCCAGGCAGAAGCGGGAGATGTTTTCCAGGGTCGGGAGGGGCTCGCCCGCGTAAGTGCTGGAGTGCCAACCGCCCGCGTCCAGGCGTGCCAGTTCTGCCCAGGCATGTTC